>CAYFWJ010000020.1:0-6784 GCA_964346755.1 uncultured Ectothiorhodospiraceae bacterium
GGAAACCCAAACCCGTTGGGGTTGGCCCGTCGCGTCCCGGTGGACGTGCGGCGCCTGCTCCAGACGATCAATCTTATTGAAGACCTCCAGGCGCGGGACGTGATCGGCGCCGATCGCTTGGAGAACCCCTTCGACCGCCTCCATGTTCTCATCGCGCCGGGGATCCGCCGCGTCCACCACATGGAGTAGCAACCGCGCCTCGCGGGTCTCCTGCAGCGTGGCCCGGAAGGCAGCGACCAAGTCGTGGGGCAAATGGCGGATAAAACCCACCGTATCCGCCAGGATCGCCTCTTCGCTCGGCCCCACTCGAAAACGACGCAGGGTCGGATCCAGCGTGGCAAACAGCTGATCCGCGACATAGACCGGGGACTCGGTCAGCCCGCTGAACAGGGTCGACTTACCCGCGTTTGTGTACCCCACCAGAGAGACGGTCGGCACAGGCACCTTATGCCGGGCCTGCCGTCCCTGCTCCCGTTGCCCGCCCACCTTTTGCAGCTGGCGCTGGATCTGCTTGATGCGCTCGCCGAGGAGTCGCCGGTCGGTCTCGAGCTGGGTTTCCCCGGGCCCGCGCAGGCCGATGCCGCCCTTTTGCCGCTCCAAGTGGGTCCAGCCCCGAACCAGTCGGGTCGACAGGTGCTTGAGCTGGGCGAGTTCGACCTGCAGTTTACCATCGTGAGAGCGGGCGCGCTGGGCAAAGATATCGAGGATGAGGCCGGTCCGGTCCAGGACCCGACAGCCGAGCAACGACTCGAGATTACGCTCCTGACTGGGCGAAAGGCCGTGATTGAACAGCACCAATTCGCCCCCACAGGCGTGGACCCGCTCCCGAAGCTCCTCGGCTTTACCACGCCCGACAAAGTACCGCGGATCCGGACTCCGCCGTCGCGCTTCCAGATGGTCCAACGGGGTTACCCCGGCGGAGCGGACGAGTTCGTGGAATTCGGTGAGATCCTCCGACGTCTGGCCCGTCGGGAAGTGGATATGGACGAGCACGGCCGTCTCGCCCGTTTGAGGACGTTCGAACAACAGGCTACCTCAGAAACACAAGGGCGGGGCGTCGAGCCGTTCGCGGCGCCCCGAGGGGGAATCGGTTCACTCCCGCGGGGGCGCCGATTCCTCGGCCTCCTCGTCCGCCGGCGCGAGCTTGACGGCACGCGACGGCACGATGGTCGAGATCGCGTGCTTGTACACCATCTGGCTGACGCTATTGCGCAGCAGCACGACGAATTGGTCGAACGACTCGATCTGCCCCTGAAGTTTGATCCCGTTCACCAGGTAGATCGATACCGGGATGCGCTCCCGCCGTAACGCGTTCAAGAAGGGTTCTTGTAGCGATTGCCCTTTTGCCATGGACAGCTCCACTTCGTTTTTGGAATTCTCGTTGCGACGCGGGATCGGGCGCGATACGTCGTCCCGGATCCCAGTCTCCTCCCCCGGGATGCGCCGATTCCCTAGGAAAAGCGTTCCATATCACTCAAGTATAACACACTCGCCGTCGCCTCAGGCGCCGTCGACGGCCGCCCGAATCGCCCGGACAAGGACTCTGCTAAGCTCTGACAGTGCCCGCTCGTCGGGATTCAGCCGTTCACCCACGGACCCGCGTCGCAGCCACGTCAATTGCCGCTTCGCCAACTGTCGGGTCGCCGACACCGCGCGGGCCTCGAAGGTCGAGCGATCGATCTCGCCCGCGAGATAGGCCCAGGCCTGGCGATACCCCACGGCCCGCACCGCGGGAAGGCCCGCATGCAGATCCCCCCGTTGATGCAGCGACCGCACCTCGTCAAGCAGGCCTCGCGCTAACATCGACTCAAATCGGTCCGCGATACGGCGGTGCAGACGGGCTCGATCCTGGGGCATCAGTCGCCAAGCGACGTCTGGGGGACCGAAGGCGCCCGGGGTCGAGTGCGTCCACCAGGCGCTCATGGGATGACCGCTGAGGTGAAACACCTCCAGGGCCCGCAACACCCGTTGCGGATCATGGGGATGGATCCGCTCGGCGGCCCCTGGATCGACTCGCTGCAACTCGGCGTGGAGCGCCGGGAGCCCCTCCCGTTCCTGACGCTCGGCCAACCAGGCCCGGGTGGCCGCGTCCGCCGATGGGAGAACCGACAACCCGTCGAACAAGGCCCGGAAATACAGCAACGTGCCCCCGACCAAGACCGGGATTCGGCCACGGCCCCGGATGTCGGCGATCGCCGCCCGGGCGGCCCGTTCGAACGCCGCTGCCGAGAAGACCTCGGCCGGATCCCGAATGTCGACAAGATGATGGGGGATCGCCTCGCGAATCGCCCGACTCGGCTTGGCGGTCCCGATATCCAATCCGCGGTAGACCTGGGCCGCATCCACCGAGACGATCTCGACGGGAAGATGCTCGGCCAGGCCGAGGGCAAGATCGGTCTTGCCGATCGCCGTCGGCCCCATCAAGGCCACGACCGGGGGCGATCCCGAGCGGGTCCGCGGCATCGAACCCGTCACCCGTCCCGGGCCCCCAATCGAGCCCCACCACCGATCCAGGGCCGGCGGAACCCGGATTCAGGCATCCGCATCATCCAGCGGCGCCTCCACCGGCTCCTTCGTCGGGGACGCGGGATGCGCCGTACCGACCGAGGCCCCGAATTCGCTCTGAAGCTGACGATAATCCACCTTGCCGTTGCCCATGACCGGCAAGGTCTCGACCCGGTGCGTCGTGCGGGGGACAAAGTACTCGGCGTAGCCAGCCCGACGCGCGGTCTCAGCGATGACTTGGCGATCCGCTTGTAGCCCCTCGCTGATCAACACCAGGGCCTCGCCGCGACGGGGCTCGGGGACGCTGATGACCGCGTGGCGGCAGCCCGGATAGGCCTGGGCCGCCAACTCCTCGACCGCCTGTAGCGAGACCATCTCGCCCCCGATCTTGGCGAAGCGCTTCAGCCGACCTCGGATCACCAGGAAGCCCCGCTCATCGAACGCCACGATATCCCCGGTATCGTACCAACCGCCCCGGGGCGGCTGCAGATGACCCGGATCCGAGGCCAGCAGGTAGCCGCGCATGATATTGGCCCCGCGGACCTGCAAGACCCCCCCGTTGTCGACCCCCTCGACTGGCGCGAGGCGGGCCTCAATGCCGGGCAGGAGTCGCCCGACCGTCCCCGCACGGAAGTAGGCCGGCGTATTCACGGCCACCACCGGTGAGGTCTCCGTCGCCCCGTAGCCCTCGTAGATGCGCAGGCCGAACCGCTCCATCCAGAGTTGCCGGGTCTCCGGACGGACCCGCTCGGCACCGGCACACACGAAACGCATGGTGTAGAAGTCATAGGGGTTCGCGTAGCGCGCATAGCCGCTCAGGAAGGTGTCCGTGCCGAACAGCACCGTGGCGTTGGTGCGGTAGACGAGCTCAGGGATGATCCGGTAATGCAGCGGCGTCGGATACAGGAAGATGGGGATCCCGCTCAGGAGGGGCATGATGGTGCCCGCCGTGAGTCCAAAGGAATGGAACAGGGGCAAGGCGTTGAAGACCTTGTCCCGGGGATTGATATCGACGCGAGCGAGGACTTGTTGGGTGTTGGCCACCAGGTTGCCGTGACTCAGCACCACCCCCTTGGGCACCCCCTCCGAGCCCGAGGTAAACAAGACGACCGCCGGCTCCTCGGGCCGGGTCCGGCGGATGGTCGGCAACCCGCGACGGAGGTGGTAACGCGCCAGTCCCGTGAGCTTCTGGAGGGTGCCTACCTCCGAGCGGATGTCTTCGAGATACACCACAGTCACCGTATCGCCGAGGGCCGCGACCCGATCCCCAAGACCCGCCTGCTCAAGGAACCGCCGCGAGGTAATCACGTAGCGCAGTTCGGCCGCTTGACAGGCGCTCCGCCAATCCCGCACGCCTTGCGTAAAATTGAGTAACGCCGGCACGCGCCGGTGGGCAATGAGACCGAGCATCGTCACCGGCATCGCCAAGACGTTGGGCAACAGGACACCGATGCGCTCCCCCTCCGCGGCAAACCGACGCAGCCGATCCCCGAGGACCAGCGAGCCCAGGATCAACCGCCGATAGCTCATCGGTTTGAGTTGCGTATCTTCAAGGATCCGCCGCCCCGAGCCGTGGATCCGCACCGCATCGAACAGGGCTTGCATCAGGTTCCGGTCCGTGCGGTCCGACTGATAGAGCATCTCGACCATCAACTCCGAGAGCGCGTCTCCGGCCTCGTGCCGGCGCTGCCGCCCACGCAGATGGGCGGGCACGACGAGATGACGCGGTGGCAGGACGGTGACCGTAATCTTCGGGAATAGGCGTCGCTTGACCTTGCCGCCGAGCAGTGAGAAGAGCGAGTATTGAGCCCCGTCGATGCGCACCGGCACCACCTGCGCGCGGGTGCGATCGGCGATCATCCCGGGCCCCTCATAGACCTTCATGAGGGCGCCCGTCTCCGTGATCCGCCCCTCCGGAAAAATGATGCAGCGCCGCCCCTCTCGAACCCGATGGACGAGATCCTTGGTCGACATCGGATTGGTGGCGTCCATGGGAAAGGCCTCGACCAACCGAAGCCAGGGCCGGACCCACCAGGCCTTGGCGATCTCGGTACCGATGGCGAACACGGGGATTCCCGGAAGCAAGGTCGCCAGGATCGGGGCATCCAGGTAGGACTGGTGATTGACGACCACGAGCGCCCGCTCCCCGGCTGGCGGATAGTGCTCGAGGCCGCGTATCTCCACCCGGAACAGGAGCCGGATCAGGGTCCCCAACAGCCCTTTTACGGTGGTTTGCGGCAGGAGTCGGATGATGATGCCCAGGACCACCAGATGGCCGATCGCGGCCGTCAAGAACACCTCGGCGGTATCGAATCCGATGCGGTAGAGCATCATGGTGATCCCCGTGGCCACGACCACGAAGGAGGCATTCAACACGTTCAACGCCGCGAAGATCCGGGATCGATCCCGATCCTCCGTTTCCGTCTGAACAAAGGCATAGAGGGGCACCACGTAGATCCCCGCGGTCACCGCGAGCCCGAAGAGATCCAACAGGATGCGCCATGTCTCGGGCCGCGCAACGAAGGCCCCGACACTCATGAGCTCCAAATTATCGGGGATCGCTGCCGCCCGGCTGGCGAAGTACACATCGATGGAGAAGACCGCCATGCCGATGGCGGCGAAGGGCACGAACCGCAGCGTGATCTCGCCATGGAGGAGGCGATGGGTTATCAAGGATCCGAGGGCGATGCCGACCGAGAAGACCGTCAAGAAGAGGGTCACGACGGTTTGATCGGCGCTCAGGATCTCTTTGGTATAGTTCGGGAATTGGGCGAGGAAGGTGGCACCCAGCATGAAGAACCAGGCGATCCCGAGGATGGCCAGAAACACCGCTCGGCGGCGCCAGGCGGCCTGCACCACTTGGGGGACGGAACGCCATGGGGCAAGATCGATGCGCAGATTCGCGGCCCCGATCGGCGCCTTGGGGATGGCGAGGCTGAAGCCATAACCGGCGGCGGCCAGGAACAGGGCCAGGGCGCTGGTCAGGGCCGGCCCCCAGGCGGTGGCGATGAGCAGGGTCCCCATGATGTTGCCCACCAACGTCCCCAGGAACATCCCGGACTCCATCAGGCCGTTGGCGGACAGGAGCCGATCCTGGTTCAGGTGCTGCGGCATCAGGGCGAACTTGATCGGGCTGATCAAGGCCGATTGCGAGCCCATCAGGAACAGGGCCACAAACAGGATAATCAGACTGTTCGTCAGGAATCCCAGGGTTGCGATCCCCATGGTCCCCAGCTCAGCCAGCTTGAGCTGCTGGGTCCATTTCGACTTCTCCAAACGATCGGCCAGCTCCCCGCCGGTCGCCGACAGGAGCAGGAAGGGAAGGGCAAAGATGCCCGCCCCGAGGGTGACCAACTCCGGTCCGCCGTCGGCCATGCGGTAGGTAATGAGAATCAGCAGGGCATTCTTGAATAGATTGTCGTTGATCGCCCCGAGCGTTTGACTCGCCAGGAGCGGCAGGAATCGACGCGTGCCGAGCAAGGAAAGGGTCGATTGCGTCATCGGAGGATCCTCTCGAAGAAAAGTGAGCGCTCACTCACTTTTTATGCTAGACAGACTGTGGCATCCTTGTCAAACATGGGGTGGTCAAAATCCTGCGCACAGCCCTCGGCGATTCGCCGGCTCGATGACCGGTTGACCCGGCGACATAAACCTCGGCGCCGAGGGGCGTATGTCTAAAGCGACGGCAACCCGACATCGCTTGACCCGCGCAGCGCTCGAGCTGTTCGTGGAACAGGGGATCGCTGCGACCACGACGCGCCAGATCACCGATCGGGCCAAGGTTGCGGAAGGCACCCTTTATCGCCACTTTGACAGCAAGGAGGCCCTGGCGTGGACGCTGTTCCTGGATCACCATCGCGAGCTGGGCCGGGCCCTGCGGGAGGCGATGCACGGCCCGGAAGACTTCGCCGAGCGGGTCCGCACCGTCGTTCGCTGCTACTGTCGACTCGCCGATGCGGATTGGTTGGCCTTTTCCTACCATTTACTGTATCAACATCGTGAGCAGCCGACGGTGGCCACCGATCCGGACAACCCGGTGCGCGTCGTACGGGATTTGCTCGAAGCGGGTATGGCTGAGGGGGCCATACCCGTGCGCAACCCGGAACTGCTTGTCGGCATGGCCCTCGGCGTGGTGTTGCAAACGGCCATGCAGCGGCTCTATGGCACCCTCGATTGTCCCCTCGGCCAGGTCGCCGACGATCTGGCCGAGGGGGTCTGGCGGGTGATCACCACACCCGCTTGTGGGCCGGGGAGACCGGAAGCGCGGCTCACCGCCCCG
>CAYFWJ010000020.1:6884-35005 GCA_964346755.1 uncultured Ectothiorhodospiraceae bacterium
CCGCCCCGGACTGAGCCCGGTCACCGCGACTGCGGCTCCCGCTCGGGGAGCGCCTGGGATCGACCCGCCACGCGATCGATTCGGGGCCCCGATCGACTGTCTCACGATTGACGGCCCAGGCGCACGCGGGCCATTGTCAAACCGCGCGCGGCTTTTGCTGTAACGCCGCGCGCCGTCACGGGTCGAGGTACGTCTTATGAACACCCCATCCCCTCATGCCACCGAGTCCCCCATTGGCGTTCGCGATGCCTTGGTGATCGTGGATCTCCAGAACGACTTCCTGCCGGGTGGGGCGCTGGCAGTCCCGGCGGGTCATGCGGTCATCCCACCGTTGAATACCCTCATCGATCGCTTCCAAGCCCACGCCCGTCCCATCGTCGCCACGCGGGATTGGCATCCCAGCGATCATTGCTCGTTCCAGGCCCAGGGCGGACCCTGGCCACCCCATTGCATCGCCGAGGGCGCGGGGGCGGCCTTTGCCGCCGATCTCCGACTCCCTGCCGAGGCCCACATCGTCTCCAAGGCGACGGCGCCGGCGTTCGAGGCCTACTCCGGGTTTGAGGGCACCGAACTGGCCGACTGGCTGCAAGCCAATGGCATCGAACGACTGGTCATCGGCGGCTTGGCAACCGATTACTGCGTTCGCCACACGGTGGAAGATGCCTGTCGGAACGGCTTCGAGGTAGTGGTCGTCTCGGAGGCCATCCGCGCCGTCGAGGTCAACCCGGGGGACGCGGAAGCGGCCGTGACATCGATGCGCGCCCGCGGTGCCCATTTCGCATCCCTCGAGGCGATCACATGAACGCAACGCACGAGACATCGGCCCTCCTGACCGATCTCTATCAGCTGACCATGCTGCAGGCCTACCATCACGACGGCATGGCGGAGACGGCGGTCTTCGAGTTCCTCGTTCGGGATTTGCCGCCCGGGCGCGGCTTCTTGCTGGCAGCCGGCCTGGAGCCGGTGCTGGAGTACCTCGAGAACCTCCACTTCACGGCCGAGGACATCGCCTGGCTCCGGGAAACGGGCCACTTCAGCAGCGATTTCCTGGAATCGCTGCAGCGGCTTCGTTTCACAGGCTCGGTGAATGCCGTCCCGGAAGGCACGCCGGTCTTCCCGGGGGAGCCGATCTTGCAGGTGATCGCGCCGCTGCCCGAGGCCCAACTCGTCGAGACGCGGATCATCAACCTGATGCATTTCCAAACGCTAATCGCCTCAAAGGCGATTCGTCTGAGCCTGGCTGCACCGGAAGCAGCCATCGTGGATTTCGGGTTTCGCCGCGCCCACGGCGCCGAGGCGGGACTCCTGGCCGCCCGGGCCGGCTACCTGGCCGGCTTGGCCGGCACCGCCACCGTGCTCGCAGGGCAACGGTACCGCATCCCGCTTTACGGCACGATGGCCCACGCCTACGTTCAGTCGTTCGACGACGAGGCCGTGGCGTTCGAGCGCTTCGCCCGCACCCAGCCGGGTAACGTGGTCTTGCTGATCGATACCTACGATGTTGCCCGGGCGGCCCAACGGGTCGTCGATCTGGCACCGCGCCTGGCGGCCGACGGCATCCGGATCCGGGCGGTGCGCCTCGACAGCGGCGACCTCGCGGCGCAGGCCCGCAGCGTCCGCGGGATCCTCGACGCGGGTGGCCTGAGCGAGGTCGGGATCTTCGCCAGTGGGAGTCTCGACGAATACGCCCTCGCGGATCTGCAGGCGGCCAATGCCCCGATCACCGGGTATGGTGTCGGCACCCGGTTGGATACCTCGGCCGATGCCCCCTATTTGGACTGCGCCTACAAATTGCAAGAATACGCCGGTCAACCCCGCCGCAAGCGCTCGGAAGGCAAGGCCACCTGGCCGGGGCGCAAGCAGATCTATCGACGCTTCGACGGGCCCACCGAGCCCTGTACGGGGAGTCCGGTTCCGATCGGGACCCCCGTCGGCGACACACTGACCTTGAACACGGCAGCGCACGCGGGTGAGCCCTTGCTCCATCCGGTCATGGAAGAGGGGCGCCGCTTGCAGGCCGCACCGGAGCTCGCGGTCACTCGGGCCTACGCCCAGCGGGCCGTCGCCGCCCTCCCCGAGTCGCTCCGTCGCCTGGACCGTACCGGTGGTTATCCGGTCGAGGTGGCCGAGGCGATCCACGCGGTGGCCGCGCGCCTGGATCGCGCGAACTGACCCCCACACGGCGTCTGCGCGGTGGGCGAGCCGCACGACCGCACACCGCCCGTCAAAAGGGATAACCGAGCCCTGCAAAGACCGCCGAGGCGTCATCGCTGAACCCGACGTCGACCTTGGCCGTGATCGCGGAGGCATTCAGCCGAAACCCGACGCCGTAGACGAAACGCATCGCCGGCCCCTCGAGCCGACCCCAGGAGCGGGCGACCCCCCCCCACTCGATTCGTGGTGCGATCTCCCAACGAAGCTCCGTGTTGTTGATGCGCGTCTCGAGGAAGGTGATGCGTTGCTCCGCCGAGAGCAACAGGAGGGACCGATCCAGGAATCGGTCCCGGGGAAAGGCGGATAGACGCTGCTCGCCACCGAGACTGGCTAGCTCTTGGAAGGGGATCTCGTGCCCGTCCATCTGTTCGGCAAGCACGCGGCCCACCGTGACCCAACCCGGCCCCCCCAGGGGCTGATAACGTCGGGCATCCAGGCCATAACGCTGAAAGGTACTCGAGGACCCGGCATCCTCGAAGGCCAATTCGAGATACGGCTCGATCAACCACCCGCGCGCTGATTGGGTTCGCTGCGGCCGCGTGTCATAGCGCAGCGCGAACCGCTGAGCCAGGGTATGGGCCCGGTCGACGCCGGTGACCTCAGGGAAACGCGCCCGGATGAACGGGGTCCGCGGATCGAGTCCCGAGGCGAGATCCGAATCGATAAACCGCGGGCGATACCAGGCGTAGGTATCGGGCCAGAGGCGGTAGCCCACCCCGAAGGCCAGGGTGAGCCGACGATCGGTGTAGTTGGATTCGGCCGCGTCAGCCGTCTCGGGGCCAATCCCAAAGAAGCGCTGCCCACCCGTGCGGTCGTAGCTCACCTCGCCGAGGACGTGCCAATCCGGCCCGAGGAAACGTGCATCTTCGAAGAAGGCCGCGAATCGCCGCTCCGTCTCCTGGGACCACTTCACGACCCATCGAACCATCGACTCGGGCTCGGGGTAATGGAACCACCGGACCGCCCCCGACACGCCGGAGAGATCGTTGAAGGTGATCGACGGGGCGAGGACTGACGCGATGCGTCCACTCGCCTCAGATTGGACCCGAAACGGCAAGGCGCCCAGGGTCGATCCCTGACTCGGGGAGTTGCTGATGACCGGCACGGCGAGAACGACCGTACGCCGGGGTTCAACCGGCGGGGTTTCGGCGGCGACACGGGGTGGGAGATCGAACGCGAAGAGGGCCAGCGAGACCAAGATGGCCCTCCCGGGACCCCGGCAGACCCGCCGCCTCGGCTCCGGGCATGGGTGGCACCGTACCGCGCAATCGAGCGCCACCGGAGGGGCCCTTAGCGGTTCCGCCGCTCGACCTCATCCCGCGGACCCTCGCCCGGTCCTTCGGATGACGGGGTCGAGGGCGGTGGCACGGGGTCATAACCCCCAGGATGGAAGGGGTGACAACGCAGGACGCGACGGATGGCCAACCCGCTGCCTCGCCAGAGGCCGTGGATCTCCAGGGCCTCGACCGCGTAGGCCGAACAGGTCGGGAGATAGCGACAATGCGGCCCCAATAGGGGACTGATCAGGTAGCGATAGCCCTTGAGCAGGGCAATCAGAATGCGTCGCATCGACACCTCACGATCCGGGTACGCCGTCCCGTACCCGTCAACCGGAATCCGCCGCCAGGGCCTTGAGGTCGTCGAGCTCCTCGTCGGTAAAACCGGCACGCCGACGGCTGTCTTCATTGAGGGGTAATTTGATCTGTTGGCGCCCCCGCTCCGCGACCAAGGCCCGAAACGTCGGTCGTGGTTCTAGCCCGCGCTGGTCGCAGAGGTACCGGAACCACTTCGAGCCGAAGGAGACGTGACCGATCTCATCACGATGGATGACGTTCATCAGATCGACGACCTTGTCCTCGCCGACCTGCGTCAGGCGGCGAATCATCTCCGGGATGACATCGAGCCCCCGGGCCTCGGCGACGCGAGCCACCAAGGCCATGCGCGCGAGCGGATCGTCCGCCGTCTCGACCGCCAACTGCCAAAGCCCATCGTGGGCCGTGAAATGGCCGTAGTCGTAACCCATCTCCCGCAGATGATCCCGCAGCAACGTAAAGTGGTAGGCCTCTTCGGCGGCCACGCGCACCCAGTCCTCGTAGAACTCGTCGGGCAGATCGCGATAGCGATACACCGCGTCCCAGGCGAGATTGATGGCGTTGAACTCGATATGGGTCAGGGCGTGAATGAACGCCGCTCGGCCGGTCTCGGTTTGCAGGCTGCGCCGGGGAACCTCGCCCGGGGCGACGAGCAGGGGTCGCTCGGGGCGCCCCGGGGCCTGCACCGTCTCCGGGGGCGGTGCCTCATCGCGGACCAAGCGGCGCTGCATCCAGGCAATGACGGCCTCTTGGGAAACCGTGATCTTGTGCTCCGGATCCCGATCCAACAAGGCCTGCTCGGCGATGCGAAACAGGTTGGCGCCCCGGGGGACCGCCTCTTCGAGGGGGGGAACGGGCTCATGTAGGGCCATCATTCAAAACCTCGTCACCGGCGGGTGGGGTCACACCGAGCAACGTGGCGTGGCGCGCGGCGATCTCCGCATGGATCCGTGCCTCCTCATCGTGTTTCTCATGCTCGTAGGCGTGACGCTGGCTCGCCGCCGCATCCAACACCCCATAGTCACCGCGTCCGGACTCGACCGAGTGGGCCTGCCGTTGTACCTGCTCATGATCGGCGATGGCTTGCTCGTGGGACTGGATGCGTTGGCGATGAGCGGTGATCGCCGCTCGGTGCGCCTCAAGCGTCACCCGCAACTGGTCCACTCGGGTCAGCGCCGCGTGAATCTCGGTTTCCCACGCCGCGATATCCTCCAACCAATCCTGATGCTCCGACCGCCAATCCGAATGCTCCCGTTCGATTGGCTCGCCGGGTTGTTGATCGACCATGGCCTGCCTCGTGATAGCGCCCCGTTTCGTTCATGACATGATAACAGCCAAGCCACTCAAGGACCGACCCAGCCGATGACGAGATCCGTCACGTTGGTTCCGGTCGGCCCCGTCACGAGCCGATCGCCGCTACGGGCTAGGAACCCACCCGCATCGGCGCACGCCAACGCAGACGCGGCATCCCCGCCTGCGGCCTGCCCCCGGGCGACGGTTTGCGGGTCGACAACCCCCCCGGCGGCCTCGGTCGGACCGTCCCGACCATCCGTCCCCCCGGCGAGCAGGGCCAGGGTGCGCGCATCGCGCGACGCCTCGGCAAAGCGCCGGGCCGCCGCCAAGGCTAGGGCCTGGGCGCGGCCCCCGTTCCCCGGATCCGCGGGCAAGGTCACCGTGGCTTCACCCCCCCAGACGAAGACGCCAGCGGGGCCGGAAACCAGCGTGTCCGCGAGGGCCTCGCCGAGGGGCGCTGCCTCCCCGCGCAGCCGCGGCGGCATAAAAAAGGCCCGGCGACCCCGGCGCTCCGCCGCCGTCACCACCCCGCGACAGGCATCGGTCAGATCGGCGACGACCACATGCTCAACGGGGGCCCGGGCATCGACCGGGGAGGCCTCGAGCTCGAAGGCGTCGAACCAGGCCGGGATCTCCGCCGGCAGGGCCTCCGGCCGAGCGTTGGGTGCCGGCTCGACGACGAGCCCTGAGCCGATCACGGCCGGATCATCTCCGGGGACATCGGAGATATAGAGGGCGAGGGGAGCGACCGAGCCCACCGCCGGACGCAAGCCACCGCCCTTGACCCGAGAGAGACGGCGGCGCACCGCATTGATGGTCGTAATCGGCCAACCACCGGCGAGCAGATCGGCGTTGATGCGCTGGAGGTCCACGAGGCGCAGGGGCGGCCGCAGCACCTCGAGCAGGGCCGAACTGCCACCGGAGATCAGGTACAGGGGTTGGCAGTCCGCCGGAAGTGCCGCCACCCCGCGCAACACGGCGTCCCCGGCTGCCAGGCTGCCCGCATCCGGCTCCGGATGGCCCGCGGCCTGGATAAACCACCGTGTATCCCCAGCCAAAGGGGTTATGTCGGTGCCATGGGGGACCACCACCCAACCCCGCTCGATGTGCTCCCCCCAGGCCGCCCGAGCCCCCTCGACCATGGCAACGGCCGCCTTGCCCACGGCAAAGATCCACACCCGATCGGGCCGGGGTCGACCCGCCAGGGCCCGGGCGACGGCCTGATCCCCGGCGACCGCCGCACAGCCTGACTCGAACAAGGCAAGGAGTTCGTCGCGCGGGGTCATCATGCCCCGGAACGAGCCCCCTGCAAGGCCTGGCGGACATCGGCCCAGATGTCATCGAAGTCCTCGAGTCCAACGGCGATCCGGATCATCCCCGGACCGATCCCCATGGCCTGGCGCTGCGCCTCGGTCAAGCGTCCATGGGTGGTACTCGCGGGATGCGTAATGGTGCTCTTGGTATCGCCGAGGTTCGCGGTAATGGACAACAGCCGGGTCCGGTCGATGAGTCGCCAAGCGGTTTCCTGGCCCCCTTCCACCTCGAAGCTGACGATGCCGCCGAAGTCCCGCTGCTGGCGAACGGCCAAGGCATACTGGGGATGGCTGCGCAGGCCCGGGTAACGGACGGCCCGGACCCCGGGTTCCTCCGCGAGGACGTCCGCCAAGCGCTGGGCGTTACGACTATGGGCCGCCATGCGCAGCCGCAACGTCTCCAGCCCCTTGAGCGCCACCCAGGCATTGAACGGACTCAAGGTGGGTCCGACCGTGCGCAGGAAGCCGTAGATCGACTCGCCCACGTGGTGACGATCCCCCACCACAGCCCCACCCACGATCCGGCCCTGGCCGTCGAGATATTTCGTCGCCGAGTGGGTGACCAGATGGGCACCGAGCTCCAACGGGCGTTGAAGGGCCGGTGTGCAGAAGCAATTGTCCACCGCCAGGAGCACATCGTGGGCCCGTGCGATCTCGGCCAAGGCCGGAATGTCTCCGAGCTCTAGCGTGGGATTGGTCGGGGTCTCGAGGAAGAACAGCCGGGTATTGGGCTGGATGGCCTCACGCCAGGCCGCTGGCTCGGTGGTCGGGACCCAGGAGACGCTCAGGCCGTAGCGGGGGAAAAAGCGCTCGAAGAAGACCCGCGTGCTGCCGAACACGCCCCGACCAGCGACCACGTGATCCCCCTGCTGCAACAGGCCGAGGACCAGCGCCGCGATCCCCGCCATGCCTGAGGCTGTGGCCACGCACGCCTCGCCACCTTCAAGGGCGGCGAGGCGGTTCTCGAAGGTGCGTACCGTCGGGTTGGTAAACCGCGAATAGATATTCCCCTCGTCGACCCCCGCGAAACGATTCGCCGCCTCTTGGGCCGAGCGAAAGACGAAGCTCGAGGTGGTGAAGATCGGCTCGGCCTGCTCTTGCTCATTCGTTCGGTGCTGTCCCGCACGAACCGCCAGCGTATCGAAGCCGGAATCGCCCGCCGCCCCGGGGTCCCGGGGATGATCGGAGTCACTCACCCCAGTCATAGTGCTCAAGGAACAGTGGCAGTTTATCGATCAGCTCGTCTCGGTCGAAGAACCGATCCGCTCGAAGCAGCCGCATCTCGTCACGAAGCGCCTCGTCGCCACCGAAGCAAAACACGGCCAGGTTGATCTGATACTCCATCCGTAGGGCCCGGATGACTTCCGGAGGATCGAAGGCCTCGACCTCATCCAGATCAAGCAACATGAACCGATACAGAAGGACATCGCTCCATTCGCCCAAGGCGTCCAGGTCGTCCGTACACCGGAGGGACCACTCGGCTGGCAACAGCGCACGGACCCGCGCCTCGAACGCGTGATCCGTCGTCATCAGAATAAGACAGCGCTCGAGACGACGGGCAACGGTCGGCTCGGTCATCGGGGATCCTCCATGCCTCGGCAAACGATGGCGAGGCGCTGAGACCAGAGGGAACCTGCGTCGTCACCCAGCTGGGCGCGCAGGATCGATTCAAGACGCGGATGGCTCGGGCGGACGCCGAGGCTACGCTGGAGGGCGGTTGTCACGGTCGGGTCGGCGCAGGCGATCCGGGTGATGCGGCCCTGTGTCACACGCACACGCAAACCAAGCGCCTCCGGCAACGCGGCCTCGACGAGGAACCCCTGATCCTGGAGCTTGATGCCGTGAGGCAGTAGCCGGTTACCCCTCGGACACGCGTCGGCTTCATCCTCGCTATCATCGGGTATCGAGCGGCCCCACGTCGCCCGCTCGGCAACGCTGGGCTCGCGTCGAGCGGGTCGCCAACCACTGGCTCGGGCCAGACACTCCGCCCAGGTCCGCTCCAAGCCCCGGCGTCCCGGCCGCAACCCATGGTCCGACCAAGCCGTCATGGAGCTCACAAGGGCCTCGCGAAGCCAATCGCGGAAGCCGGCGGACGGGGCACGGACGACGCTCGCGAAGCCGGTCCCGTCGAAACGCAGCAATACCCCGGCCGCGAGGACTGACGCACCGCCGACGAATCCCCCTCCACTCCCCAAGATCTTGCGTCCCGCCAACCAGAGATCACCTCGGCCCCGTCGCTCCACCGCCAGGCCATACCGTTGATGGAGGCAGGCCAGGGCCGGCAACACCCGCTCGAACAAATCCGCCCGTCGATCGGCCGGCGGGGTTGCAGCCACGAGGCACCACTGATCGGGATCGACCCAAACCGCCCCCCCACCGACGGGGCGTCGCCACACGGCAAGCCCCTGCCGCGCGCAAGCCAGCCGGTCCAACTCAGCGGCAGCGCTCTGACTCGCCCCGAGTGAGATATGGGGCCGATCCACCCAGGCCCCGAGGAGCATCGGCCGCCCCCGCGCCGTCGCTTCGTGAGCAAGCCACTCCATCGCCCCATAGAGGGCGCGGGGTGTGAGCCGCCCTGATGCCACAAACTCGGCCTCACGGGAATCCCCCATCCGGATTCTGGCACCGCGCAACCCGCTCGAGTTATTCCGATGAATCCGAACCCGAAGCCCCTCGGGACGCGTCGGCAGACCCCGCATCGGACTGGAAGAAATGCCGGAAGTAGAAATCGCGATTGTTCAACTCGTGATACAACCGGGCCCGCTCTTCGACACCGGTCCGCAAGGTCTTGACCAGGGCATCCCCCTGCTCGCCATCCACGATAAAGATGTGGCCGAGCAGCTCATCATCGGCATTGATGATGTGGCTCGGCAACCCGTCCAGGTGATCCACGTGCATGAGATAGGCGCGACACTCGGAATCCTGGGGATCCAGGGGCTGCAGGCTGACCTTGCCCAACCAAGCCAGCCGCGCGATCTGATTGAACTGATGGATATCGAACTTTTCGCCCTTCTTATAGCGATTCAGCTCGTTGCGAATCTCACCGAGATTGGAGCCCTTAGCGGATTTCATCCCATGCCTCATGCGTATCGAAACCAATGACCCCGTCATTCTCGTCGATGAGGGGACGCGAAAAAACCCCGGCCATCGCCGGGGCTGTCATCGCCACTGCGGTTTAACGTTCGGCCACGGCGGTCAAGGCGTCTTTCACGGCCCCGGGGGAGCTCATCAGGTTCATGAAGGTCCCCATCCCCAGATTCGGGAAATGCACCGCCATACGGAACTTCATATTCAAGGCCTCGACGCGTCCCGCATCGACGAGCAGCTCATAGGGCCAATACGGGGTCGGCTTCAAGTCGCCTTGGGTGACCGTCTCCATTTGATAGCGCTCCTCGGTATCCTCCGGGGCACCCGCCGCCGGATCAAAGGACACGCCGAAGAGCGTCTGGTCTTTACCGGGGATATCGACCCGATAGACCAAGCCCACACCGCTCGTCGTAGCCTCTAGGCGCTGTTGAACGGCCTTGACGGCCTCGGCGTGGCTCCCGTACTCCGCGAGATCCAATGGGTCGTCGAAATGGGGCATGAAGATCTTGAAGTGGTACTTCCGCAGCTCCTTGGGCGTCAATCCCTCTTGGGCCCCGAAGGCCATCTCGGCCCCGAGGGCTTGCTCCAAGGCCTCTCGAACCTCGCTGAGGTCATCAGCCAGCCGATACGCGTGGGCGACATACTCGGGGTTGGTGTAGGCCACCTGGACCTCACCCTCGCCAACCGCCGTCATGGCAACCCGCTGCACGGCCCCGTATCCGCCGCGATCCGTTTGGGCCGCCGTGGATTTCAGGGTGTCGTGGGTCACCACCAGGACGTGGGCTCCCTCATAGGGTGCGTAACGCCCGACGACTTCGAAGCCCGCGTCAGTCAAGGTCTGCTGGAGCGCTTCGGCCCGCGAGTCGAGCGAGTCCGTCACGGTCTCGGCCAGGATATAGGGCTTCATCGGCTCGGCCGCCTGGGCCACAGCGACGGAAGCGAGGAATAGGAACGTCAATAAGGATACAGAGGCTGCACGAAACATCAGCTCCTCCAAACGGAAACGCCCCAATGATTGGGTTTCTATCGATTTTTTATCCGCGACCAGAATACGAGACACAGTACCACCCCACCCCGAACGCCACAATCATTGGCCTGAGCGTCTTCCCCACCCGCCGCTGTCGTGACGCCGATCAGCTGTCTAACTCAAGAGACCCTGCATTTCGGCTGTTTTCTACTACGCTCCTAGTCAAAACGGGGCCCAACGAAAACGGTGTCTATCCCGCCCCGCCATCCCCCAAACGAAATGGAGACGTCGAGCATGTGCTGCCTAACCGATAACAAAAAGATCCGCGCGTTACGTATTAACTCGTTACCCAGGTGTTTCGCGTCGATCCCGGTGCGCCTCGGGGCGATCCTATTCCTGGCCATCGTCGGCTATGCCCCCGGAGTCGACGCGACAAACGGTTACTTCAGCCACGGCTTTGGCACCCAATCCAAGGCCATCGCCGGTGGAGGGGGTGCCTTGCCCCTCGATTCGTTGATCTCAGCAACGAATCCGGCAGGCATGGCCTTTATTGGCAACCGGATTGATGTGGGGGCGGCTGTCTTCAATCCCAACCGCAGCTACACAGCAGAGGACCGAGGTCCGGGCAGCCCGATTCCTCCCGGAACCGTCGAAAGCGATGGCGACTTCTTCGCGATCCCCCACTTCGGCTGGAACCACGAGCTCGGCACGCGCGCGGCCATCGGGGTCTCGGTCTACGGCAACGGGGGGCTGAACACGGATTACGACACCAATATCTTCCGAAACTTTGCCTTACCCCCGAATACGCAACTGGCCCCCTTCGTCTTTCAACGCGGACAGCCTCCAAGCCCGACAACACCCAATGACCCGAATGCTCAGTTCGTCCCGGTCGACCCGAACGGGGATCCCGCCGTCGGCCCGGCGGGCAATCCGCAACCCCCCTTCGATACGAACGCGGACCCGGACAATCCCTTGAATGGCAATCCCGACGGTACCTTCAGCGCGAGCACACCGACGGGGGTCGACCTCGCTCAGCTCCTCCTCGGCATCACCTACAGCTACCGCTTAACGCCCAATCAGGCCGTCGGGGTGACGCCACTCATCGCCTTCCAACAATTCGAGGCGGAGGGGCTGCAGCCCTTCAAGCAATTCTCTGTGGAACCCGACAAGGTAACCAACAACGGACAGGACGAGGCCTTCGGCTTCGGGGGGCGATTCGGCTGGCAAGGCCGCTTTGGCCCGGTACGGCTCGGGGCCTCCTACCAAACCGAGGTGCAGATGGGTGAGTTCGACGAATATGCGGGCCTGTTCGCCAAAGGAGGCAACTTCGATATCCCGGCCAACTATACGATGAGTGCTGCCTACCAAGTGCTTTCTCGTCTAACGGTCACCTTCGATTATCAAGAGATCCTCTACGGCGATATCGCCGCCATCTCCAACCCCAACGACATACCACTGAACAACCAGACCCCGGATAACCAAAAACTGGGGGGCAATGACGGCGTCGGCTTCGGTTGGGATGATCAGTCGATCTTCAAAGTCGGCATCCTATGGGACCCGATTCGACCCTTGACGTTACTGGCCGGTTTCAGTCATGCCGACGCAGTCTTCGATGGAGACCAGAGCGTGTTCAACATCTTGGCACCGGCGACCATCCAACAACACGTGACCGCCGGGGCCAAATACGACATCGGCTCCAACGCGCAAGTCGGCCTATCAGTGATGCGCGCCCTGGACAACAGCATCGGAGGCTCGAACCCGGCCCTGCTCCAAGGAAGCCCCCAGGAGGTCGCTGTCGAGATGGATCAGTGGGAAGTCGAGGTCAATTGGGCCTGGCGTTACTAGAGCCCTGGGGCCCCGTAAACCTCCGGGCCAGGTGCGGGTGTCGCCTGGCAAATCACAGGCCCGGAGACCAGCCCAGCTGTAACCCAAGCCACGGGCCGCCCGCCGCCGATGGGCCCATCCTAGGTAAACAAACCAGCCCGTCGACGTACGACTCGGATTGACTGCGCTCGAGTCAGTCCGACCCATGTGCCGCCTCACAACCCTCGACCCGGCATTCATGCACGAATCGCCGTCCCCGATAGGCGGACGATGACGACCCGTCGTCGTCCGCCGGTTACCGCCTGGGGGGATCACGTGTCACGGGCCATGGAGCGCAAATAGCGGCCCTAGGTGGAAACACCCGGGGATGGGCCTTGAGGAATCGGGATTCGTTCGAGGCAACCGATGCGCTTCCCTAACGCTCAACCCATCCGAGGCCAAACGGGTCCACCGAACCGGGGTCAACCAGGCGCGATGTAAGCCAAACGGGTGACCGATTTCAACCGACTCGAGTGGACACCCGTGCACGAGGGCGCCGAGCGGTGGTCGGCAAACCCGCCGCTCCGATCGGCTCGCCCCATGAAGAACCCCGGACCGACGCCGACCTCCCTCTATTCGTCGTCCGCCTCCAGATCCAGGGTGCCGACATCTTCGCCCGCCATCTGGCGGCGGACATAAGCGACGTCTTTATCATCAAGGGCGAAGGGGAACGAGCGAATATCCGCTGGGCTGGAATCGCCGTAGGGGCGATTGCACGCGGAGACCTCCTCATCCGATTTGCCGGGACACCCAGAGGTCTGAAACGGCTTACCGGAATCGATGAGTGCCTCGAGTTCCTGCCGGTCCATCCCGAAATCCACGATTTGGCCCGCGTCGTTGAAGCGCATATCAGCGACCGCACCGTCCGCGTAATCCAGGATGAACCGGCCTAGCTGCACACGCCGCCACTGATCCCGAGGCACCGGCGACCAATCCTCCATCAGCGAGCCCTCTTCCGGGAAGAAGGCGAACATATGGGTATGCCCCCCCCGGCTCGTGATCGCCTCGCAGGTCGCCATCATCTCTCGCTCGGTCTCCCCCATGCCGGCGATGAGGTGAGCCCCGAACTTCTCGGGCCCGAAGATCTCGGCCGCCCATTCCAACGCCTCCCAATACTTCGCCCACGTGTGCGGGCTATCCACGGTCTTGCCGCGCGTTCGTTCGAAGACCTCCGGCGTTACCGCATCCAGGGCGACGGTAAAGATATCGGCGCCTTCGTACCGCAGCGTCTTGAGGTCCTCATAGCTCATGGAGGTCGGATTCGACAGGATGGACACCGGCACCCGGGGGACTTCAGCAACCCAGCGACGCAACAGGGTCAGGGTATCCGCATCCGAGTCCGGGTGGGTGATCATCGAGATGCACATCCGCTCGAACTGGCCCCCATCCTCGCCGGCCTTGACCCGTTCGATGACCTCGTCATAGCCGACCGTTGGCCAATCCACTCGGATGAAGTTCCGATCGGCGTAATCTCGAGCCTCCTCGCGGTGCCGCGCGAGGCCGCAATAGGCACAGTTCGCGCGACATCCCTCCGGATAGGTCACGAGCAGATTGAGGCAATGGGTACACGCCGTGCGATGCATGGTTCCGGGGACCAAGCCCAGCGAGATGGCCGCCGCCGTGGACATCTGAACGTACTCGGGCGAGCGCATCGCCGGGGTCTTGACGTGATAGTTCGGGCGATAGAAGTGTAACGGCTGGGTGAGCAGGTCAGGGGAGGCATTCATGGCGTTTCCTCGAAGTTCGACCGGCTACGGTCATGGCGGAAAAGTTGACGGATGAGCACCCCGAGCTAGCCACTCGAACCGCGACGGATCCGGGCGAGGGGATGCGCGCAAAAGCCCTCAGCCCGCCTCTCGACGAGGCGATTGTGCGCTCGACGATGCGCGCGGATCACCCCCGCCGGCAGCTATCCACTCAGGGCGAAGTATTCGGTGAAGGCGATCCAGCCCCGGCGCAACACGGCGTCCTCGTTGGCCTCGGGGGTATGCCAGATGGACTCCAGTTCGGCGCGCCGCTCGACCGCCCGTTCGAGGCTTTCCGCATAGAGATCGTAGACGTCGTCAGCGTATTCGTCCAAGGCGCCCGAGTCTCCATCCAAGAAGGCCGTCACCGCCTCGCCGGCCATCTCCCCGGTCACGACAGCCGGGGCGATCCCGGCACCCGTGATCGGATGGGTCAGACCGCCTGCATCGCCCACGAACACCACATCGCGATAGGCCAAAGGGGAACGCAATCCACTGACCGGGATCGGGCCCCCGGTCTGACCGATGATCCGCTCACCGACGAACCCATTGGCCACAAGGTGGCGGTGCAGTTCATCTAACGGCGCCTTGAGATCCCGACAGAAACGCCGGTCGATGCCAACGCCGAGGTTGGCCACCTGACCCTTGGGGAACAACCATGCGTAGCCTCCCGGGTAGGCGTCGCTCAACCAAATATCGGTATCGGAATAGGGCTTTTGTAAAGGCACGGTATACTGACGGCTGACAACGACCGCCAGATCGGGGAGCCCCAGCTGCCGCCCGACCGTGGAATGGGGCCCATCCGCCGCCACCAGCGTTCGGTAATGCACACGTTCGGCGGGCGCACCGTCCCCGCCGAGCGTCGCTTCATGCCTTTGAGGCGCCAACCGTTCCAACCGGGTCCCGGGGTAGATGACTGCCCCGAGCGCCCGGGCCTCGTCCAACAGGCGCTGATCGAAGGCATGACGGTCGAGCATGAGCCCCGGAAACTCGGAGGACTCCGTCGCACCGGAGGGGAGCCGGGTCTTCATCCCCGCGATCCGCTGCACCGTCGAACGCGTTCGATACGCGTAAGGCAACATCGCCAACGGGATGAACTCGGCACACTGGACCGGTTTGCCCTCCGCCGAGGCCTTATCGATGAGGATGACCCGCCGGTTCTGTTCGGCTGCCTTTTTGGCGGCGCTTGCCCCGGCCGGACCGCCCCCAACGACGAGCACATCGCAGCTCACCCCATCAGAGGTATCCGTTGTTGAAGCACGCGAAGGGTTTTCGGAGCTCATCGGGCCACCTTCGGATTGAACCATTCCGATCGATCCCGGTGACTTTATGCTGGGCACGCGCGATCAAGCGCCATCGGCGGGTTGGGTCACGACCGGGATACGACCCAAGCGCGAAGTCGCCAGGCTTTGACGCCGTGAGGCAGCTTCTTCCTGCAGGATCGTATCCAGGTCCAACTGGATGCCCCGTTCGCCCCCCTCCATCGTCGGCAAGACCTCGTCCCCGACGACGATGGAACAGCAAGCCGGTGTCACCTGAACCGAGCGTCCGAGCCGAGCCGCTAATTCAACCGCGCCATCCGCCGGGTGCGCAATCCCGTCGAGCCCCGCCATGACGGCATAGGTATCGAGGGTTCCCTTGACTTCCCCCGTCGGCCGGGCGCATCCGAGGAGCACCGGGATATCGCTCAAGGCCTCACGGGCATCGGCGAAGAACTGGCCTACGCCCGTGCTATCGGGGGTCACGAAGGGCCGTTTCGCCGGCGCGTAAAAGGGCATGACCACGACGAGAACCACCGCATCCGGGCGGTGCCGTCTCAACATCTCCAAGGCATTCCATTCGCCGAGCAGATGCCCGTAATGCAATCCCAGAACGATGTGCGGCACGACCTTCATACGGGTTCGCACCAACGATTCTAAGGTCTTTTCGAAATCCTCGACCTGACGCCGGAGGTGATAGACCTGCGTGATGGTATCTTGAGCCCCGATCACATCCATCATCGCCACATCGATACCGGCCTGTTCCATGGAGGCAGCGATGTCATCGTCGACCAACGCGGTGTGCACCGCGATCTTAAAATCCGGGAATGTGTCCTTGATACGCCGAATCGTCCCATAATAGGACCCGTATTCGACCTCGTTGCGATAGTTCGAACCTCCAGTCAACAGCATCCCTCGGGCGCCATCCGCGACGAGTTCGTTCACGGTACGCCACAGGGCCTCCGGCGACCGCGCCGGGATCATTGGCTCCAGGATCTTCGCCTTACAATGATCGCATTGCAGCTTGCAATCGCCGCCGGTGATGGAGACCGCGGGCCATTCGTTCTTGCCGCACCCATTCAACTCGCTCGTCTGATACGACTTGAACGACGGGGTGTAGAAGTTCATCAAGGGCCGAGCGGCGGCGATCGCCTCGCGATCCTGGAGACCGGCGATCAGATCGTCATCGAGGGGGATATCTTCGAGGGGCTCGACACGTCGAACGACCTCGAGCCAGTCAGGTTTTGAGCGCGGCATAGGGGATGGGGCTCGGCACTTGAATGAATGACACGTCGGTGAACAGCGGGTATCCGGTCAGCCCGTCGATGGGGTGGATACCCGCGCGGGGTTCAGCAACCGCTGAAACCGTCGTCTTCCATCTTCTTTTCAAAGGCATCCATCGCGTCGCCACCCGTGGTAAGATCCGCCGTATCGCCATCCCAGTCGGAAGGGCTCAGTCGGACGAGCCAGCCCTCGCCGTAGGGGTCGTCGTTGATCTTGCCCGGATTCGACGCGACCGCATCGTTCGTCTCCACGACCTCGCCGCTGACCGGGGTTTTCGCCGGTCCAACCCACTTGCCGGACTCCACGGTCGCGCAGGATTTATCCTTCTTGACGTCCTTGCCCACCTTCTTCGGCGTGTACGAGACGATCGTGCCAGCCAAACTGCAGGCATACGACGTCAGACCCACCGTTACGTTGCCGTCGTCTTCTTTGCGGACCCACACGTTGTTTTCGACGCTGTAGAGCAGGTCGTCCGGCAGATTACAGCCGCGCACGTCACCCATAGCTTCCTCCCGAGTCGGATCGAATTAGTTGGTTATCCCAGGCTTGACCGGCTTGCACAAGCCGATCTGATGGCAAGACTACTAGAAGGAAACCACTTTGTCGCTGCTCAAGATCAAATCTGCGAGCTCACTCGCCCGGGAGACCGCATCGACGTGTTCGATCAAGTCCTCAGACTCCTCCATCGAATAACCCGGCAACGCAGGACGGCAAACGTGAAGTTTGACCCCGGCGCGCTTCGCATCCTTGATGAAGTCAATAATCTTCTTGCCACCCTCCATGGCCGCCAAGGATTCCGGCACGCCGCGTTGCATGAGCCGAACACCCTCCATGGTGAAGAAGATGCGCACCTCCACGTCCATGGATGCGAGCATCGCCCCCAGATAAAAAGGAGTCGCGCAGCGCTGCGGCGTCGACGGGCCGCTGGTCATAACGAAGACTACCGACTGTTCGTCATTATCGAGGAATTGGGCTTCGTTCATAGCATGATCCTCACGCGAGGATGCGATTACATTGAATGTCTTCCCGCTCGGCTCGGGCACAATAGCCGTCGTGGGCCTCGTCGCCGGTCAAAAACCCCTCCAAGGCCGATTCGACCCCCTGGACGGGCCGGACGCGAGCAACCCAGGCATTGAAGGGATCGTTGTTCAGCAAAGCGGGATTATCGAGCACATCCGCATTGCCTTCCTCGATGATGCATTCGAAGAAATTGGGGATGGGACCGGCCCATTTACCACTCTCGATGGTCGCGACCGGCTTGCCCGGCGGCCGTCGCGTTCCGGGCTTGCGAACCCGAAGATGGAGGATCTTGCCGGCAATGGTCTGCGACAGATCGGTCATGCCGACCGTCAGGGTGTCGTCGTCCTCGACACGGACCCAGATCTGGTACTCGGCATCGTAGTAGAGTTCGGGTAGGAATTCACAGCCATTGCACGCCATGCGGACACTCGCCATCGGTGGGACACGAAACGGAATTCACGGGGAATTCACAGGAGGCCGTGAGGCGTCGAGGAGACACCATCCGGCGACCGGGGGCGGGCCACCACTGGGCCACAGCCGACCCGTGCATGGTCTCTGACCTTGACGACAAAAACAAGCGGCGAGGGTAAACCCACTCGCCGCTGATCCGATACCGCGCTCGATCCGTCGCCATCAGCGGATTAGATGACGCCCTTCTCCTTGAGAAAGCCCATCGAATCGCTGACGTTCTCGTGGATCCCTAGCTTGCGTGGCGATAGCCCCATGGACAACCCCAACAACTGGGTGAAGTACAGGACCTTAGGTGTCGTCTTGATCCCGAATTCCGTCTCGGCACGGACCTGGTGCATCTCCAATCCACTGTGGCAGGTCGGGCATTCCGTGGCGATCACCTCGGCACCGGAGTCCTCCGCGGCTTGGAGAAGATTCAGTACGAGCTGTGTTGAGGTGTCCGCATCCGAAAGGGTGTGGGCACCACCGCAACAGGCCGTCTTCAGGGGGTAATCCACATTCACCGCGCCGGCGGATTCAAGAAGGTCATCCATGAAGTGCGGCTTGTAACTCGACTCCGAACCCGGGCCTTGATCCTTCTCGGGGAAGATCTGCCGCGGCCGGGTGTACATGCAGCCGTAGTAGTTGGCGATCTTCATCCCCTTCAGATCCTTCTTCATCTTGGCCTTGATACCCTCAGGGCCAAGATCTTCCATCAACCACTCAAGCAAGTGCAGGGTCCGCACGTCGCCCTTGTAGACTGGGTCATCGGCCTTCTCGGCAAGCTCCTGGACCGTGCTCATGGCGTCCTCGGAGGTTGCCGTCTCGTACTCCGCCTTCTTAAGGTTGTGATAGCAGCCGTTGCACGGCGCCATCACGGCATCAAACCCCATCTGCTCGGACGCCAGCGCCATCACCCGGGACGAGAGATAGGTCTGAAGCATGGGATGGACGTTCTTCACCTCCATCGCGCCACAGCAGTTGTAGTCCTTAATCGTCTCCATCTCCAAGCCGAGCGCTTTGACCAACGCCCGCGTGGATTTATCGTAGGGCCCACCCGAACCCTCGAGGGCACAACCGGGGTAATAAGCGACCTTAGCCATGGGCTGCCTCCTTCTGCTCGCGAACGTAAGCGGCCAGGACCTCGCCGGTTTTGCCCCAGGATTTGGTCTTAGGGGTAAACACGAAATTGAGTCCCATGTTCATCATTGCCGTCATGGGCAGATGCTTCGACATGCGCTTGCCGAACTCGACTAACCAAGCCTGGATCATCGGTTGTTTGGTCTTGTGCAGGAAGTGCAAGAGGACATGGGTGTCTTCGATGCGTCCCGTCTTGTAGACCTGATCCCAAAACTCCTCATCGAAGACCCGAGAATGGCTCTTCTCCGTGATCCCCTCTTCCTCAAGCCAGTGGGAAAGCGCCTTCATGACCCCCTCTGGCTTAACGTCCTTGGGACAGATGTTGGTGCACTTATTGCAAGATACACACTGCCAGATGATGTCTTTGTCTTTGATCAGCTCCTCTTTGAGCCCGAGTCGGGTCAGGTAGATCCAGTACCGGGGATTGAACTGGGTGTTCAGTTCGTACACGGTGCACGAGTTGGTGCACGAGCCGCATTGCCAGCAGCGATGGACATTCGCCGCGTTCGGATCCGCTTGGATCTTGGACTCGAAGTTATCATCGTAGTCCGTAATCGTCCGCGGATTGATCATCGTATTCCAGTGGCCCGAGACGTCGACGCCATCGACGACGAGGTCGTCGTGTTCCTTAAGCCGCTCGGGCTCGATCAGTGATTGTTCATGGATCGCCATGAGGAACTCCGAGATGTCAGGAGGGGATCAAATCATTCAGTGGAGTGTTCGATCCGAGGTACTCGTGGCCCGTCGGTGCGGATCGATCCCCAACAGCTTGGCCTGCAATTCCATCGGGTCATGCTTGGCACCGAACTCCGCATCGATCATCCCCAGGGTCATGGACATAGCCCGAGAATAATCCGCATAGGCTTGGGCAAGCGTGAGATCCACCAGGAAGGGCACGTCCCGGTAATAGCCGGCCTCGTTGAGGCGTTCCGCGAGCCACACACGAGCCCCTTCGATCGCCTCCGGGGTTAACTTCAATGGCACGTCGCGCATGGTGTCATTGTTCTTGATGAACTCGCGGAGGGCACCGCTCATCGTCTTCGGATCCCAAACCCAACGCGTCATTAAGGGATACTGCTCAGGTACTCGAAAATGCAGCAATTCGGCGCCGTAATCCCAGAGCGCCCGACGGGTTTTGAGACGTGACTTGTCGGTCCCCTCGATCTGTTCACTGAACCCGTTGAGGCGTTCTAGTAACGGCCCCTGCCCGTGAAGCAACTCCTCCAGGGAACTCCGCAACCGATCGGTACCCCATTCCTGGAACACGGGAAACAGCCGCCGCCGTGCCGCAAAAACCGTCTCCGAGACCATGTGTAGCTGGTCATCCGCCAACGTCGGGAGCGTCGCCGCATCGAGGGCGGTCGCGCACAGCTGATGCTTATTGCGGAGCGCCTCGACAAACACTTCGAGCCCCCCGTGGTGGCTGGAGGCATCCGCGAGTCCGCGCATCTTGGCGGTAAGGATCTCCTCGTAGAAGGAGACTTCGAGGGTCGCGGGCACGATATGATCGTGCCCGCCCTCCTCGGATTTAGCCCGCTTTCCGAACCAAAGCATTGAGGTCGCCGACCGCACGGGCTGCTGCAGCATGCCCTTGCGAGATGGAGTCGTCGATGGTCTCGGGCCCGTAGGCAGCACCGGCCGCGTAAACACCCCGTCGCGTCGTACCGCAGGTGTTGGTGTAATGCTCCGCTCGGTCGATGAAGCCGTGCTTCTCCAGCCCAACCCCAAAGGTACGCGAGATTTGCGGATTATCCTCGTTGGGATCCATACCGATCGCATGCACCACCAGATCGAAGGGGATGACGATCGGGCGCTTGACGAGCGTATCCTCGCCTTTCACCAACAGACGCCCGTCGCCGGACGTGGTAACCTCCGCGATTCGCGCCTTGACGAACTTCGTCTTGAACTCTTCCTGGGACTTCCAATAGAACTTGTCCTCGTACAACCCGAAGGTCCGGATATCCATGTAGTAGATGAAGACGTCGGTCTGCGGGGACAATTCCTTGATCTCCATGGCAGCATTGGCCGAGACTGTGCAGCAGATCTTGGAACACCATTCCCGGCCGATCTGACGATCCCGGGACCCGACGCACAGGAGGATCGCGACCCGCTCTGGGACTCGACCGTCGGACGGGCACCGGATCTCGCCGTTGGCCACCATCTGCTCGACCTGGGTGGTCGTCAGCACGTCTTCGTAGGTGCCGAAGCCCCATTCGGGCTTGTTGATAGAGTCGAAGTGAGTGAAGCCCGTCCCCAGAATCACCGAGCCTGCTTGGACGGTGGTACCGTCGGTGAGACGTGCGGTGAAATCCCCCGCTTCGCCATCCAACTGCTCCACTTTCACACCCGTGTGGATCGCTACGTTATCGTCCTCTTCGACCCGGCGCACCATGCGGCCCATGGCCTCGGACGCCCATTCGCCGGACGGCACGAGCTTCGCGTAACCGGATAGGATGGGCGTTCCCCCGAGAACGTCCTCTTTCTCCACCAGCGCCACCTTGAATCCGGCGGCCGTCACGCTTGCGGCGGCCGAGAGTCCGGCCGGCCCCGCGCCCACTACCAGGACGGTATCTTGCATTTATGCACTGCTCCCGTAAGCCAATTCTGGGTTGTACAGGTATTCGATGTTGCCGGCCTCAACCTCTTTGAGGTAGCTCTGGAAGTTCTTCTTGGCTTCATCCCAGGAGATACCCATCTTCTCGACCACATCCTCACACGGTGAGGCGTGCCATTGGAGCTGCACGATCTTGAACGGATCGGCCCCACAAGCGAGCGCGGCGAACTGCACTTCGGCCATGATCGGGACTTGGAAGTTCTGGTCGTGCGCCTTGCCGATCCACTGGTTCTTGTCCATCGTCGTGACGCAGCCGGTATCGTTGGCCAGCATGACATCGGCTTGCGCTTCTTCCTTGGCAACCCGAATCTTGCGGTCCATCGTGAAGGACCGCGTGAACTCACGCTCGGAGATGATGTGGCGGAACCCGAAGCCGCAGCAATCATACCAGGTGGAGTAGTCGATCGACGGGGAACCGAGGGCCTGAGCCACACCCGTGATGATCGCGGTGCGATTGCCACCGAGGACGTTCGGGTCGTAGATGGCGTCTTCGTGGACCATCTTATAATAGTGGCATGCAACGTGCGTCGTCGTCCGGATATTGGAGACGTCGATGGTCTGCAGCTCGGAGGCGATGCGGTTACGCATCACGTGCACCCACTCCGAATAGTGGATGATCTCTTCCGGAATCACCAGCTTGCCGTCGACGAGACGCCCGAGCTTGCCCAGGATCTTCTTGACCTTCTCGCGGAGCTCGGCAGATTCGATGAGGTACTTGCGGATCTCCTTGTAGTTACCGAACGAGGTACCGCAATGCACCAACGGGAAGAAATGGCCCGCCTCGTGGCCATGCTGAACGCCCGAGATGTAGGCCTGGTGGAAGTTGCGCAGAAAGACCGCGGACAGGGACTCGACGTTACCGATCCCAGAGCCATGGTAATTCCAGGCCGTGCACGAGGTCTGGTCGGTTTCGTCAAGGTAGTCCTTGCCGGGCTCAAACCCGAACTTGTTCATCAACCAGAGCAGCGAGGTCGGATAACCGGGGATGTTGCCGCACTGGCCGCAGGACTTGTGATGCCACAGCTGCCGGGTCGGGATCTTCTTCTCCCAACCGAACAGCGTATTGACGGCCGCTGGCTGGTGATCGTCGGTGATGCGGTGGACGATGATCTCGCCATCCTTTTCGAGCTCCCACATATGCTCGCGCACATCATCCATACGATCGCCGAGATCGACCGTCCGTCGATCCACATGCTTGCGGACCCATTCGGTCGCCTGAACCGCTTCTTCTTTCGAGAGATCGGTTGCCTGGAAGAACGATCCGTGACCCGCGATGCCTTGACCGTCGGTATTGTGAAATCCGGGCTTCATGGAACCGGCGCCGGCGCCTTCCGGGCCTGCGTTGTGGTTGCCGGGGGTATAATCAGGACCTGTCATGATGAAGTCGCTCCCCAGAGAGTAATGTGTTGACAGTCAGAATCGGGCGGGAATCAACCCGCACGAACTCGAGCCGATACGGGTTTCAGGCTTCCTCTTGCTCTTCCAGCCACTCCTCGTAGTCTTCTTTTTTCTCGTCGATGAAGTCCTCAATGACGTCGTACAGGTTCTCGTCCATCAGCTCCAGTGACGCGAGCACTCCGGTCATCTCCCAGATCGTATACATCTCCACGGAGGTCTTGAGGGATACCTCCCACGCCGTGTCCACGGTCTGGAGGGTTTTGACCGGGATTGCCTTACGCAGGATGTCGAGATCCCCTTCGACCTTTTGGATGTTTGGCCCCCAGTCCGGGAAGTGATCGGGCTGGATCATGTCCGGGGAGAGCTGATTGCCCGTGGTGATCAGCTTCAGCATCACGCGTCCAAAGGGCCGGAGGACGTCCTTGGCCGACTGCATCTCGTGCTTGATCGCCACCTCACGCATGATGGCAACTAGGCCACCCGGTGAGTTCTGGAAGGGACAACGCGCGGCACAGGTCATGCATTGGGCACAGGCCCAGATCTTCTCCTGCATGGCGTCGTAGATCTGCTCGACGTTCTCCGTCCAAAGGAGCTGGACGATCTCACGCGGGCTGTAGTCGTAGAACTGAGCCGAGGGGCAGGTCGCCGTGCAGATCCCGCAGTTGAGACATCCATTCAGCTCGTGGTCATACCGGAAATCACCCCGGATATCGTCAAAGATTTGTTGCATTTCAGCGTAGGTTGCCATGACCCATACCTCAGATTGGCGCTTGTCTCCAGCCGTGATGACCTTATACCCGATCAATTTAGTCAACTTTTACGGGAAAAAAAGCTGAATATGACCGGTGTCATCGAATAATCGTATTTCGTGAGGAGCCGTCCGGCTCCTCACGTATACAAGCAGATGTCCGACTCGCCAGCAAACTCGAAGAACGTGGCAGCCCCGCCGTACTCGATGTTGTCGATGAACTGGCTCGGGTCCATCTCGAACAAGTCTACCGTCATCTGGCATGCAATGAGTTTGACATCCGCCTCGACACACAATTCCCGCAGATCCTCGAGGCTCGCGACACCCTTCGATTTGAGCTTTTTCTTCATCATGGTGGTCATCATGCTCTGCATCCCGGGCAGCGTCTGAGCCACGACCGGCATCGGCATGGGCATCGGCATACCGGGATTGCCGAGGGATGTCACCTTGAGATCGAGCTTCTTCTTCAGGAGCTGCAACCCGTAAAAGGTGAAGAAGATTTGCGTCTCGTAACCAAGGGCTGCCGCTGTCGAAGCGAGGATGAAGGGCGGATAGCCCCAATCCAGGGTACCCTTGGTGGCGATAATGGCCAGCTTCTTATCATCGGACATGGTGGGGTCTCCGAGCATGCTAGGGTGTTCGATACCAGTCGAGACTATGACTTCTTGATCGTGAAGTAGTACTTGCCGCTCTCCTCTCGGGATTCGAGCAGTTCGTTACCGGTCTGTCTCGCGAAGGCGTCGAAGTCTTTCAAGGCGCCCGGGTCCGTTGCGATAATATGAAGTGTTTGACCGCTCGTCAGATCCGTTAGGCTCTTCTTCGCCTTAAGGACCGGAAGAGGGCAATTGAGGCCGGAAGCGTCGAGTTCTTTGTCGAAGTCTGCCATCTATCTGCTCCGATAAGTTCAGTTTATTAGCAATGAATCATATGCCGATTCCTGCTTGCACTCGTTATATGACACCTGTATTTAAAAGGCAAGTAATTATATTGGGCTATACGGGTTGGCCGAAATGCAACCCGAACCACCCGACCGCGCTCATCCTGCCGGGTCGACCCATGCCGGGTCGGACGGTTTATGGCCTAAGCCAACGATCGGTTATTTAACGAATGGTGAAATCGGTTGCCGGGCGAGTCAATAACACGAATGACGCGGGTTTCTCAAAAGATTATGAGCTTGATTTATTCCCCATAAGAAAGGATCGCGGTCCCAAGCCCGTCGGCTGAAGACGGCGGTTGTCTCAGCGGCATGCCACCCGATATTATCGAGATTGAAAGAATGTAAAACCGTTTTCACCTCGACGCGGGCTCGCAACCATGCAAAAAGATGACTTCGAAGAGCATACCCGCTATGCCTTGACCCTAACGGACGAGCAGGGACATCTACGCCCTTTCAACCTCTATGTGTACCGCAAATATGACGACTTCATGATCGTTCGCCGTACGGACCGTGAGGGCCTACTCTACAAGATGCCTTATGAGAAGGTTGAGCGCATCGTGCGCCGTTATCCGGTGGCTCATGGGGATCAGCTCCACGTGCCCGAGGCGCTATTGAACCGCAAGGCGTGGCAAGGCCGTGAGGTAATGAGCGCCTACAGCTCCGCACCCCAACGCGGTAAGTAGGCTCGACGACGGAATCTTCGTTCAAGACACAAGTCGTAGGCCTTGGAGGAGCAGGCTATCGCTCACGAGTCATCGAGGGTAGCCTGCCGTGCGGTCCGACCGCTCGTTGGATTTCGTCCAGAGGTGTTCTCATGAGGCCTACGATCCTCGCTTTTTGCCTCTTGCTGCTTACCCATGCCGGGTTGTTGCCGACGGCTCATGCCGATCTTGCGCTCCCCGATCTCGGCGACCCGAGCGAGCGATATCTCTCGGCTCAGGAAGCCCAATCCATCGCGCGCCAGGTCAAATCGCAACTCCGGACCCAGGGCTTGCTCCTTGAGGACGCGCTGACGGAGCATTACCTGGAACAACTCGCCGCGCGTTTCCGACGCAACGCGGTCTCAGAACTCGCTCAAACCCGCCTAGACCTTTTCCTGATCCGTTCGCCGGAAATCAATGCCTTCGCCTTGCCGGGCGGGGCGATCGGGTTCAACAGCGGGCTGATCGCTTTGGCTGAAGATGAAGATCACTTCGCGGGTGTCGTCGCCCACGAGATCGCCCACGTCACGCAAAAGCATCACACCCGAGCCGCCGGTGCGCAAGGTGATACTGCCTTGCAAACGGCCGGTTTGCTCCTCGCGGCCATTCTCCTCGGCAGCCAGGACCCTGAGCTCGCAGAAGCCGCCGTGTATGGGGGCATCGCCACGCAGGCCCAAGGGCAGATCAACTACACCCGACAAAACGAGTACGAGGCCGACCGCGTCGGTATCGATTTGCTCGCCCAGGCCAACTTCGATCCTCAAGGCATGGCCGCATTCTTTGATCGACTCCAAAAGGCGAGCCATTTCGCTGGGCTCGGCGCCCCGGAGTTCCTACGAACCCACCCGGTGACCTCGGCACGAGTCGCCGAGGCCAGGGATCGGGCCGAATCACTCGGCCCCCCGCGAGAGACCCCGACGACCTCCGCGGACGCCCGACACCTGGACTACCCCTTGTTTCGAACCCGGGTCCGAGTGCTCGCGACACAACACCCGGATCGTCTTCGCCGCGAACTCGAGACCCAGGTCCAAGATAGCGATCGACCCGAAGCAGCAAGGCTAGCCGCTCGATACGGTCTCGCCCTGTTGGCACTGCGTCAGGAACGCCCGCAATTGGCACGGGAGCACCTCGAACAGACCCCGGCGGGTTTTCCCGGGCACATCTGGTGGACCCTGACCCAAGCTCGCGCCGAGCTGGCGGACATCGACCCGCAAGCCGGGCTCGATCGGCTAAGCCGGGCCCGGCGCCTCTATCCGAATTACGAGCCGCTCATCTATCGAAACGTCGAGGCGCTGCTTGCTCAAGGAGCCGCTGAGGAAGCCTTGAGTCTCCTCCGGGAACACCAGCAATCGCTCAAGGAGCAACCGCGCTACCTCAAACTCTTGGCCAATGTTTACCACGAACTCGAAAGTCCCTCAGCCGCCCACGAGTACCTCGCGCGCTTTCATCGAGAGAATCGGACATTCTTCGAGGCCTTACACCAAATCGAGCTCGGACTCGATAGCAATCCGGCACCCTCAGATATCCGCAGGGCCCGGCTCCAAACCCTGAGACACGAGATACAATCCACGATCCGCTCCCGTGATCTCACGGCCCCTGAGGTCAACTAACGCCCTAACGGCCGAGCGGTCTCGGCTCGCCGGCGTCCGAATAGCGCCCCCGAGGCGGCCTCAACAACCCCCTTGAACTCCGCTAAGGCTCGGCTACACTCCATAACGAGTCAGACGAGCCGTGCCAACCCCCCAAGTGCCTCGATCGGGGTGAATCGTCGGATGATGCATTGCTTCACGGGCCCGCCCAAGATGGAGGTTCCGGGCTCGACAGCGGTGCCGCGCAAATTCGAGACGCCGGTTTTTTCTATGGATGCCTTGATGATTTCTATCGGATGCAGGCTTCCGTCCGAACCGAATTGGCCTACACTCCAATAGCGTTGGGATATGAGGCATCCGATGCAGGGCGTCCGCGATGGATCCGACTCGGGCAGCCACCGCTCCCACCAGGCCCGGTACTGTATTGGAGGATTCCTGATGCGCCATCGCGCACGCCACTTTAGCGCGCCCGTCATCATCGGCCTCCTCACCTCAACCGTCGGCGTGGTCCAAGCGGAGCGCGACGAGCGCACCACGGCAGCGACGATCGAGGAAGGCAAGCAACCCGCCTTCAATCGAACAAAAGTTAACTGCCTCACCCGCCATCAAATGGAAGGAGGTGATCGGCCGGGCAACATCGGCCCTCTATTGATCACCCTGGAGGCGCGTTACCCGGACCCAGAGACGCTGTGGAACCGGGTCTATGACGCCTGTCCGGTGGATCCACATATCCTCATGCCGACCTTCAGACCTCATCGGATCCTGAGCGAAGAAGTGAGTACCAAAATCGTTGAATACATCGACACCCTATCGATTAAGGGTTAGCTGAGCGGAGGAGTCATGAACGATAAGCGCCGAACCTTTCTCAAGGGGACGTTTGCCGCGGGCACCGTCGGGGTGGCCGTTG
>CAYFWJ010000021.1:0-21660 GCA_964346755.1 uncultured Ectothiorhodospiraceae bacterium
TCGAAGGAAACCGCATTTAAATGCGTTTAATTCTCAATCGTACCACAGAACGACACGCGGATTCCGCATCGATCGACCCCTTTTGTGCGTCGCGGACCCAGGACCCAGGGCATTATTCCCCGGGGCCAGGTCAGGGTCGATGGCGTGGAACAGGACTCAACGGGCGGTGCCGCCCGAAGGATGCGCCGGTTCCGCCGCGATCAGGGGAGCGCGCGGGGGAAGGGAACGAAAGGGAACCTCAGGATCGAGGATGACGGTCAGCGCCGAGGCACCGCTCGACCAGCGCCCCTTGGACTCAGCCCGCCCCGAACCCTGGTCGAAGACCACGTAGCTATACTTACCGTAGTGGGGTAGACGTCGCGCCAGGCCGGCCAAGACCCGTGGCTCACGGCCCGCCAACCAGCCGGCGGCCGATGCCGCCTCGACCGCGTCCTCATCGGTGCGTTGGCCCGCCAGGGCAATGAGATCCGCCGCCGGATCCAAGTCATGGACGCCGACCCGCATCGGGCCCCTGGCCCCATCCCCGTCGAGCGGGGGGGCATCCACAACGCGCCGCCAGGGGTTGTCCCAGCCGAAGACCCAGACGGCCCGCCCCTTGGGCAACGTCTCAAGGGCATCGGCGGTCACCGCCTCCAATCCCCAGGCTTGGGCGATCCGGCGATAGGCTGCCTGGGTCCCGCTGGATTCCGCCGACGCCGCGGGCAAGATGGCCAGGGGCTGCTCCGCGCCGAACACCCCGGACAAGGCCGGCGGGACCTCGCCCGGGGCGAGGCGGCGGAAGACATCGAAGCGGGGATCAACCCGCACCTGAGCCGGGTTAAAGTCGACCTCGAGGGCGACCTCCGCGGTCCGACCCGTGAGGGAGACCACGCGCTCGTGACGCTGGCCCGCCTCCCGGCCGATGATCACCACCGGCACCTGCACGGGGAAGGGCGGCGCCTCTTGCGTCTGTTGCAGGCGGATCGTCAAACGCCGTGGGGCCTTATCGGCACGCTCGATCGTGACCCCCAGCCGCGGCGCACCGGTGCGGGTCCGCCACGCCTCGAAGAAGCCCGCCAGGGAGCGCCCAGCTTCGGCCTCGAAGGCAGCCTGCAGATCCGACCAATCGGCGGCCGTCCACCGATGGTCCGCATAAAAGCGTTGCAGCCCCGCCTGGAAGGCTGCGTCACCGAGGTCGCGACGTAGCATATGGAACACGAAGGCGGCCTTACCATACCCAATGGCCTGGCTGGCTTCACCATGTCGAGCGCGGAAGGCGCTCAGTGGACGATCCTTGCCGGCGCGCACGTAATCGGCGAAGCGCTGGAGCTGTTCGCGCCGGTAGGCGGCCCCCTCGCCCCGCTGGGCCTTGAGGAGATGATCCGCCAGATACGCGGTCAACCCCTCCGCCCAGTTACCCTCGCGCGCATCGATGGTCACGCCGTTGCCCCACCAGTTGTGGAGGATCTCGTGGGGGTAACTGGTATGCACGATGAAGGGCAGCCGGAGGACACGCGGCCCGAGCAGGGTGTAGGACGGCAGACCGTAGCCACTCTCCCAGAAGTTCTCGACGAGGGCGAACTTGGCGTAGGGGTAGGGACCGATCAGGCGCTCGTACAGGGCGGTATAGCGGTGGGTCGCCTCCAGATAGCGTTGGGCAAGGGATCGGCGTTCGGCGCCATCGGGCTCACCGGAGTGCAGGTAGACCTCCGCGGTCAGGTCGCCCTGCGTCGATTCGAACCGTTGAAACCGGTTGGCCGCCAGGGTGATCTGGTCCTGGGGCTGATCGATAGCCCAATGGCTGGTGGCCCCTGCATCGCTCGACCTATGCCGTCCCCGTCCTTGGCTTACCGCCAACCACCCGGCCGGGAGCTCCACCGTCAATTCAAAGGTCAGCGGGCGCCCCGGGACCTCGGGATACCAAACCGCGCCGCCACCGAGGAAGACGCCCTCGGCGCTGATCAGTCCGGAGGTATCGTACAGGGCCCGTGGCCCGCTGCTGCGTGCCTCGAGATCCTGCTGAAGGCGCCCGCGATAACGCAGCGTGACGCGCTGGGGCGCGGCGACCGGAAGCTCGTAGACCGCGATACCCTCGGCATCATCACCCGAGCGCCCCAGTCGCGTCAGCGACCCGGATCCCACCAACTCAGGATCGAGGGCCGCATGGAGCAGGATGCGCCGCCGGTCCGAGGACGCACCCTCGGGCCAGGTCAGGGTATCGCGCACCGCCAGGGTGCCGCGGTCCGGATCCAACGCAACGGTCATGCGGTGGTGCACGGGGACGGCCTCGGCCGCAACGGCGCCGGAGACAAGGAGCAACACGAGGTAAACGAGGCCGCGCACGGGTTGCGCGCGGCGGGGTACCGGGACGCTCGGGGGCGTCCTCGGTCCAGGATAGGGCGAGTCGGGCACGAAATCCTCTCCTCTAAACAGGGGGTTCATGCGCGTCGAGCGACAAGGTGAACCATCAGGTGGCACGGTCCTATAACCTTTGGCGCTGACTGTGGTCCCATTCCTCACGTCCGGCGGGGCGCATGATTACGACGCCTCCCGGCTCATCCCCCGGCCTCAGGAGACGCGCATGGTATCGCATACGACAATTCGCCCCCTGCTGGGTTTAGGCCTATTGGCCCTGATGGGCGTCGGGACTTTGACCCTACAGGCCACCCCGACACCGGACGAGCCGCCCGGCCAAGCCGCCTCGCCCCCCGTCGCGGTGCCGGGCGGCACCGGCACCGACCTCGAGTCGCTGGCCAAACGACTCGGCGAGGCCCGTGTCATCGTCGTCGGCGAGACCCACAACCGCCTCGACCATCACCAGAATCAACTGAGCCTGATCCAACACCTGCAGGCCCAAGGCAAGCCCCTTGCCGTCGGTTTGGAGATGGTGCATCAGCCCTTTCAATCGACCTTGGATGCGTACGTGGCGGGTGACCACGATGAGGCCGAGCTGCTCGAGGGCATCGAATACTTCACCCGGTGGGGGTATGACTACCGTCTCTACCGTCCGATCTTTCGCTTTGCCCGCGAACAGGACCTCCCCTTGGTGGCCTTGAACCTTCCCCACGAAATCACCCGCACCGTTGCCGCCAACGGCATGGAGGGACTCACGCCGGAGCAGAAGGCGCAGATCCCGGAGATGGTTCTCGAGGAACCGAAGACCTATGGGGAGCGACTCAAGGAGGTCTTCGACCGCCACCCCGGGGACCGATCCTTCGAGAGCTTCCTCCAGGTCCAACGCCTCTGGGATGCCGGAATGGCCGCGGCGGCCGCGGAATTCCTCAAGGCTAACCCGGAAACCACCCTGGTTATCCTCGCCGGCTCGGGTCATGTCGCGGCCCCGGCGAGCATCCCGGAGCGACTGGCCGCCCGCGGCCCCTGGACGATCCGGACCATCAACCAGCAAGATCGGCTCGATGCGGGTGGCCCCCCAGTGGATTGGATCGTCCTGACCGACCGCCAGGACTTGCCGCCAGCCGGGCGTCTCGGCGCCTACCTGGAATCGACCGAGGCAGGGGTCACGATTCGCCGCTTCGGCGAGGAGAGTGCGGCGAAGGCCGCGGGTCTGCAGGTGGGTGATCGGCTCATCCGCGTCGCCGATCGATCCATCAGCGGCTATGCGAACGTCAAGCTCGCCCTCCTCGACCGTCAAGTCGGCGACACCGTACCCGTCACCGTGATGCGCGATCCCGAGGCGGCGGACCCGAGGGAGCGACGTATGAACGTCACGCTGCGCTGAGGGCCGAGGGATTCGGCCGCACCCATCGGCGTGCGCGCACCTCGTGCCATAATCCCGTATTCGCGTCGGGTCGCGCCCCGCTTCGAATCAGAAGGGTCAAGGGCGCTGCTCGGCGACACCCACTGGGTACCGAGCACCCCGCGTTACCCAGGTCATGATTCGGAGACGATCGCGAATGAGCACAGAACGACCCAACGTGGTCTGGATGCTTGCCGATGACGCCGGCATGCCCGACTTTGGCTGCTACGGCCACCCACACATCCAGACGCCGAACGTGGACGCCCTGGCCGCCAACGGAGCGCGTTTCACCCACGCCTTCGTGACCGCCCCCCAGTGCAGCCCATCCCGTTCCAGCATCTACGTTGGCAAATACGCCCATACCACCGGCACCGAGGACCTGCACCAGGCGCTGCACCCAAGCGAGACCATCATCCCGGAACGCCTGCAAGGCGTGGGCTACCACATCGGCATGCTCGGCAAGCTGCATCTCGGCAAGCCGACGCGGAGTAAATTCGATTTTTCCGGTCGGGTCGGGGATTGGCTGCGGTTCATGCACGAACGACCCAAAGACCGGCCCTTCTTCCTCGGGATCGGCTTCCTCGAGCCTCACCGACCCTATCGCTTCGACACGCGGATACCGCAGTACACCGCCGACGAGGTCATCGTCCCCGACTATCTCCCGGATACCCGCAAGGTCCGCCTCGATCTGGCTCGTTACTACACGGCCATCACCCGACTCGATCACAAGCTCGGCCAGCTGGTGGATTTCCTGGATCAGGAAGGGCTAGGCGACAACACATTCATCGTATTTTCGAGCGACCACGGGCAACCGTTTCCCCGGGCCAAGGGCTTTCTCTACGACCCCGGCATCCGCGTCCCCCTCGTGGCCCGGTGGCCGGGACACATCCCACAGGGGACGCGTCATGGGCTTGCGAGCCTCATCGACCTCGGCGCCACAACCCTGGAGATCGCCGGCCTCGCGGTGCCCGAGGCGTTACCCACCCGGAGCATGTGGGCACAGTTCCGAGACCCAGGCGCCCCCGGACGGGATGCGATCTTCGCCGAACGCAATTGGCATGATATCGATGATCATGTCCGCGCAATCCGCACCGAGCGCTACAAATACATCCGCAACGCCTACTTCGACACGCCACCGGCCCTACCGGCGGATGTCCATAGCTCGCCGAGCTTCCGCTCAGTGCGTCAAGCCAACCGGCGGGGCGAGTTGACCGAGTCCCAGGCGCAAATCCTCCAAAGCCCTCGGCCGGAGGAGGAGCTCTATGATTTGGCGAATGATCCGCACGAGTTCAACAACCTCGTGGCGGATCCCGCCTACCGAGAAACCGTCGAAACCCTGCGCCAACGGGTGCACGACTGGTCCGAGGCAACGGACGATGTTTCGCCGGAGAATCGTCGGCGACGACGTTTCGCTTATCGGCTCGGATGATGGGCGCTCGGAGGGTCGCGCCGATCATAAGGATGGGAGTGATCAAACGATGGAGGGATTCAGGGGATTCAGGGGATTCAGGCATGAGCCATCGACGGCCGCCGGGGCGGGATTACCCCGCCCCGATTCGTGCGTCGATTGAGTTCAGGGCATCAAGACCTGGTCGATCACATGGATCACGCCGTTATCGGCCATCACATCCGTCGTGACAACATGGGCACCGTCGATCCGCACACCGCCCTCCGTGGTCTCAATGTCCAGTTTGCCGCCTTGAACCGTCTCGGCCGAGCTCAATTCCACCACGTCGGCCGCCATGACCCGACCCGGCACCACGTGGTAAGTCAACACCTCAGTCAGCTGCGCTTGGTCGGCCAACAGGGCCTTCAGATCCGCTTCCGGAATCGCGCCGAAGGCCGCATCCGTCGGTGCAAACACCGTGAACGGCCCCTCACCACTCAGGGTTTCCACCAGGCCTGCCTCTTTCACGGCCGTCACCAGGGTATCGAATTGACCGGCTGACACGGCCACATCGACGATCGTCTTCGATTTCGCCTCGGCTTGGCCCGGCATCAAGACCTGATCGATGACGTGGATGACGCCGTTATCCGCCATGATGTCGGTCTTGACGACGTTCGCCCCGTCGACCTTCACGCCCCCGTCGCTCGTGTCGATGCGAAGTTCGCCCCCCTGGACCGTCTTGGCGCGGCTCAGCTCGACCACATCGCTCGCCTTCACCTTGCCCGACACCACGTGGTAGGTCAGAACCTCGGTCAGCTTCTCCTTATCGGCCAGCAGGGCCTGCAGATCGGCCTTGGGGATCGCGCCAAAGGCGGCATCAGTGGGCGCAAACACCGTGAACGGCCCCGCGCCGCTCAGGGTCTCCACCAGGCCCGCCGCCTTGACCGCCTGGACAAGGGTATTGAAGTCATCCGCCGCAACGGCAACATCGACCACCGTCTTCGATGGCGCCATCCCGCTACCGCCGCCGTGGCTGCCATAGGAACGGGCCATCTGCATGCCCGAGGGCTTCCCCTTCATGGCCGAGCCGCCGCCACACTGATGGCCTTTCATGCCGTAACCGGATGTCATCGGATAGGCCATCCGCGAGTACCCCGAACGCTTATACCCGGGATAACCCCGCATGCGTTGCTTATAGCCGGGGTGTCCATACCCGCGTTTGTCACCGTAACCCCCGTACCCACCCTTGGTGTAGCCGTAGCCACCGTGCTTGGGGTGGCCGTAGCCGTGGGGATGATACCCCGAATAGCCGCCGTGATAACCCGAGGACGTCGCCATCACAGGGGACACCGTCAAGGCAAGCCCCATGATCAGACCGCTCAAGATCGCAGCATTGCGAAGGGACATGGAATCGCTCCAATGAATGAGTTGCGCCCCTATGGACCTGACACGCCTGTCGAAGTTCTGACCAAATTATTGGGATTTTTGTCCATAACAGATAACCGTTTCGGGTTTGTGTGTTTTTGTCTCGAGACAGTAGGCGTCGGAAATCGTCCATTTACATGCCGTGTGGGTCTAAATGAGCGGTTCACGAAAGCCCAAAGGCGTCGCGGGCTCCTGCGGGCCGAGGGACGGTTCCGGATTCGAAGACGCGCACAGGATCCCGGGATCGGTCAATCGCTCGGGGACCTGGACGATCAGAGCACCCCGGACGACGACCATACGGTGCCTTTGCGCGGATCGGGATGACCCAACACGCGCTCGTCTTAGACTCGGCGGCCCGGAACAACGCGGTGACCGACCGCCCTGTCGGGAGGCGGCCGGACGCCCGTGCGCGCACGGTTTCAGTCCTCGGCCGGATGGGACGTTTCACGCGGCCGCCGATGGGCGAGCCAGTGGAGGGCGAAGACCAGCCCAAAGCCAAGGGCGGCAAGCGTGAGCGCTAGGAGGGTGTCGCCATCCAAGGCCTGGGGCCAGACGGGCTGGCTGGCCACGAGCTTTTCCTTACCACCGACCTCGGCGTAGAGGCGGGTCTGAAAGGGCCAGATGCGCCAGAGGGAGCCAACGAGGACGCCGATGATGAACATCAGGGTATGCCGGTAGTAGCGGGCCAGGAGCCAACTGAAGACCCGACTGAAGACCATGAGTCCAGCGATCCCACCGAGGACAAAGGGAATAAGCCGCCCCCAATGCAGGTAGCCGATGGCCTGGAGGACCGTGTCGTACTGGTTGAGGATGAGCAACAAGAATCCTCCGGAGATCCCCGGGAGCAGCATGGCGGACAAGGCGATGAAACCGGCGAGGAAAAGAAAGACACCGGTGGAGGGGATGTTCAGGGGAACGAGGTTGACCACGACCCAGGCCCCTAGGGCGCCCAGGACGAGAAGTGTCACGTCCCTGGCGTCACGGGGTCGGTCCGTTTGCAGGAGGTGGACGATCGTGCCGACGATGAGCCCGAAGAACAGGCCGTAGACGGGTTCCGGGTGGGTATGCAGGAGGGTCGGCAGGGGGACGATCCGGGTGAAGAAGCCGAGGGCCCCACCGATGCCGATCAACAGCGGGATCAGGAACCCCCAGTCGGGCCGCTGGAAGGCCGCTACGACGCGGCCCTGTGCGAAGAGGCCCAGGGCCGGGAGATCGAAGGAGCGCACCGCGAGTAACAGCCGCCGGTAGATACCGAGGACGACCGCCATCGTACCCCCACTGACCCCTGGCACGACATCCGCAGCCCCCATGCCAAAGCCCTTCGCGATCAGCGCGGCCGTGTTGCGAAACGCGGCCCCCGGTGTTCGGGTCATGTTACCTCCTCGAGGCGACAGCGAGCACCGCTTCGGCACCGCTCACTGAGGCCCGTGCTGTCTGGATGATCGACGGGGGAACGGGGCGCTTATTCGCGCCCGTCGCGGCAGGTCGCGAGGCACGACCGCAAGTGCGCGCCGAGCTGGCGCATCAGGATGAAATAGCTTGCCGGTCCCGGCTCGAGCGCACTGCCCAGAGGGTCCAGGACATCGAGTCGCGCCGCGGTCTCCTCGATCAGGACATCCACCAACGGTGAGCGGAACTGCGGCTCGCGAAACACGCAACAGACCCCGACCTCGTCGATCTGCTCCTTGAGCTGCTGGACGCGACGCGCCCCCGCGGGGCGGTCCGGGTGCACCACTAGGGAGCCGACACTGTGGAGGTTGTAGCGATGTTCGACGTATTGATAGGCGTCGTGAAAAACCAGGAAGGGGATGTCCTGGACCGGGGCCAGTTGCGATTGAAGCCCCTGGTCCAGGTCACGTAATCGCTGCTTGAGCGCCTCGGCATTGGCCCGATAACGCGCCTCCGCCGCTGGATTCAAGGCAACGAGTGCCTCCACCAAGGCCTCGACGATGACCCGGGCATTCCTTGGATCGAGCCACACGTGGGGATCGACCGACCCGGTTGTGGCCTCGGTCAGACGCGGTTCGGAATCGCCCCAGAGACCACCGGAGCGTGCCGCGAGCCGGGTAAGCCCCGGCAGCTCGAGCACCTGGATGACCCGAGCCCCGTCAGACCGAGCATTCAGGGCGCGCACCATGAACGACTCGGAGGGCGGCCCCACCCAAAGCAGGAGATCCGCCCGGCTGATGGCTCGGATCGCCGCGGGGCGCAATGAGTAGGTGTGCGGCGACGCCCCACCGGGGACCAGGAGCTCGGCGGATTCGCCGAGGACTCCGCTTGCGAGGGCATGCAGCGGTTTGATGGTCGCCACGACCCGCGGCGGGGATCCCTCGGCGAACGCCCCGAGCGGGGCGAGCAGCAAACCAAGCAACAGCAAGAGGCTTGGGACACACGTCTCGCGTCTAGGCCTTATCATGCGCCGCAACCTCCGGATCTGAATCTTGAAGCGGCGGCAGTCTAGCACACACCGACGATGGATCCCCCAGGCGCGACAGGGATTCGATTCGAAGACTCGACTTCAGCGCGACTCAGGGGACGCGTTATACTGATGACCCATAGAGGCAGGCCACGCCCCGAACCGGCCGCCGCTACGAAAGACCCTGATCCCGTGTAGCACGCGGGCTTGGCGCCTCCCACGCCGAACCGTCACGCCCGACAACCTGATCCGCTCGCCCATGACACCGACCCCCGCACCCGTTCCCCACGCCGACTGGGTTATCCTCGATCGTGATGGCGTGATCAACTACGACTCCCCCAACTTCATCAAATCCCCGGCGGAATGGATCCCAATTCCCGGTAGCCTCGAGGCGATCGCCCGACTGAACCGGGCCGGCTATCGGGTGGTGATCGCCACCAACCAATCCGGCATCGCCCGGGGGCTCTTGGACTGGGCAACGCTGCGGGCCATCCATCAAACCCTCGAACGCACGCTGACGGCCTTCGGTGGCCATCTCGACGACCTGACCATCTGCCCCCACGGACCCGACGACGACTGCCCCTGCCGCAAGCCTCGACCGGGGTTGTTGTTGCAGGCCGCCGAGGCTCAGGGGCGATCCCTCTACGGCGTTCCGGTGGTCGGGGACAGCCGGCGTGATCTCCAGGCCGCCCGCGCCGTGGCGGCCCGCCCGGTGCTGGTCATGACCGGCAAGGGCGAAGACACGGCCCGTTCCATCCCGGCCGAGGAACTGGCGGGCATACCGCGATTTCCGGATCTTGCCGCCTTCGTCGATGACCTCCTGGCGACCCACCCGTCCGCTTCCCGTTAAAGGAGCCCCCATGTCCCTCGGTTATCTCCGCGCCGTCCTGTTTCAATCCGGCATGGTCGTCGCTACGCTCGTGTGGGCCCCGTTGTCCCTGCTGACCTTTCCGTTTCCGTTCCGGGTTCGCTATCACTTCATCACCCAGTGGTCACGTTTCAACACCAGGTGGCTCAAGCTCACCTGCGGGGTACGCTACCGGGTCACCGGGCGCGAACACCTGAACCGCAGCGAGCCTGCCGTGGTCCTGTCCAAGCACCAGTCGACGTGGGAGGTCCTCGCGCTCGAGGGGATCCTGCCGCCCAAGGTCTGGGTCCTCAAGCGGGAGCTCTTGGGGATACCACTGTTTGGCTGGGCCCTGCGCCTGCTGCAGCCGATCGCGATCGACCGCGCAGCCGGCAAGGCCGCCATGGAGGCGATCGTCGAGCAGGGCCGGGCGCGCCTGGCGAAGGGCATCTGGGTCGTCGTCTTCCCGGAGGGCACGCGGACCCGCCCGGGAGAGAAGGTAAAGTATCGGGCGGGTGGTGCACTCTTGGCCACCCGAACGGGCTATCCGGTGCTACCCATCGCGCATAATTCCGGGGATTTCTGGCAACAGGGGCGCTTCGTCAAGCGCCCGGGCGTGGTGGACGTCGTCATCGGCCCGCCCATCCCCTCGGCCGGCCGCCGGCACCAAGACGTCCTTGCCGAGGCCGAACGTTGGATCGAGACCACCACCGCCCGCATCCGGGCGGGTCAACCCGCGGCCTGAGGAACGATCATGTGGCGACATCTCCTCGAACTCCCAGAGCGCCAACTGTATTGGCTCGAAGCGAGCGAACCGGCGGTCTATCTCCTGGTCGACCGCCAGGCTGAAGGCGTGTTGATCAATGCCCCGCCCTACTCGGACGCCGTTCGCGATGCGGCCACGACGCGGGGTTCGCTGAAGTATCTCTTCCTACCGAGTCGTCTCGGCGCGACCGACGTCGATCTCTGGCGGGAACACGCGGGCCTCGAGACGATGGCCTTCGCCGACGAGACCCCGACGATCGAAGGCACCATCGACTTGCCCCTGGATCGCAAATCCAAGTTGACCCGCACCATCGATTTCCTACCGCTCCCCGGGCGAACCGCCGGGACCTGTGCGATGCGCCTGAAGAACAAACCGGGCGTGGTCTTCTTCGGCCCGGCCCTGGAGCCCGACGCAACAGGCTGGCCGGCGCTGCGCGCCGTGCCCGATGACCTCTCCTACGAGAACCGAGTCATCGGCGCCCTCGGATTACAGGACCTACGGTTTGAATACGCCTTCACCGATCGCTACGACCCGGCAACGGTCCACATGGGACCCGGCGCGGACCAGGCGATCCAATCCCGGCTGGGACTCGACTAGGCGGAGGGCCACGCAACCGCAACCACCCGGCGGGGCGCACGTCCCGATCGACCCCCGACCGTTTCCCAATCACCGGCGCCCACGCCAACCCGGTCTGGCTCTGGCACAGATAGCCGCCCGAGCCGCCCGACAACTCGACTTAGCGCTCAGGCCCGTGCGGTCTACACCCGCGCGACCACGTCCAATTCTTCATCCTTCTCCCGCAACCGCTGCACGCACAATCGGGCCAGGTTACGGTACAACGGCACCACGAGTAGCCCGCCGGCATGGGCCAAACGCCCGAGCGAGCGCTGGGTCAGGCGTAGCACCCGGGTCGGCTCCTGGGCGATCACGGACGCCGAGGCCGGCTGGGCATCGAGGAGCGAGTATTCCCCGAAATAGTCGCCGACATTCAATGTCCTCAGGTGGATCGGCGAGATCCGCTGGATGTCCGGCGAGCGCTCGGGGAGCAGGACCTCGGCACAACCCTCCAACACCACATACAGGGCATGGTTCTCGTCCCCCTCGTTGATCACCGCCACCCCCTCGGGAAACTTGAGGATCTCACAGTTCTGAAAGGCGGCCTCCAGATCCCGGAGGGCGCAATCTTGAAATAGCGCTGTCTCTTGCAAAAGCCCGAATACCTGTTCTTTCGTCATCGCACCACCTTGACCGATCGCCTCGGAACCCTCTACCTGTAGCGTAAACCCGAGGTCGGATCAAGGAATGCCCCGCGCCCCGGGACCCTCGCCCCGGGGCGCGGCGGCTCAGTCGACGACCACTCGCTCCCGTTGGGCCTTGGCGTGGTCCCGCGCGATGAGCAGATAGAACGCCGGTAACACGTACAAGGTGAACAACGTCCCGATCCCGAGGCCGGCTGCGATCGTCAGTCCGATATGGAAGCGGCTGACCGCCCCCGGCCCCGAGGCGAGCAGCAGGGGCACCATGGCGACGATCAAGGCGATCGAGGTCATGATGATGGGCCGTAGCCGAATGCGCGAGGCCTCCTCGACGGCCAGCCGCTTGGAGTATCCCTCGCGGATCTGCAACTGGTTGGCGAACTCGACGACCAAGATCCCGTTCTTCGCGATGACACCGATCAACGTAATCAAACCGACCTGGGTATAGATATTGATCGTCGCAAACCCCAGGGTGATGAACGCAAGGGCCCCCGCGATGGACATGGGTACCGCGACCAGGATGATGGCCGGATCCCGCCAGCTCTCGAACTGAGCCGCCAAGACCAGGTAGATCACCAGGATGGAGAGGAAAAAGGTCACGATCAGGGCATCGCTCTGCTGAGCGAACTGCCGCGAATCCCCCTTGTAGTCGATGGTGTAGCCTGGCGGCAACACCTGCTGGGCCTTGTCCTGCAGGAAGCGAATCCCGTCCCCCAAGGTTTGGCCCGGGGCCACGACCCCCTCGATGGTCAAGGAATTGAGCTGTTGGAACTGGGTCCGTTTGGACGGCTCCACGGAGCGCTCGAGCTCCACGAGGGCCGCCAAGGGCACGAGTTCCCCGTTGTCGGCCCGGATGTAGTAATCCTTCAACATCGTGTCATCCAAGCGGAATGGACGCTGGACCTGGGGTATCACCTCGTAGCTACGCCCCTCCATACTGAAGCGATTAACGAAACCACCGCCGAGCATACTCGCCAGGTTGCGGCCGATATCGGCCATTTCGATCCCGAGATCCGCCGCCCGGTCCCGATCCACGACCAAGGTCGTCATGGGCCGATCGATCTCGATGGAGGGTTTCAGGAACACGAACTTGCCACTCTGCATCCCGGCCCCGATCAATTGACCGGCCACCTGGTTCAGCTCCTCATAACTGCGATCAGTGGTGATCACGAACTGCACCGGCAAACCACCGCTGGAAGCCGGCAGACTGGGCCGGGGAAACACCGCCGTCTGAAAACCGGCGATCTGCTTAAGATCCTCCTGCAACAGGGGCTGGATCGCCATCTGCGAGCGCTCCCGCTCCGAGGCCTTGGCCATCTTGAACCCGCCGAACACGACATTGGAATCGGTCCCGCCAAGCAGGAAAAAGCTGTCCGTATACTCCGGATAGGTCTCGAAGGCCTTCTGGATCTCCTCGGCGTAGGTCTCCAGATAATCCAGCGTCGCCGTGCGCGGGGCCGTGGCCTGGAAGAAGATGATGCCCTGATCCTCGGTGGGCGCGAGCTCCTGTTGGCTCGTGGTGAACATGAAGTAGATCGAAATCAGCACCACCACGCCAAACAGCAGGGTCACCGATTTGGTATTGAGCGAGGCACTCAGACTGCGTTGATAGGCGTTGGCAAGCCCGTTAAAAAAGCCCTCCACCCGCTGCTCGAAGCGCCCACTGGAGCCGTGAGGCTTCAAGACCTTGGAGGCGAGCATGGGCGAGAGGGTCAGCGCGACGATCCCGGAGATCAGTACCGCCGCGGTCAGCGTGAAGGCGAACTCCGTGAACAGCGTCCCGATCAATCCCCCCATAAAGCCGATCGGCGCATACACCGCCAGGAGGGTGGTGGTCATGGCGATGATGGGCACCGCCAACTCCCGCGCGCCGTGGATGGCAGCGTGGAATTTCGACTCCCCGTTCTCGATGTGTCGATGGACGTTTTCCACGACGATGATGGCATCGTCCACGACGAGGCCGATGGCCAAGACCATGGAGAGCAGGGTCAAGAGGTTGAGCGAGTACCCCAGGTTCAGCATGATGAAGGCCGCCCCGATCAGGGACAATGGGACAGCCACCGCGGGGATCACCGCCGCACGCAACGAACCGAGGGTCAGGAAGATGACGAAGAGGACGATGAGAACCGCCTCGGCGATCGTCTTATAGACCTCCTCGATGGAATCTTCGATGAACTGACTCGCATCGTAGGGGATGCGGGCCTGCACGCCCTCGGGGAGCTGGGCCCGAATCTCGGGCACCTTGTCATTGACATACTGGGCCACGGTCAGCGGGTTGGACCCGGGGCTTTGCTCCACGCCGATAAACACCGCCGGGATGCCCTTGTACCAGGCCGTCGTATCGTAGCGCTCGGCCCCAAGATCCGACTTGGCCAGGTCGCGGATCCGCACCAGGGTGCCGTTTTGCTCCTTCACCACCAGCTTGCCGAAGCGTTCGGGGTCGGTGACATCGGTGGTCGCGGTGAGGTTGACGGCGACGTATTTCCCCTTGGTCGCACCCACCCCCGCTTGGAAGTTGTTCTCCTGAAGCACATTAGCGACATCTTGGGCGGTCACCCCGAGGGCCGCCATCCGATCGGGATTCAGCCAGATCCGCATGGCGTAGGGTTGACCGAACAACCGCGCCTTGGCCACGCCCGGGAGGGCCTGAAGCTGGGGCTGGACAACCCGGATGACGTAATCGGTGATCTCGGATCGGGCGATCGTGTCACTGTAGAAGGCGATGTACATCAACGCCGTCGAGTCGCCGGTCTGGGAGTCAATGACCGGGTCCTCGGAGCCCTCCGGCAGGACGTTACGTTGGCTCGCCACCTTGGCCTGGATCTCGGAGACGGCGTCATTGGCGTCGTAGTTCAGCTCCATGTGGGCCTCGATGGTCGAGGTCCCCTGGGTGCTGGTCGAGGTCAGATAATCGATCCCTTCCGCCTCGGAGATCGCCTGTTGCAGGGGCGTGGTGACGAACCCCTTGACCAGATCGGAGCTCGCCCCCGGGTACGCTGTGGTCACGGTGACGACCGTATCCTCCACCTCGGGGTACTGGCGAACCTCGAGCAGGCCCAGGGAACGCAGCCCGATCAGCAGGATCAACAGGCTAATGACCGTGGCGAGGACGGGGCGGTGGATGAAGATATCGGTGAATCTCATTCCCCGCTCACCTCCCCGTGACGCAGCTCGACGTCATTTTTCAATGTGACGGCTTGCCCCTCGCGCAGCTTCACGAGGCCTGCCTCGACGATGCGCTCGCCCGCATCCAGGCCCTTCACGACCTCGACCCGCCCTTGTTGGACGGCCCCGGTCTGGATCTGCTGACGTTCGACCTTCAGCCCGTCGCCTGCACCGCTGACGATGCGATAGACGTAATCCCCGTAGGTGTTAAAGCTCACCGCGGTGCGGGGGATGGTCAACACGCGTTGCTCCTCGTCGATCTCCGTGAAGACCTGGGCGAACATACCCGGTTTCAGGCCTCCCTCCGGATTCTCGAAGGTGGCCCGCAGCGAGACCGACCGAGTCCCCTCCTCGACGCCCGGATCGATCGCCGTGAGGGTGCCGCTGAAGCGGGTGTCCGGATAGGCCGCCACCTCGATGTGCACGACCTGGCCTTCGCTGAGCTCGGGCAAGTATTGTTCGGGCAGGGTGTAATCGACGTAGATCGGCTGGATGGCCTGCAGATCGACGATCGCATCCCCCGGATCCAGATACTGACCGACACTCACCCGGCGCAGTCCCAAGGCCCCGGCAAACGGGCTGCGGATGGTCTTCTTGGCGATCCGCGCCTGCTGTTCCACGACATCGGCACGGGCGGCATCGTAACGGGCCTTCGCCTCATCGAACTCGGACTTGGAGACGCCCCCTTTGGGCAACAAGTCCTTGGAGCGCTCGAACTGGACCTTGGCGAGCTGGCGATCCGCCTTGAGGCCTTCCAAAGCGGCTTCATCGACGCTGGCCTCGAGGCGGATCAACACCGAGCCCCGATTGACCCGGTCGCCGGACTCGAACTGGATGCGCTCAACGATACCGGCCACCTCCGAGGACACCCGAACGGTATCCACCGCAGTCAGGCTCCCCACGGCGTTGCGGGTCGGTTGGCGTGTCTCGCGACGCACCTCGGTCCCGGAGACGACGGCCGGCGGCGGGGGTTGATTCATCTGCGCCGCCATTTGCTGGAACTGGACGTACTTCCAGCCGAAGATGCCGCCGAAGATGAGTCCGAGCAGGATCAATACGAGCAGCAATCGAATAACGAAGCGTTTCATCGGGGCGAGAGACCTCATCGAAGGATGTTTTTAAGAGGGGCCCGGACTCGGGGAGGCGGGCATCCGACGATCGACTCGAACGGCATCATTAGAAACCGTCTAGCCGGTCTGAAGAAGGAACCGACCACAAGGGGCCCCGCCGGGGTGCGTGTCGCGATCCACTCCCGTTCGCGTTCCCATAGCCCCGGGGGAAGTCGTCCCGTCATTATCCCGCAACCGCCCGATTCACCCAAACGCCGCAGGGGGATCGGGCGGGATCGAAGACCCGCCTCCGAGCCCGCGCCGCCCCCTAAAACCCGGACTCGCTCGATCGCTTATCCGCGCCGCGGCGGCTGCCCCGACGGATAGTAAGGGCCCGGAAAGGCGGTCACGTTTTGACCGATCTCGGTGATCTTAGCCACCCCGTGGCGCTCCACTTCGTCGATGCGCACCACCGAGTGCATGGGGATGAAGCTGCGTTTCACGCCGTTGAACTCCTCCTTGAGCTTCTCTTCGCTCGTGTCGACAATCAGCTCGCTCTTCTCGTCGAAGACAAGCTCCTCGACAACGATGAAGCCGAACAGGTCCCCTTGATACACCTGCCGGGCGAAGATCTCGTAGAGCTTACCCTGATTGATGAACCCGATCTTGTAGACCGTCTTGGTATCCGACATAGCCGCTCCTGGAGTCCTCGAATGGTTTACCTGTCTCCCCGTCGCCCCCTCAGGGGCTCGTCGGCCGCTCGGTCGACGGTTCAGCGAACCGGGATCCGGATCGTTGGTTTCGACGCCAGCCCCGCCGCAATCCATGCCACTCGAAGATCAGCAATCCGATGACGATACAGCCGGCGCCGACAAGGACTCGGGGAAGCAACGGTTCTTGATTCACCCAATGCCCGATGAACAGGGCCGTCACCGGCGTGATCAAGGGGATGAGCGCCACACGGCTCGCCTCGACCTGCCGGAGCAAATGGAAGTACAGGATGAAGCCCGCAAAGGACCCGAAGACACCGAGATACAGGATGGCCCCAGCGGTCCGTGGGGGTATCGTCTCGGGAATACCACTGGCGGTCAACGCCCAACCGCTTAGAAACAGCGGCACGGCAATCACCAGGGCGCCAGTGGTCACCACCAGGCCCGAGTGGCCCGGATTTAAACGCTTCACCGCCACGGCACCCGTCGAGTGGGCTGTCACCGCCGCAAGCACGGCCAACAAGCCAAGGACTGCCTCCTGCCCCACACGGAACCCATCGGCGAAGATCAGCGCGATGCCCGCAAGGCCCAACCCCAGGCCGACGAGCCGGGACGCCGTCAGGCTACGCTCCTGGAGCCAGTAGGCAGCGAGGACCGCCGTGATGATCGGATTCAGCGCGAACACCAGCGCGATCCACCCGGAGGGAATAAAGCGGGCCCCCCAATAGGTGCAGGACATCGCGATGAATAGGGCCAACCCGGCGACAACAAAGGCGGCCCAGGATCGGCGATCGACCGGCAAGGGACGGCGGAATGCGGCCAGGGCCAGGGTACACAACAGCAGACCGATCACCATCCGGCCGCTGACGCCCAGCATGTAGTCGATGCCCTCGGTGCTCCATTTCATGCCGAGCGGGGTCGTCGACCAGAGCACGATGATGGCCAGATAGGGAAGCGTGATCGACAAACGAGGGATCCAGCGATGGACGGGCACCGACGACGCGGGCCCGTCGTGGAGGGGCTAGCCGATCGCATTCCGCAGCCGGCTAGCGCAAACAACCGATGAATGCAGGGTAACAAAGCGCGCCGCTCGAACCGAGGCGAGGGGATCGATCACGACGCGCCGGTGCGATCCAACAGCGGCATCTGCCCTTGCCGCACCATCCGCTGGATCTGCCGGCCCTTGCCTGGCCGCCGTTCCTCCACCGCCTCGAGGCGCTCCGAGGGTTCCTGCGCCGCCGCTGCCAACATGACCTCCAACTGGTCCACATCGACCTTGGGCTTCACCAGATTGGCATCGCCGGGGTTTTCGAGCTTGCCGACATCCCAGAACATCCGGGGATGCCACATCCGGGTCTGTAGCGCCGGTGATCGGAGCAGTCGGACGCAACGTGCGTTCACCGCGTCAGGCGTCATCGTCGGGGAGGTGTCGGGAGTCATGGGGCCGGCCTCTTGGACAAGGATTCCCTCTTGGATACGTGTACCCGACGATCATTCCTGACGCACGGATCATCCCTTGATCCGTGACAACGGCAACCCCACCCATCGACCGCCGGACCCGACTAACCGAGCCCCGCGAAGAACAGCGGCCAGAAGGGGTCTTCCCCGGGCTCTTGGAGCGGCTCGGCGTACCCGTTACGCCGAATGCGCGCGACGTCGTGCCCCGGTACGCCGAACGACCCGATCTCGCAATAGGCCAGGCCCAACGTGTCCCAGGCGCGGCGCACCGCAGCAACGGACGCCGGGTCCACGGCCGCCAACAGGGTCCCTTCGCTGATCACCGCCCAGGGATCGAACCCGAGGGCCTCCGCCAGGGCCTGGATATCGGCAGGAACCGTCACCGCGTCCAGATCCGCCTGCACAGGCAAGCCCGTTGCCGTCTGCATCTCCCAGAGACCGCCCAAGACGCCCCCTTCGGTGGCATCGTGCATGGCGTGCACCCCGCCAACCTCGGCCGCCGCCAAGGCCTCGGCCACCACACTGATCTCGCGGACCCGCTCGGTCAGACGCTGCCGGGCCGCCGCCTCCAGAGCGTCCCCCAAGCGCTCCGCGTAGAGCGGATAGAGCAAGGCCGCCGCCTCGATGCCGGGCCCCTTGGTCATCAACAGGCGATCGCCGGGGCGGGCACCACCGGGGGCGATCCATGCGTCCCGGGGCGCGAACCCCCAGACAGTGACACCGCCGACCAGCGGGACATTGACCGCGTCGTACCACCCCGTATGCCCCCCGACGACCGTGATACCCAGGGCGGCCGCACTCTGGCCGATGGAATGGATCACGGTACGGGCGTCGGACTCGGGGGTCGCCCCGGGCAGGAGCAGGGTGTAACTCAAAAAGCGCGGGGTCACCCCGGTAACGGCGACATCGCTCGCACCGATGTGCACGGTCAAATCCCCCATGAGGCTCAGGGGCAGCTCCGGCGCCGGGAAGATCGGATCCTCGGCCACCACCATGACCTGATCCGCACCCACCGCGAGCACGGCCGCATCCAGCCCCGGGCCCGGTCCGACGAGCAGCTCCTCCGAGGGGGCCCCAAGGGCCTGGCCCAATAGCCCCTCGAGCACACTCGGCGCCGGTTTACCCACCCGTCGTTCGGTCATGGTGTCGGCTCCTCACCCGCCTCGGGGGCTGCATCCGAATCGGCGCGGAGGGCCTGAACGGAGTCGACCTTGGCCGCCAGTTGGTCGGTGTACCCGGAGCGGTCATCGATGGCGATGTGCGTAACCACCCGGGGGGCCTGCTGTTTCAGGTGGTGATGACACCCCATGACCACCGCCATCACCTCTTCGGGTGGCCCCTCAACGGTGGTCTCCATCGGCCCCAATCGATACGCCAGGCCGGATTGCTCGATCAAACCAACGATCTCGGCGATGAGCTCCGACATCTCCGTGCCCACCCCGATGGGCACGACGGAAAAACTGACCAGCATAGTGAGACTCCACGAAGATGAGGATCGGCTCGGGCGGCACGCACCCGACAGCCCTGGACTCGCCTAAGCTGCCATCTCACCGCGACCCTGACCAGAGGGGGCGCCGAAGCGCCCCTCGCCGTCATCAATACGTCTTGACGTACGAATAGCCCTGGGCCTGGAGATGGCCCACCTCGGCAACGCCACTCGGCACGATATCCTCGTCCCATGCGCGATAGAGATCATCCAGCGTAATGCCTCGGCCCGTCATGGTATTGCGGCAGATATGGAATTGGATGCCTTGGGACTTCAAATTCGAGATCCGTTGGCCAAGATCGGCGTTGTTGGCTCCTTCCTGGAGCAAACCGAGCCCGTTGCCGTTCATGACCACCCGCAGATCCAGTCCATCAGCGCCGAGGGCATTGATGTGATTCTGGATGTTCCGCAGGGTCGCGGTGTACTTCCGGTTGTCTTCACCGCCCGCGAAGTTGACGTGATAGACCACCTTCTGCGGGCTGTAGGCCGGTTCCTCGGCCTGAGTAACGCTCAGGGGTAGGCCCCACATCACCGAAAGGCCGATCAAGATCGGTAGGATGCGCATCGTGACTCCTCCAGGGCTTGCTTGGAATGGTTTCTAATGGTGAGATTGAAGGCCGCAGGCCCCCATCCCCCTCACCCCTTGATAGTCGATGCGCCGATTTCGTCAAACCGATTCCGATCATCCGGGGCCGTTTCGCATCGACGCTCGACCTCGGCCCTTGGATTCGCGATCCGAGGCGAGCCGATCGGCGCATCGGGTGGTCTCCGGAAGCCGATAGCGGGTGGTGCAGGCGAGGACCCACTCAATCGCCCGCTCCAGGCTGATGCGATGTCCGAGGGAGATGTAGAGGGGGCGTACCCCCGTACGGGTCCGCAGCACCGCCCCGATCGGCTCGTCGCCGTCCCACAGCGGCTGCCAGGCGCCTTTGGTCCGCGGGACCTCGGCGTGGCTCCCGATGAGTCGACTCTTGGCAACGCCAATGGTCGGGCAGTCACGGACGACCCCGAGGTGGGCCGCGATCCCCAGCCGCCGGGGATGGGCGATGCCTTGCCCATCGCAGAGGATAAGATCCGGTTGCCCACTCAACCCATCCAGGGCCGCGGTGATCGCCGGTAGCTCACGGAAGGAGAGGAAACCAGGGATGTACGGAAATTGGGTGTCCTGGCGCACCAACCGCTGCTCCACCGGCTCGAGGGTGGCCCGATCCAGGACCACGACCGCGGCCCGTGTGATCTGACCGGCCAACTCGAACCCCACGTCGACCCCGGCGATGCGCCGCACCGGATCGGGCAGGCGATCGACGCGTTCGACCCGCTCGGCCAGCTCCACTTGGCGTCGGCGTGCCTCCTCCAGGGTCGGCCGAGGCGCGCACCGCGGCCCATCGCTCGGCGCGCTCATGCCCCGCGACACCGCCAGTGGAGTCGGTCTTGCACATCGATCACGCCGTGATCGACCAGAAAGGCCCGCGCATCCGCCGCATCCCGAGCGAACCAGGCCCGACTGTGGCCCAAACGAAAGGTGTACCCCCAACGATCCATGTCATCGAACAGCCGCTCGCGATCGTAGCCAGTCAAGGCGTCGGCCAAAAGCACCTGGAGATAGCACACCGCCACCTCCTCGATCGGGTCGCCGCCCGCATGGGTGTCCAAGCCGGCCCGGCGCTCCGGGTCCATGCAGATGGCATGACCCGCCTCGTGGAGGACCGAGTGAATCGGGGTGTCGGGCCGCGCATAGACTCGCTGTCCGACCAGCCCCGCCTCGGGCTCCCCCCAGAAGGTCCCGGGGATCGGAGCGGCCTCGGCGACCGGCTCGAGCTGGAGCCCGAAGGGCGCGAGAAGTTCGATGAGCGGCGGGTAGCCAAGCGCCGTCAGGCGCAGGACATCCATTGATTCAGGAGGACTCAATAAGACAGCCATAGAAAAGACAACATAAGAGACAAAGACGAGGACACCCAT
>CAYFWJ010000021.1:21760-33324 GCA_964346755.1 uncultured Ectothiorhodospiraceae bacterium
TTGGGCTGACCTCGGCATAGCCTAGTGCACCACCTCCCCGCAAGCCTATCCCCCTCGAAGGGACCGCAGGACCACAAGCCCGGCAACCACGATAAGCGTCATGCCGCTGGCCCAACGCACGCCCCGCACAAGCCCCGGCGCCGGTAAGGCCCGACTCAACCCGGCCGCGAGCGCCGCGTACCCCCCCATCACAAGCCCTAATGCGGCGGTCATGATGGCCCCAACGAGGAGAACGGCAGCCGGCCCCAGGGCCTCCACCGGCACGAAGGCCGGGAGCAGAGCGGCGTAGAAGGCCACGGTCAATGGATTCGATAAGGTCATGAGCAACCCGGCCGCGACGTGGCTGGAACCACCCCCCCGCCTCGGGCTGGCCTCAGCCGAGGGGTCGGGGGCGATTAGGGTGCGATAGCCCAGGTAGGCGAGCCAGGCGGCCGCGACGAACCCGAGCCCACGGACGACCGGGTCGCCCAGCCCCGCGAGCCCATGCCAACCGGCGAGGGCTGCTCCGAGGAGTACCATATCCCCGATCCACAGCCCCCCGATGAAGGGCAGGGTGCCCTGCCACCCGAGCCGGCTGGCCTGCGCCATGACGGCGAAGACACCCGCCCCTGGAGCGGCCATCGCCGCCCCCGCCGCCAGGAATAGGCCCAAGGCACTCACGCCATCCATCGGTCACGCATCGGCACGGGGCCATTCTCTCGGACACATCGCTCGATCACCCACGAGGCCCCAACGAAGCGGGATCACGCATCGGGCGGGTTGGCCTCCCGGCCAACCCTTGGTCTCGAACCCCAGTAGGCGACGCATCGATTCCACGTGGGGGGTGAGCCCAATCCGCTGGCGTCAGTCATCAATGCAGACGCTGCCCTGCGCCCTCCCCGGCATCTTCCCCCTCGGCCGGCCCGGGCACCGCCGCTTCCTGCAGCCAGTCCAGGATGACCAGGGCGGTTTGCTTGGGCTGGAGGCGTTGACCCGCCTCATCGGCGAGGATCGGCCCGATGCACACGGGACACCCGTGGGGACAGCCACAGTCGCGGATAAGCTCGGCCGCCTGTTGCACCAGATCCTGTCCCTGGTCGAACAGGGGGGCGGAGAGCCCGATCCCCCCGGGGTAGTTGTCGTACAGGAAGACCGCCGGTTCGAAATGCCCGAGGGCCTGCGGGGATTCGACCGGCCCTCGGGCGTCCCGGAGCTGGGTCCGCCCGGCGGGACCGACGCTCGCGAACCAGCCGTGCTCACCATCCCCGACGGCATGCCCCAGGTCGCGCGGTTCGGCCATGCTCGCCAGCACCGCCACCTGATGCAGCGCGTGGGCCGCCCCGAGAAAGCCCTCCAGGGCCTGCTCCCGGGAGTCGAGCTCGGTCTCCAGTCGCTGCGGCGCGAGTTGCCACCACACGGCGGTGGTATGCATCTCCTGATCCGGCAGGTTGATCTTGCCGTAGCCGATGTTCTCGTGGGTGTAGTAGCGGATCTTTTTGTAGCCCGGGAAGTGCCGTACCCGATGCACCTCCCCGTGGGCGATGGCGCTCCCGGACCCCACGCGGGCCTCGAAGCGATCGAGGATCTTGAGTCGGGTGTAGTCGATCGCGTCGGTGTAATAGTCGGCCCGCGTGGGGGTGACGAAGGCCTTGCGCCCCGCCCAGTCCAGATGCTCGACCTGATAGGGATGCGCCTGGATCATGTAGATCGCCCCCTCGTACAGGGTCATCGGGACCGCCGTGTAATCCACCTCGGCGAGGATGCGCTGGCCGCCCTCGGAGGTGTCGATGACCACGAAATTGCCCTCGGCGACGGAGCGAAGGCTGACGTCATGGGCGGGGTACTGCGCGGAGGTCCAGTGCCAGCGCGGTCCCTCCCGAATCACCTCTCCCTCCTCCTCCAGGTAGGCGAGCATCTCGCCGAGGGGCTCGGCACCAAAGCGCTCATCGGCTTCGAAGGGGAGCTCGAAGGCGGCGCACCGGATATGGGCGAGGAGGATCAGCAGCTGATCCGGATCGATCCGGGCGTTCTCCGGCGAGGCCCCGAGGAAGAACTCCGGATGGCGGACCAGGTATTGATCCAACGGATCACTCGAGGCGACGAGCACGCCGAGGGCACTGCGCGCCCGGCGCCCGGCTCGGCCCAAGCGCTGCCAGGTGGCGGCAATGGTGCCCGGATAGCCGTTGAGGATGCAAAAGTCGAGGGCCCCGATGTCCACCCCCAGCTCGAGGGCCGAGGTCGCGATGACGCACTGGATATCCCCGGCCCGCAGCCGCCGTTCCATACCGCGCCGCTCCTCGGGCAGATACCCCCCGCGATAGGCGATGACGCGGGGTGAGCGGCGGGGATCGCGATCGAAGACATCCTTCAGGTACTTGGCCAAGATCTCCACCATTAGCCGGCTGCGGGCGAAGATGATCCCCTTGAGCCCGGCGCGGGTGGCCAGACGGGCGAGCCGATTGGTCTGAGAGCGGGCCGACCGGCGGATACCCAGGTCCCGATTGACGATCGGGGGGTTCCAGAGCAGGAGTCGGCGCGCGCTACGCGGGGCCCCGTTGTCGTCGACGGTGACGACAGGCGCACCGATCAGCCGGCTAGCGAGTTCACCGGGGTTACCGATGGTCGCCGAGGCCATGATGAAGCGGGGTTCAACCCCGTAGAATCGGGCCACGCGGTGCAACCGTCGAATGACGTTCGCAACGTGCGAGCCGAACACCCCGCGATAGACATGCAGCTCATCGATCACCACGTACGCCAGATTCTCGAAGAAGCTGGCCCACTTGGTGTGATGAGGTAGGATCGCCTGGTGGAGCATATCCGGATTGGAAAGCACCAAATCGCCCCGGGTCCGCACTGCCTTGCGGGCGTCCCCGGGGGTGTCGCCATCGAAGGTGAAGCAGCGCAGCCCGAGCCCACCCTGCTGGTCGAGTTCCATGAGATCGGCGAGCTGATCCTGGGCGAGGGCCTTGGTCGGAACGAGATACAGGGCCTTGCCGCGCCGCTTGAGGATCCCGTCCACCACCGGGAGGTGATAGGCCAGGGATTTACCCGAGGCGGTCGGCGTCACAACAACGACGTGCGAGGCGTCCGAACCCGCCTCGCCGGTCACCGCATCCCAGGTCTGGCGCTGATGGGTGTACAGCGCACTCAACTGGCGTTGGGCCAGGGCCTCTCGCAGGTCGGCATGGAGGGTGGCCGGCAAGGCAGCGTAGCGGGCCGCTTGGGCCGGCAGGGTGAGCTCGCCCGTGATGCGGGGGGCATAACGACGCTGGATGGCCTCCGCAAGGCGGCGCACGGGATCGTCGTCGCCGGGGGCATTGGACTTCATCGGGACCCGCTTCGAAGGCGACCGCGATCGCCGCGGTCCGGCCTGGTGAGGCCGAACCGCGGCGATCGATCAACCGGTTTGGCCGTCATCGACCAGGGTGAGAACGAACTGGACGGGCACCGCCGTGCTGATACTGGGCAGACCGGCGATCTCACGCAGCTTCTCGACGCCCTCACTGAGACCGAAGCGCCCCGCGTTGACGATGACCGGCTTGGCGCTCGAGACCTTCAGGGTATCCTCGGCCAGACGCGCGACATGCAGGTTGAGGGTCAAGGGTTGGCTTTGTCCGTGCAACGACAGATTGCCCTCGACAACGACATCGCTAGCGGAACCCACGGCGATGGCATCAATCTGCGCCGGATCCACCTTCGCCTCCAGGATTGCCTTTTGATACTGCGTCGTCTCGAACAGGAACTGGCGCATCCGCTCGTTGCGGATCGGGATCATGGTCTCGACGCTGTCGAGCATCAAGGCGATTTGGGCCTTGCCCTCCGGATTCACCGAGCCGGACATCTCCTCGAACGTGTGGACTTCGGCCACATCTTTGGCCTTGATGGAGATGAAGGTCAGGTGCGAGCGCGCGGGGTCGAGTGTCCAGTCGGCCAGGGTGGGGGCCGCCGGCAGGACCAACAAGACCAGACCGACCAGTAGGCGTGGGATAGGCATCGGAATCTCCTGCGCTAGGGAATGATCAAAGGATGGTTGGCAATAACCCATGGATCGTCTCCGCCTCCCCCGAATGCAACGTGGAACGACGGGGCCGAGACCGCTTGTTGCCTTGGATCCCCGCGCACCCCCTGTGTTCAATCCGACACCGGACCGGCCTCCGCCCGTCAGCGATCCGTCTTCGGCGGCCGTCCCGGGCGCCGCGGGGTCAACCGGCGCCCCGTCGAACGCTCGATCGCTTTGCGGAAGGACTCGTTGCCAAGCGCCATTCCCTTATGGGTCATATCCCGGATCGTCGTCAAATCCATATCCGCCGGATTGTCGAACAGCTCCTGGTAATTCGCCAGGCGCTCGGTCCGGTTCTTGCCTAACGAGGCGTAAAGCGGATGCGCCGTGCGTAGGGGCGAGGCCTCCCCCAAGGCATTGGCCCGATAGCTCGACCACGGGTAATCCGCCGGGTCATCCACGAGTCCCGCGCGTACCGGATTCAGCTCGATATAGCGTTGCACTTCGAAGAGGTACTCATCCGCTTGGACCAGACAGGATTTGTATCGCCCCTCCCAGAGGGTGCCGGTTCGCGCGTGGCGATGGTTGAAATGGCGCACGTACTTCCGGCCAAGCCCTTGCATCATCAAACTCGGGCTTGTCTCGTGGTGCGGCGTCCCCAGCAGATGCACGTGGTTGGGCATCAGGACCCAGGCATGCAATTCGACGGTGTATTTAGCGGCATATTCGCGCAAATACGCGAGATAGGCCGTGAAGTCCCGCTCATCGAGGAAGCAGGCTTGGCGGTTGTTACCACGTTGGATGATGTGCTGGGGGATATGAGCGGGGGAGACACGTGCGAGTCGAGCCACAATGGCGCCTGCCTGTCAATCGACCAAGAGAACTCCAATGGTACTCTGACCCCAGAACGACGGGCAAGGAAACCGTGGGACGAGGGCTCGTCACCGGCATCCCACGGCTTGGCTATACCCGAGCCGGACCATCGATCCGCCGGCCAGGTCTCGCCGTTCAGTCGGCTTCCTCTTGCGGATCGTGATGATGATCCGAGTCATGGTGGTGATGGTGATCCTCGGGGGGTAGCACACGCAGGGTCCCCCCCAGGTAGGCGGCGATGGCCTGTTCCGGGTCGACCTCATCCGTCACCAGGCCGGTCACCCCGTTGGCCTCGAGCCGCTGAATCATCCGCGGCCCCATGCTGCCACTGATGACGACCTGCACATCCTGCAAGCGGGGCGGGATCGAAAGCCCGTCTGTTGCATGGAAGGTCTCTCCTTGATCCACCTCGCGCTCCTCGCGTCCGGCGATCTGGCCGTCTGTGATTTGATAGATCCGAAACCGCCGACAACGCCCGGCGTGGGTTGTGATGGATCGGCGATTCTGAGTCGTAACGGCGATTCGATAGGATTCACTCATGATTTCACCGGGTTGCTTATCCGATCGCATGGCGTTCGGTATTTCAGGGTTCGATCGGGCGCCCGCTCGATCGGGGGCGGATTCGAGTCCGCCGTTGGGGATCATGGCCGGTTTTGAACCGTGATCGACTTCCGCTCGGTTCGCTCCTCCGATACCATGCGCGGGTTTTGGGTCCGGAGGGTTCGAGTCCTCGAACCCTCCGCCCCAACCGATTCCGCTCGGGATTGGACCTGAGTAACCCCCGGCCCCGAAGCCCCCTTTTTGGATCGAGTGTTTCATCTCGGTCACCCAACGCGAGTCGTGGTGCGTGATCCTTGAGCCCCCCAAACCGCGCCCCGTTATCCCTTCGGGTGGATCCCGGCGCGGCCGATTGCGGTCGATCGGCCCCGCGTTGGTCGGGGCGCTCCTGCTCGGCCTCCTGGCTGGATGGTCAACCCAACCCCCGGCTCAAGACACGGGAGAGCCTCCAGCGCGTCCAGCCGGTCCCCCCGAATCCAGCCCCGAGGCGACCCTCGGGAGCCTATCGAGTCTGACCGAACAGCGCCAGCGGATTGCCGCGGACAGTGGGCTCGCGGAAGGCACCAAGACCCAGGCCCTGCAGTGGCTCGATCAGGCCATCGCCAGTACGGAACAAACCGAGGGGGTTCGGGGCGAGCTGGAGGCCCTCCAACAACGCATCGCGGGGGCCCCCCAACGCCTCACGGACATCGAGCAGGCCCTGTCCACGGCCGCGGAGCCCAAGCCGGTTCCGAATGTCGATACCCTCACGGCGCTGGAACAGCGGATCCGAGCCCACGAAGCGGAGCTGGCCGCTCGGGAAGAGGCCCTGAGCCAGGACGAACTCGATTTGAAGGCCCTGCGGGAGGCGGGAACCACCCTTGGGGAGCAGCTGATCGATCGCCGCCAGCGCCTGGAGCAGATCCGGGTCGATCTGGCCCAACCCGCCCCACCGGATCAGGCCGTCACCCTGACTCGGGCCCGGGAGGCCGCGCTGCGGGCGCGGGCGTCCCTGCGTCAAGCCGAGATCGCCCTGTTTAACCTACGCCTCGAGGGATCCGACCAACTCACGCGCCTGACCACCCGGGAGCGGGATCTGAATGCGGCCCACGTCCGTCGACTCCGGGCGGAGCTAGCAACCCTACGCCATCGGGCCCAGGCGCGGCGGGAGGCGGCGGCGGCAGCGGCCCGCTATGAGGCCGAACAGGCGCGTGGCCAGGCAGCAAACCTGCCCCTGGCCCTGCAAGGCCTGGCCGATGAGAACCTGGCGCTGAGCGCGGAGCGCGAACGGATTACACGGGCGCAAAAGCGGGTGAACGACGAGTTGACCGAGCAGCGTCGCGGCCTTGAGGCCCTCCGGGCCGATGCCGAGGGGATCCGTCAGCGCCTGGCCCTGGCCGGGCCGCAAGCGGACGTGGCCCGTCTGCTGCGCGAGCGCCGGGCGGATCTCCCCTCGGCGAGCACCTTGCGGGCGGCCGCGCAAACGCGCCAAGAACGCATTCGCGAGGCGGTTCATCGGCAACTGGACCTGGACGCTCGACGCCGTGAATGGGTCGACCGGGAGGCCCTTGTCAGCCGCCTCATCTCCACGGATGCCCCCTCGTCGACGGGGCTGGACCGCGAGGCCTTAAAACAGGCCGCCCACGCCCTTCTGGACCAACAACATGCGGCGGTCGACGCGCTCTATCCGGTCTACGGGCGCTACATCGCGCAACTGACGGAGCTCGAGACGTTGGCCCAAGAGCGGGTCATCGTCGCGGATCGACTCCGGGAGCTCATCCATCAACGGCTGATGTGGATCGGCAATCTCGCCCCCATCACCGAACCGTCGGGCACCCCCTTCGTCAGCGCCTGGGATTGGCTCCGGGCGGCGGGGATGCGCCCCGAGCTCTGGGCCGAGACGCGAGCCTTGCTGACGGCCCAGCTCATCCCCGCGATCGGGGCCCTGGTCCTCGTGCTCGCGAGTCTGCCAATGCGTCGCTACGCGGGGCGGGCGCTCGGTGATCTAAGCCAGCGGGTCCTCAAGGCTCGCTCGGATCGCTTTCATCTCACCCTGCAGGCGCTGTTTTGGACGGTCCTGTTCGCCGCCCCCTTGCCAGTCGTCTTCGCCCTGGGCGGGGTCTTGCTTTTGCCCTCCGAGGCGGCCCTCGCGCGCGCGATCGGTGAGGGGTTGATCGTGACCGCCGCGGTGATCGCCGGGATACGACTACTGCACCATCTCTGCCGGGACAAGGGTCTGGCGGAACGTCACTTTCGTTGGTCCGATGCGCTCCGCCACGCCCTCCGGCGGGAGCTGGCCTGGCTCACGTTCGTCGCGCTGCCATTGATCTTCTTGGTGGTGGTTGCCGCCCGCAGCGGCGAACCGGCGATTAGCGCGGCCGTGGGCCGTCCCGCCTTTATCGGCCTCAACCTGGCGCTCACCCTGTTTCTGTACCGGCTCTTCCGAGCCGAGAGTCCCTTGATCGGGGCCCTAGGGGAGAAACACCTGGCGACCCAGACGCGTTTTCTGTGGTTCCCCCTGCTGCTGGCCGTTCCCCTGGGTCTGATCGCCTTATCGGCGATCGGTTACCAGTACACGGCCCTTTTCCTCGCCCGTCGCCTACACACCACGCTCTGGCTGTTGTTCGGACTCGTCGTGCTCCGCGCCCTGATCACCCGCTGGCTGTACGTTATCGATCGGCGTCGGCGTTTCGAGGCGGCCCTTAAGCGCCGTGAGGAGGCCCGAGCGCAGCGGGAACGCGCCCGCGACGAAGACGCGACGACCCGGACCGATGAGACCGCCCCTTTGGCGCCCCTGGAAGACCCGGAACCCGACTTCCAATCCCTGAGCGAACAGGCCGGCCGCATGCTGCGTGCGGCCTTGTTGTTCCTCGGGATCGTCGGCCTGTGGACGATCTGGGCCGATCTGCTGCCGACCTTGAATTTCTTAAAGGACGTCACGCTGCCGTTGCAGGCAACGGAACAGGTCGATGGGGTCGCCACCGAGGTCCCGGTTACCCTCGTGGATCTGCTGCGGGGATTGCTCATCGTGGCGGTGACCCTCATCGCCGCCCGCAACCTCCCCGGGGTGCTCGAGATCCTGGTGTTGCAGCGCCTGCCGATCGACGCCGGGGGCCGCTATGCGATCACGACCCTCGCCCAATACGCCATCGTGGTCCTCGGGATCGTGTTCGGCTTCGGCGCCCTGGGGGCCGAATGGTCGAGTATCCAATGGCTCGTCGCTGCGCTCAGCGTCGGGCTCGGATTCGGCCTACAGGAGATCGTGGCCAACTTCGTCAGCGGCGTGATCCTGCTCCTGGAACGACCCGTGCGGATCGGCGATGTGATCACCGTGGGCAACACCACCGGGACCGTCGCACGCATCCGCATCCGTGCCACCACGATCGTCAACTTCGACGAACAAGAACTCTTGGTACCGAATAAAGAGCTCATCACCGGGCGGGTCCTGAACTGGACGCTGAGCAATTCCGTGATGCGGGTCGCGGTTCGGGTGAGCGTCCCCTACGAGACCGATGTCCCACGAGCCCTCGAGATCCTGCGGGCGGTCGCAGCGGAGCATCCCCATATCCTCGACGATCCGGCCCCGATCATCACCTTCGATCGCTTCGGGGACTACGCCCTGGAGTGCGTCGTACGCTATTACATGCCCAATCTGGACCACTGGCTGTCCACGGCGAGCGAGGTCCACGCCGCGATCCATCGGCGGTTCCATGAGGCCGGTATCGTCTTGGCCGTGCCGCGACACCGCGTGCGCCTCGAGGGCCCCGAGCCCCTCGCCGAGTCGCTGGGGGGGCGGTTCCACGGCGGACCGCCGCCCGGGACGCCGGCCTAGGCCATCTAAACACCCCCCGCTCGACATCCCCCGAGTGACCCGGGCTCCAGGGGCACAAGCGAGTGAAGTGTGGGATGCCCGGGCCGCCGCCTCCGTCATCCAGGGCGGGGCTTGGCTCAGGCCGTCAGCTGACGCCCCAGCCACAACCCCACGGCCGTGGCAGCCAGGCAGCCGCCAAGGTTCAGCCCGATGGTCCCCAGGGCCCGGTGCAGCTGGTTGGCACCGAGGAGGTTCAGGGTCTCCAGTGAGAACGTCGAGAAGGTGGTGAAGGAGCCGAGGACCCCGACGAAGATCGCCGCCCGCCATTCCGGACCCCAGGTGAGCCGCTCCAGGGCCAATACCGTCAACAGCCCGATGAGGAAGGAGCCGATCACGTTCACCGCCAGCGTGCCGTAGGGAAAGCCTCGCCCCAACCAAGCGTGGAGGGTCCCCGCGACCAGGAATCGGCCGACGGCCCCGATCGCCCCGCCGAGGGCCACGGCGAGGAGCAGCCGCGGATCAGTCATCGCGCCTCGCGGACCACGTCCACATCCGGGGGCGGGGTGAACTCGAAGGCGTCCGCGTCGACCGGGGCATTCAGCGTGGTCTCTTGGAAGGTAATGCGGGTCGTTCGATCGAATGTGTCGTGTAGCTCCAGGGCCCGCAAGCCCTCCGCATTCAGGCCCACCAAGACGAACTCGAAATCGTTACCGCCCGCACGAGGGGTCAAACGGACCCAGTCCAGTTGCGAGCTGCGTCCGAGTTCGGCGACCTCAAAGGTCTCCGTCAACTGTTCGGGTCGGACCAGGAAGGTGATGGGGGCCGCGGCCAGGGCCCGATCGAACGAGCGCTCGGTCACTTGTTTGAGCGCCACATCGTAGATCCACACCGTCGAGCCATCGGCGATGACATGTTGCTCGTACGGGTAGGTGTAATCCCACCGAAAACGGCCCGGGCGGGCCAACGTCACGGATCCGAGGGCGACCTCCCGATCCTCCGAACGGCTCGTGTCGTCCGACGCCAGGGTGATCTGCGTGAACTCGGCCGTCCAGGTCTCCAGGTCGCTGTTGAAGGTGCGCAGGCGCTCGATGCCGGACTCGGCCTGGACCCCGCCCCAGGCCAACAAACCAAGGATCAGGCCGATGGCCGGATGGGGCCGACGGAGGAGGTGCATCATGGCGTGACTCCGAATGGGTACAGGAAAGGGTTCAAGGGGACTCAGGGATCCTCCGAGGCGGGCTCCCGCTCCGGAGCTCGAGGGATCAGATCGCGCGCGCCGAGTTCGTTCACGGATTCGGGGGGCAGGCGGGACGCCGCAGTCCCTGGGCTATCCTCGGGGGGGCAGGGTCGGTCATCCACCGCGGTCGCGGGCTCCGGTTCTAGCCCGCCCACCTGATCCGGGTCGAAGCCGGACGGACGGGCGACGGGGCGTCGGCGCGGCCAAGGCAGGAGTAACCCGCCGCCGAGCCCGAGTAAGCCATAGCCGAGCCCCGCTGTCGCCCCTGGCGGCCAGCCCGCCAGCCATTGCTGTGTCAGCAGTCCCCCGAGCAGTCCTCCGCTGCCGAAGCCCGTCGCAGCCAGCGGGGGCTCGATATGGGCCCCCACCAGGCAGGCGCCCAGGATGCCGAAGGTCACGCCCCACCCCAGGGCCAACCACCCGAATGCACCGCCGCGGGGCGCTCGGACAACCAGCAGGGCGCCGACGCTCGCGAGGCCGACGAGCAAGGCATAGGCCCCCCACCCGAGGGCATGCAAGCCGGCATCACCCGCGATGACCAACGGAGCCAGGGCGTCCCAGGACCGGGTGACCGAGGTATCTGACCACGGACTGCCGTGGCGAACCGCCCAGGCCAATGCGCCGCCGGCGACGAGGGCGAGGCCAAGGCACAGCGCACCGGCGCCGCGGCGCAGCCAGCGCGCGAGGCGCGGCAGGATGGCACCCGCCGCCGAGCGCGGGACCGCGGCCGGGGGGGGTTGCGGACGAAAGACTTGGAAACCCATCGTCGCTCAGCACTATCTGGTATTACGCGCCCGACGCCGGACAGCCGGATGGCGGCGTTCCCGCGCTGGGTCGGCGTCTCGTTGGACGGCTCCGGAGGGGAGGAACGTGCTGCGACGTGCCATCGCCCAAGCGGGATAGGGTAGCATCGTTGGGCGAAATGGGCGCAGGCTCCGGGCGGAGCCGCCGCCTCGGCTTCGCGCGGTGGGGCACGGGTGCAGGGCATCGCTTACTTCGCCGTAAGGATCATCACGGCCAGCACTCGTTCGGCGAACCGGACCGCCGACTGGCCCACGCCGGACGCCGGGGGATTCAGTTTTTCGTCGGATGGGCCGACGCCAGGAGGCGCATCGGTTGTCCAAGCG
>CAYFWJ010000022.1:0-33246 GCA_964346755.1 uncultured Ectothiorhodospiraceae bacterium
CCCGGCGGCTTGCTGTATCACCCGGGCGGGTCGCACGCCAGGGCGACCCTTCGACGGCCTCGGCCGGGCAACGACGGTCGTTTGATCGGCGATTCCACACGCGATGGATCCACCGAACCCGGCGGTCGTGCCGCTGGTTGCAAGACGGCTCTTGCCGGGCCGCGGGCTGGATCACCGGAGGGTCGGCGCTCCGGGGGATCGGGGTCGGGGGACGCCGTGGATCCGTCCGTGGAGGCTTGACGATCGCCGTCCAGGCGATCGACACCCCCGACCCCCATCCCCCGAATCGCCTCGAGTGTTGGGGGCGAGTCCTCGCCCACGCGACTTCCGTGCCCTCACCCGGGCGGGTCGCACGCCAGGGCGACCCCTCGGTCGATTCGGCAATCAACTGAGGTGGCTATAGGACCGGGGCGTGGAAGAGCCGGGTCGCTCTGGCGTCTGGATCGCCTCGCCTTAGGTTTCTGTCTTCGATGCGTAGGCATGGGTTAAGAAGCGACTCGTGACGAGGGTGGGCGTGGTGCTTCTTACGAGCACGCGGCGAACGCATGAGTCGGGGTCGTCCAAGAGGGCGACCCACCCGGGTCAAGCTCGCCATCCGATCGCCAGCGATCCGGGGCTCAAGGCACGAGGCGATTCCCCCGGAGCCCCGACCCTCGGCTCGGGGGTCGGTTGAACACCGACTTGGCGCATTGGCAAGTCCGTTGGCTCGGAGTCCGGTCGGGTAGAGAACCGTCGTCATTTGAGGGTCTGATCGCTCCGAAGACCGCTGTCTCCACTCACGTCCGTGCTATAGTCCGGGAAATGATCGATGCGTTCAACCTCACTCGATTGCATGGCGAACGGTAACGATTCGGGGGGGTTAATCGTAAAACCCCATGTCCAAGGCGGCAGCCGCACGGCGTGGCGGGGTCAGCTTATGTCCCTCGTCGGACTCCTGGGCTTAGGGCTTAGCCTGAGCGGGCTCGCTCATAGCGAGTCGACCCCGGGGTCGGTCCTCAGCTATTCGGAGGCCATCGCGATTGCCCGCGATGCCGATCCGAGGATCACCCAGCGCCGTCGGCTGGCGGAGGCCGAACGGCGGGAGGCGATCCGCGATGGCAGCCTGCCGGAGCCGCGGTTGCATGTGGAAGCCAAGAACCTCCCCGTCAACTCCTTTGACTTCGATCGCGAACCCTTGACCCGTGGGGTGGTTGCCCTCCGCCAGGATGTTCCGGCGTTTGGCCGACGGGCCGCGCGGCGGGCGGCCGGCGATGCCGAGGCGCGGGCCCACGCGGCGGCCACCGACACCCAGCGGGCCCAAATCGAGCGGCACGTGGCGGATCATTGGTTGGCGCTGTTCGAGCTCCAAGGGCGTTTAGGCTTCTTGAAGGAGCGCCAAGTCTTGTACAACGAACTGGAAGAAACGGCGAGCGGCGGGTATCAGGTCGGGCGGGCACGCCCCTCGGAGCTCGCGGCGATCGGTTTGCGGCTCAGTGAGCTCGATGAGGCGCAGGAAGCCTTGCGCGGTCAAGCGGCCGATCGGCGTGCGCAACTCGCCCGCTGGCTCGGGGCCGAGGCGGAGCGGCCGCTACCGGAGACACTCCCGGATAGGCTTCAGAAACCCGATGCGGCATCGATCCGTGTCGATCGTCATCCCGAGCTCATGGAGATCCAGGCGGATCGCGCGGCCGCTGCGGCGCAGCGGGATGAGGCCCGGGCCGCCTACCGGCCCGATTGGACCCTCGGTGTGGAATACAGCGTTCGCGCCGGGCGGGCGGACGTCACCAGCGTGGGCATCACGTTGGATCTGCCCTTGTTTGCCGGCACCCGTCAAGATCCCGCATTGGAGGCGGCCCAGGCCCGATACGACGCCGCGGGCCAAGCGCAACAGGATACCCGGGCCCGACTGCAAAGCGAGGCTGCCGCCATCGGGGCTCGGTTCAGTACCCTGAGCGAGCGCATCCGGACCTACGACGAGCAGATCATCCCCCAGCGGCGGCGCCTCATTGAGCTCAGTCGGAGCGAGTATCAGACCGGGCGTGGCACCTTCGCCGATCTGGTCGAGGTGGCGGCTGCGGCCATTGACGCCGAGGAGCGGCAGTTTCGGCTCCGCATCGATCGCGCCCGCGCCCTCGTCGATCAACGTTATCTCCAAGCGGAGTATCGCCCGTGAACAGCCGAGTGTGGCAACCGCTCCGTACCGCGCTGGTCGTTCTCGTCCTGGTCGGTTGCAATACGCCGTCCCCCGAGTCGTCCGACTCCGCGTCTCCCTCGGAGCCGCTTGCCGAGGCGGCTGACGATCGTGCCCTCGAGCACGCCGCTAAACATGCGGATCCGAACTATACCTGCCCCATGCACCCCCAGGTCACGCAGAACGAACCCGGGAGCTGCCCGATTTGCGGTATGGATCTTGTCGTCCGCGATACCGCCGGCGGCGGATCCGACGCCGGGGTCGACGTTGCCGGCCAATGGCAGCAGGCCCTGAATATCCGCACGGCAGCGGTCGAGCGAGGTACCCTGTGGCGCTACATCGAGACGGTTGGCTACGTCGGCTACGACGAAGACCAAATGACGCATGTCCATCCCCGGGCGGAGGGCTGGGTCGAGACCCTGAAGGTGCGCTCGATCGGCTCCCGGGTCGAGGCCGACGACATCCTGCTGGAGTACTACGCCCCGGAGATCGTCGAGGCCCAACAGGCCTTCCTCACCGCCTTGCGCGGCCAATCCCGGCTCGAGGCAGATGCCCGCCGGCGGCTCGAGCTTCTCGACGTGCCGGAGACCACCATCGAGCGTATCGCCGAGCGTCGCTCCGTACAGCGTTTGGTCCCATTGCGCGCCGAGCACGCGGGGACCGTCACCCAGCTTGGCCTGCGCGAGGGAATGTTCGTCGATCCCGCCCTTGAGCTGTATACCCTTGCGGACCTGTCCTCCGTCTGGGTGCAGGTGGATGTCTTTGCCCACCAGGCGGAGTGGATCGCCGAGGGGGATCCGGCGGAGATCCGGGTCGCCGCCCACCCTGGACGGGTCTGGGAGGGCCGCGTCGATTTCATCCATCCCGAGTTCGATCCCACCACGCGCACCCTGCGCGTCCGGTTGCGCTTCGATAATCCGGACGGGGCGCTCCGGCCGAATATGTTCGCCGAGGCGACCCTGTACGGGGGGCCCCGTCGGGGCCTGATACTCGTTCCCGAGGCGGCTGTCATCCGCACCGAGCAGGGCAATCGGGTCATCCAACACCTTGGCGATGGGCGATTTCGGCCCGTTCCCGTGACCCTTGGCATGGCCGCCCGGGGACGCGTTGCGGTACGGGAGGGGCTTGCGGTGGGGGAGACGGTTGTCGTATCTGGGCAATTCCTGCTCGATTCCGAAAGCCAACTCCAGGCGGGGCTGGGGCGTCTTAGCACGGAATCGTCCGGTGATTCCCCATCCCATGGGGCGGGACACGCCCATCATTGACGGGCCCCGAGCACCACCGGTGACGGGCCGAGTCGGTGAGACACCGAACGCGGATTGGCAACGCATCCGCAGAGGCCGTCATCGTACGATTCTTGCAGAATGCCGGGCGATCGCCAGGCTTGATTCCATCCCAAGGGGATCATCGGTGGGCGTTGCCTCGGCCTCCGGGGGTGTCCCGGGTCCTGAGCCGCCCAAGGGGGTCACAATGGGACATCGGCTCGGGCCGTTGTCGGAACGACGGCAACCCGTAAGCGCGTCCGCCGGCTCGGGGTGGCCGCTCTAACTCAACCCGTGTTAGAAGGCCCGAATTGAGGGGACCGTTTGGGCGTCGGTGGGGGGTGCGTCATCCATGAAGATTTTGCTCGCCGAGAATAATCCCGCGACCCGGTTCGCCTTGCACAAGAACCTCATGGAATGGGGCTACCATGTGATCGAGGCGCAGGACGGTGACGAGGCCTGGACGGCACTGTCCACCGAGGATCCGCCGGCGATCGCATTGCTGGATTGGTTGATGCCGGGACTGGACGGGGTCGAGCTATGCCGGCGCTTGGCCACACGACATGATTTGACTTATGCGATTCTGCTGACCGGGAAATCCAACCGGAACGATCAAGTCTATGCGCTCGACCAGGGTGCCCACGACTTCCTGTCGAAGCCTGTGGCTGCGGAGGCGCTTCGTAGCCGTCTCGCGGTGGGGCGCCGGCTCGTGGAGCGCTATCTGGAGCATCGCCGGGTCCTCTCCGATCTGGCCGATGAACTGCGGCGGCCAGCCGAGGCGGTGGTCGGCCTGGCCGAGTCCCTCGCTGCGGGTTCTGCGGGCCCGGTGACGGAGAAACAGATCGCCTTGATTCACTCCATCCGCACGGCCGGCCGGGAACTGCGAGCGGGTACCCATCGGCTGTATCACACCGGAGTGGAGGGCGCCTTGTCGATGCAACAGCCCGTGTCGGCCGAGCCCGTGGCCCAACCGTCCGGAAGCGACGCCGGACCGGTTGCGTCGCCGCCGCCGGGGAGCGCGCAGGTGAGCGACGTCGTTTTGGACCTTGAGCCGATTACCAATCTCTTGGGCCGGGATGGTGAGCTCCTTGAAGAGTTCTTTGAGACCCTGCTCGACGATCTGCCGAACGCCTTGGAACGGATCGATCGGCGGGTCGGAGATCGGGACTTTGAGGCTGTTCAGCATCTGGCCCACGATATCCGGGGATCGGCGATCGGAGCCCCCCAGCTCATCGGGTTGGCTCAGGATCTGGAACAGGCGGCACGGCGGAAGAACGCGGATGGGTGCCGGGCGCTCTTGCCTCATTTGAATCACGCCTTGAATCGCTTGCAGGGGGCGGTCGAACGCCGGGAATGGGCGACGCCGGAGGATCCGATCCTGGATCGTCACGAGATCATTCGGCTGGTCGGCGAGGAATCGGATGCCATCCAGGAGTTCGTCTCGATTTGTCTGGCGGATCTCGCCGATCAGATCGACAAATTGGACGAGCATCTGAAGGACCGTGACCTCGCTCGGATCCAGCAATGCGCCTTCGAGGTGGTTGGGGCCTCTGTCGGAGGGCCACAACTGCGCCGGTTGGCGCGTGAGCTCGAGCAGGTGGCCGATAGCGGGGCGGAGACCCTGTGCCAAAAGAAGGCACGGCAGCTACGAGATGCCTTTGCGGCGTATCGGGAGGCACTCAGGGGGGAGGTTCAGGCGCGGACCGAGCCGATTTCGGGCGGTTCGGGTCCGCCGGGATCCGTCGATTAAGGGGTGTTACTCATTCGAGCCGTCCGGCGCCCGGTCGTTTGTCGTGTCTCGTCAAAAAAAAAGCGCGACCCGAGGGCCGCGCTAACACCACCAAAGGAGGAGGAGTCTTAAACGAACAGTATCAGTATCTCGCCTCGTCGATTAGCTGTCAAGCACTTTAAGGAATACTGAATTATCAATCCGACGCGAGGATGAGGCGAAGCGCTTACGTGGGGGCGATAACCTCGCCTCGCCCGTGGTTCGAGCCGCGCCCATCGGATGCAGGGGGAGACACGCCGTTTGCCGGGCCGTCACACCCAATCGGTGGCCGGCGGTGCACAACTGGTGGGTTTCAGGGGGGCCTCAACGGTCGCCGGTGAGCTCTTGCATCAGGACCTCCTGGGCAGTGCGGGCGGGCTCGTCGTCCGTCGGATGGCGCCGGCGATAATGACCGTTTCCATCGAGCACCCATGCATTCGTGGTGTCCTGGAGATGGAGCTCCAAGTCCTGGCTCACGATGCGCTCCCGGAGCTCCGGGTCCTGGATGGGAAAGCACGTCTCGACCCGGCGAAAGAAATTGCGCGGCATCCAATCGGCGCTACTGCAGTACACGTCTTTACGCCCATCGTTGTAGAAATAGAAGATGCGACTGTGTTCGAGGAATCGCCCGAGCATCGACCGGACGCGGATGTGGTCCGAGACGCCGGGTAATCCCGGGCGTAAGCAGCAGATCCCGCGGACGATGAGGTCGATCTCCACGCCGGCGCGTGAGGCTCGATACAGGGCCTGGATGATGCGGGGTTCGATGAGGGCGTTCATCTTGGCGATGATCCGCCCGGTCCGGCCGGCCTCGGCGTGGCGGGTCTCCCGCTCGATTGCCTCGATCATCGCGGCGTGGAGGGTGAACGGGGATTGCAGGATCTTGTGGAGGATCTTGACTTGCCCTAGGCCCGTGAGTTGTTGGAATAACTGGTGGACGTCATCCGCCAATTCGGGGTCGTCCGTCAGGAGCCCGATGTCCGTGTAGGCGCGGGCCGTCCCGGCGTGGTAGTTACCGGTGCCCAGGTGCACGTAACGGCGTAGGCCGCCCTGCTCCCGGCGCACGGCCAGGGCCATCTTGGCGTGGGTCTTGTAGCCGACGACGCCATACACCACGTGGGCGCCCGCATCTTGCAATCGGGTCGCCAGATGGATATTCGCGGCCTCATCAAAGCGGGCCTTGAGTTCGACGACGACGGTGACCTCCTTCCCGGATTGGGCCGCCTCGATCAGGGCCTCGACGATTTGGGAGTCCGTTCCCGTCCGGTACAGGGTCTGCTTGATCGCCAGGACCTCGGGATCCCCGGCCGATTGCCGGATGAAGTCCAGGATCGGAACAAAGGACTGGTAGGGGTGATGGCAGAGGATCGAGCCCGCCTCCGTGATCGCTTTAAAGATGTCTTCATGATGGCGAACGGAGGGTGGCAATCCGGGGCTGAACGGGCGGTAGCGGAGCTCCGTTTGCCCGGCGATCTCGCGGATAGCGCTCAAGCGGTTGAGGTTGACCGGTCCGTTGACTTGGTAAAGATCCTGCTCGGTCAGGTCGAATTTACGCAGCAAGAACTGATAGACCGGTCTGGGGCAGTTGTCGGCCACCTCGAGCCGGACCGCCTGGCCGTAGTTGCGTGAGGGGAGTTCCCCCTCCAGGGCGCGCAGCAGGTCGTCGATCTCCTCTTCATCGACGAAGAGGTCGCTGTTGCGGGTGACGCGAAACTGGTAGCAACCCGTTACGGTCATGCCGGGGAACAGCTTCCCAACATGCGCGTGGATGATCGACGAAAGAAAGACGAAGTCTTTGCTCCCCGCGGAGATCTCTGGCGGGAATTGGATCAGCCGGGACAGCGCCCGCGGAGCCGGGACGATCGCGACGCCCCCGGCCCGGCCGAAGGCGTCGCGACCCTCCAGGGTGACGACGAAGTTCAAGCTCTTGTTCAGGATGCGCGGGAACGGATGGGCCGGATCCAACCCCAACGGACTCATGACCGGTACCAACATCCGTTCGAAGTAGTCGGCGATCCAGGCGGTCTGTTCGGCATCCCAGTGACTCCGGCGGATGAAGCGGATCCCGTGTTCGGCGAGCTCGGGGATGATCTCGTCGTTGAGGATTCGGTACTGATTCCGCACGAGTTCCCCGGCGTAGGTACCGATCGCCGCGATCTGTTCCCCGGCGGTGCGTCCGTCGATCGACGGCTTGTCGACGCCGAGCATCTCCTGCTGTTTGAGGCTGGCCACCCGCACCTCGAAGAACTCGTCCAGGTTGGTGCTCGAGATGCATAGGAAATTCAGGCGTTCCAACAGGGGGATGTTCGGGTCTTCCGCGAGTTCCAAGACCCGGCTGTGAAACTGCAGCAGGCTCAATTCCCGATTGAAGTACAGCCGCGGGTCACTAGGGTCCAAGGCCGCCAAGGTGGCTTCGTCGAGGGTTTCGGTCACGGTACGCACTCCGTCAGCGGTGCAGGGGAAGGTCCGAATGGGGGCGCGGGCCGCCTGCCTGAGGGCCGGATCGGTTTATGCCTCCTCGCTCGAGGACGCATCCGCCGGCGGGCCCCGGCGGAACTGGGTGCCTCCGCAGTTCGGGCAAGCGGGGATCACGCCGGCGTCGGCCCGCTCGAGGGTTTCACCGCAGCTCAGACAGGTCAGTCGGCCCGGCCCCGTTAGTTCCCCGGTCTCATAGGTCGGGGGTTCTGGCGGTGGGGTCGTGAAGCGTTGCAGTTCCAGTCGCGTCTGATCCGCCGCCCGGGTGAACCAATCGAGCAGTTCTTGCTCGATCAGGCGTCGATCCATGTAAAACCAGGCAGCCAGGTCATCGCTCGCCTCCGCCAGGTGGTGGCCGGCGTGTTGCAAATCGCGTCTGACGTGGGCGGCGACGCGTTCGGATTCCTCCCGCGTCAGTTCCCCGAATTCCACGGCTCGATGTCGGGCCTGTTCTACGGCCTCGTGAAGCGTCGGCGCGGCCCCTTCCGCCCCATCAAGGATGCGCTTGATGCGCGCGGTCATGGTGCGATACGCGTGGGTCCAGCGATTCTCCGATTCGGGATCGTTCATAACCGGAAACCTCCGTCGGCGCCCCGGTGCCCGCGGCCTCGGTTGTAGCGGTGAACGGGGCTACGTTATGCTGATAAATGCGACGCAGCCAGGGCACAGCAGCGCACGGGCCCTCGCAGGTCGCGGCGTAGCCCGTGTCGTCGGACACGACTGGCCCTCTAAGAGCATGACGGCAACCTGGCCCCTGTGCAAGCGCCACCGACCATCGCCACCGTTACGGAATGCCCATGTACGAACAGTACCAGCCCGAGTCCGTCGAACGGGAGGTCCAGACCCGTTGGGCGGAGGCCCGTCACTTCGAGGTCAAGGAAGATCCAGCGCGGGAAACCTTCTACTGCCTGTCGATGTTCCCTTATCCAAGCGGACGGTTGCACATGGGGCATGTCCGCAATTACACGATCGGGGATGTCATTGCCCGTTTCCAGCGAATGCAAGGGCGCAGCGTCCTGCAACCGATGGGGTGGGACGCGTTCGGGCTCCCGGCGGAGAATGCCGCCATGAAACACGGAGTGCCTCCGGCGCGCTGGACGGAGGAAAACATCGCCAACATGCGGGAGCAACTGCAACAGCTCGGATTCGCCTATGACTGGAATCGGGAGCTGGCGACCTGCTGGCCCGAGTACTATCGCTGGGAGCAGTGGCTGTTTGGCAAGCTCTTCGAACGCGGTATGGTGTATCGAAAGACCGCGACGGTCAATTGGGATCCAGTGGATCAAACCGTGCTTGCCAATGAGCAGGTGATCGACGGTCGCGGTTGGCGCTCCGGGGTCCCCGTCGAGCGCCGCGAGATCCCTCAATGGTTCCTGCGGATTACCGCCTATGCCGATGAGCTCTTGGATGGACTCGATGCGCTGACGGGTTGGCCGGAATCCGTCCGTACCATGCAACGCCACTGGATCGGCCGGTCCCGCGGTGTGAGCCTCCGATTTCATGTGGCGTCGGTGGATACGATCCTGGAGGTGTACACGACGCGACCCGATACGTTGTACGGCGTCACCTATCTCGCCGTGGCCTGTGCCCATCCCTTGGCTCGCCAGGTAGCCGAGGTCCGCCCCGAGGTCGCGGATTTCCTGGCGCGCTGCCAGCACCATTCCGTGGCCGAGGCGGAAATCGCCACTTTGGAGAAGGAAGGCATCGATCTTGGGGTGTGTGCCGAGCATCCCTTGACCGGCGAAACGGTACCCGTGTGGGCGGCGAATTATGTCCTCATGGACTATGGGTCCGGGGCCGTGATGGCGGTTCCGGCCCATGACGAACGGGATCATGCCTTCGCGCAGGCCTACGGCTTGCCGATTCGCCCGGTGATCCGCCCATCCGACGCCGGTGCGGTCGACGTCTCGTCCGAGGCCTTCACCGATTACGGTGTCCTTCAAGACTCCGGGGCGTATACCGGGATGAGCTCCGAGGCGGCCTTTGAGGCCATGGCGGATCGTCTGGAAGCGAGCGGCCAGGGGCAGCGTCAGGTGAGCTATCGTTTGCGGGATTGGGGCATCTCGCGTCAGCGCTACTGGGGTGCCCCGATCCCCATCATCCATTGTCCCTCGTGTGGCCCGGTGCCCGTTCCGGAGTCGGATCTCCCCGTCGTGTTGCCCGAGGATGTTGAGCTCGATGGCCGGGGATCGCCCTTGGAACGACGCCCGGATTTCTACGAGGTCCAGTGTCCACGGTGTGGTGAGGCCAGTCGCCGGGAAACGGATACCTTCGATACCTTCATCGAATCCTCCTGGTATTACGCGCGCTTTACCGGTCCGGATAATACCGAGGCGATGCTCGACGAACGGGCGCATCATTGGTTGCCTGTCGATCAATACGTGGGCGGCGTCGAACACGCCATCCTCCATTTGTTGTACGCGCGTTTTTTCCATAAGGTGCTGCGCGACATGGGGTTGGTTCCGGGAGACGAGCCCTTCCAACGGCTTTTGACCCAGGGGATGGTGGTTGCCGAGACCTTTTACCGGGAGGCCGATGACGGGTCGAAGACGTTCTACAATCCGAGTGAAGTGGAGCAACGCACCGACGCCAAAGGCGTCCTTGAGGCGGCGTGGCTGCGGGCGGACGGCGAATCGGTCACGCCCGGGCCGGTGGAGAAGATGTCCAAATCCAAGAACAACGGGGTCGACCCCCAGGCATTGATCGATCACTATGGGGCGGATACGGTGCGCCTGTTCGTGATGTTCGCCACGCCACCGGATCAGGATTTGGAATGGTCCGATGCGGGGGTGGAGGGCAGCCATCGCTTCCTGAAACGGCTTTGGCGGCTGGTCCACCGGCATGTCTATCAATCGGGGGCCGATCGGGAATCCCCGGACCCGGCTGCGGCTCGGGACGTGCGCCGCAAACTGCACGACACGATCGCCAAAGTCACCGATGATATGGGGCGGCGCTACACCTTCAATACGGGGGTGGCGGCGGTGATGGAACTGGTCAATGAGATCGGCCGTGCCCTCGACCGGGGGGATGTGGGGCAGGCGGTGTTTCAGGAAGCGCTGGAAACCGTGGTGTTGTTGCTTGCTCCTATTACTCCGCACATCAGTCAAGCCCTGTGGAATGATCTCGGCCATTCCGGTTTCATCGACAATCACCCCTGGCCGGCCGCGGACCCGGAGGCGCGAACCGTGGATACGATCGCCTTGGTCGTCCAAGTGAACGGCAAGGTTCGAGATTCCGTCGAAGTGGCCGCCGATGCCGATGAGACCACCTGCCGCGAAGCGGCGCTCGCGAGCTCGAATGCGCAACGTTTCTTTGCCGAGAAGACGATCCGCCGCGTGATCGTCGTGCCGGGTAAGTTGGTCAACATCGTTGCCCAGTAAACCCCGGCTCGGGTGGGTCAACCGGCGGATCGGGGCGGGGCTCGTGGTGCTGTTGTTCAGCGGTTGTGGGTTGCGGGTCGAGGCCCCCTTGCGATTTGGCCCCGAGGACCCGACGCTGGCGGTTCGCTCGGAGGGGGGCGACCGGCGGATCGCTCGGACCCTCGAGCGTCGTCTCGAGCGGGCCGGAGCGAGGTTGGTCGATCCCGGGGCCGCGACCATCCAGATCGCGCTTGAGGACGAGACCTTGAGTCGTGGCATACACGCCCTGGATGCTGCCGGCGCCGTCGGTGAATATCGACTCACGCTCTCGGTCCGAGCGCGCTTTCAGCATGGGGCGTATACCCGAACACGCCGCTTGGAGGCCTCTCGTAATTACGTCAACGAACCCGATCAGCCCCTGCTTCGCACCCCCGAGGAGGCCGATCTGCGCGCCCGGCTCGAGGGCTTGATCGTAGCGCGCTTGCTCGATCAACTCCGGGCCCTGCTCGCCAAGCCGGCCGATCGCCGCCCGCCCCGGACCGGCGGCTAGGCCTCCCATGCCCCTGCGCCCCGAACAGCTCGAACGCCAACTCCGCGATCGATTCAACGCCGTCTATTGGGTCGCGGGAGACGAGCCGCTTCAGCACGCTGAGTCCCTCAGCGCGATTCGGACGGCGGCCCAACAGCGGGGTTATACCGAACGCCTCGTCATCGATGGATCTGCGTCCGATTTTCGATGGGAATCGCTGTTGACCACGGTGGCGATCCCCTCGCTGCTGGCCCCACGGCGTCTGCTCGAGTTGCGGCTGGATCAAGGGCGCCTCCGGGAATCGGATGCCACAGCCCTCGCGCGGTTGATCGAAGGACTGCGGGATGATTGCCTCCTGATCGCGAGCCCCAAACTCGAGGCGCCGACGCGAAAGCGCCGGATCCTCCAGCGCATCGATTCGGAGAGCGGCCTGGTGGTTGTCTGGCCGGTGGGGCGGGAGCAGCTTCCGGGTTGGTTGAAAGGGCGTCTGAGCGCTCGAGGGTTGCGGGCCGAGCCCGCCCAACTGCAGGCTTGGGCCGAGCAGTTCGAGGGCAATCTGCCAGCGGCAGCCCAGGCGATCGAACGACTGGCCCTCGTCAATGGACCGGGGGCCGTGGATCCTGAGGCGGCCCGCCTCGCGGTTGCGGACAGTGCCCGGTTTACCCCGTTCGATCTTAAGGATGCGGTCCTCGACGGTGAGCCGCGGCGCGTCCTGCGCATCGGCGCAGGCCTGCAGGAAGAAGGCGTGGCCTTCCCGCTGGTGCTCGGAACCCTGACCGCCGATCTGCGTCTCGCCGCCTCCTTGGCCCATCGCGCTCAGCAGCAAGGGCTCGGGGCCACCTTGGCGGCGGAAAAAACCCTGTGGGAACGGCGCCGTCGCGGGCTCCGCGCCTTGATCCAACGCCAGGGGCTCACGGGCCTGCAGCAGGCCTTGCTTGCCTGTCAACGCCTCGATCGGGTGGGCAAGGGGTTGCAGTCCGGCGACCCATGGGGTGAACTATTGCAGTTATGTGTAGACTTAGCCCAACCTCGACCGGAATCGGTCGGCGATGTATTGCATTCGAGGTGAGCCGAACCCATGAGCGATAAGATGGCCTGGTTGGAATCCGGTCGGGTGGATGCCTATATGGAGGGGGTTTGTCACGAGGCCCGTCAGGCGAGTCGCCGTGTGATGGCCGCGACGACGGGTGCCAAGAATACCGCCCTGGAGGCCACAGCCGAGGCGATTCGGGCGGCGGAGTCGACGATTCGGGAGGCCAATGAGGCCGATCGGGCGGCCGGGGCTGAGCGGGGGCTGGATGCGGCCTTTCTGGATCGGCTCGAATTGACGCCGAATCGGATTGCGGCGATGACCCGGGGGCTCGAGGCGGTCGCTCGCCTGCCGGATCCCGTTGGGGCCATCACGGATCTCCGGCGACTCGACAGCGGGATTCAGGTGGGGCGGATGCGGGTTCCCCTCGGGGTGATCGGGATCATCTTCGAGTCCCGGCCGAACGTCACCATCGATGCGGCGGCCCTGTGCTTGAAATCCGGTAATGCGGCCATCCTCCGGGGCGGCTCCGAGGCCTTGCGGACCAACCAGGCGCTTGCCGGGTGTCTCGCCTCGGGGCTGCAACGCGCGGGGCTGCCGGAGGCCGCCGTTCAGGTCATTGCCACCCCAGATCGCGCCGCCGTGGGTGCCTTGTTGCACGCGACCGAGCTGGTGGATGTCATCATACCCCGCGGGGGCAAAGGGCTGATCGAGCGGGTTGCCGAGGAATCCCGGATCCCGGTGCTCAAGCACCTCGACGGCGTCTGCCACGTGTATCTCGATGCAGCGGCCGATCCGGAAAAGGCCCGGGCGATTGCGATCAACGCCAAGACGCAGCGCTACGGGACGTGTAACACCCTCGAGACGCTCCTGGTCGCCGAGGCGATCGCCCCAGCGGTACTCCCAGGCCTTGCGGCCGAGTATCGCGAAGCGGGCGTCGAATTACGGGGGTGTCCGCAGACTCAAGCCCTCATCCCGGAATGTCAGCCGGCCACGGAAGCCGACTGGGCAACGGAGTATCTTGCGCCCATTCTTTCGATTCGCATCGTCGAGGATCTGGAGGCGGCCATCGACCATATCGAGACCTATGGATCTCAGCATACCGATGCCATCGTGACGGAGAACTGGACTCGGGCCCAGCGCTTTCTCAGCGAGGTCGATTCCAGCTCGGTCATGGTCAACGCCTCGACGCGTTTTGCGGATGGTTACGAGTACGGTCTCGGGGCAGAGATCGGCATCAGCACCAATAAACTGCACGCGCGCGGCCCCGTCGGCCTCGAGGGGCTGACGACCCAGAAATACATCGTGCTCGGAGATGGCCATGTTCGGCGTTGAGGCAGTCCACAGCGCCTGGGGCCCGCGCGGATCCCGGTCCCGTTCGGCTTGGCGAGGGCCTGGATGCGCCCGTTAGGGATCTTCGGGGGAACCTTCGATCCGATTCACTTCGGGCATCTCCGATCGGCGTTCGAATTGCGTCAGGCCTTGGAGCTGCAGCAGGTGCGGCTCATACCCTGCGGTATCCCACCCCATCGCGAACCGCCGGTCGCCGCGGGGAGCCACCGCTTGGCCATGCTCCAGACGGCCGTTGATGGGGTGCGCGGATTGGCGGTCGATGACCGTGAGCTCAAGCGCACCGGCCCCTCCTACACCGCCGATACCCTGCTCTCCCTCCGCCAGGACTATCCGCAGACCCCGCTGTGCCTGATCATGGGCGCGGATGCCTTCGCATCCCTGAACCGCTGGTATCGCTGGGAGACACTACTCGAAAACGCGCACATCATCGTGGCCTTTCGGCCCGGTGTCCCACTGCCGGAGCGCGGGCCCGTCGCCGAGGCCCTGGCAGCCCGTCGGGTCACGAGCGGCTCGGAACTGCGCCGCGATGCGGCGGGCGCGATTCTGCCGTGGCAAGTAACCCAATTGGAGATCTCCTCCAGTGAGATCCGCGCGATGGTGGGGAAGGGACAGAGTCCCCGCTTCCTCATGCCGGAGTCGGTCTGGGAGCTGATACGCCGACGCCGGCTCTATCACGACCAGCAGAAGGAGCACAACTGACACCCTATGCGGGAAGACCGTCTCAAGCAGCTTGTGATCGACACCCTCGAGGATCTGAAGGCACGGGAGATCCGCGTCTTGGACGTCCGCCCCCTGACCACGATCACCGATTACATGGTGATCGCGACGGGGCAGACCGACCGTCATGTCAAGGCGATCGCTCAGCAGGTGGCCGAGCAGGCGAAGGATGCCGGTACCCCACCGACGGGCGTGGAAGGTGAACAAGGCGGGGAGTGGATCATCGTCGATCTGCTCGATGTGTTGGTGCACGTGATGCAGCCCAAGACCCGCGATTTCTACCAGCTGGAAAAGCTCTGGACGGCGGATTCGGCCCCCCAACCGGAGACGGAACCCGAATCCGCCGAGGCTGTTGCCGCGCCGACGCTGCGCGTCGTGCACTAGGTCCGGGGCGAGCGCGTGGCGGCGATTCGGCTTATTGCCGTCGGTGAACGGATGCCAGCCTGGGTCGATGCTGGGGTCGCCGACTACACGCGACGCCTGCCGCGGGGCTGGACCCTAGCGGTCGAGGAGGTTGACCGCCCCCGGCGGGCACGTCAGGATTCCCCGTCGCAACGCCAGGCCCACGAGGGCGAGCGCCTGCTGGCTCGATGCCCTCAGGATGCGATGATCGTCGCCTTGGATCCACGGGGCGAGCCATGGACGACTCGGCAATTGGCGGACCATCTGGCGAGTTGGCGACAGGCGTATGCCGGGGTCGCTTTGTTGGTCGGCGGTCCCGACGGGCTGTCCCGTGCCTGTCTCGAGGCCTCGCACCGCCACTGGTCGTTGTCGCCGTTGACGCTGCCTCATGGGTTGGTGCGCGTCATCGTGGCGGAGCAGATGTATCGCGCCTGGAGTCTATTGCATCATCACCCCTACCATCGCTAGCGGTAGCCGGCGGCATCGGGATCCCTCATGTTGTACCTCGCCTCCGCTTCCCCGCGCCGGGCGGCGCTGTTGGGGCAAATCGGGCTTGCCTTCGAGGCCCTCCCGGTGGCGGTGGACGAATCGCCCCCCGGTCACGAGACGGCACCGGCCCGGGTGGTCCGGTTGGCCGCGCTCAAGGCCGCGGCCGGCGAAGAACGACGCCGTGCCGAGGGATGGCCTCCAGGGCCTGTGCTGGGTGCCGATACATTGATCCTGGCCGAAGGCCAAATCCTCGGTAAGCCGGCGGACCGCCGGGAGGGCATCGCGATGTTGAATCAGCTCGCCGGACGCTCCCATCGCGTCCTGACCGGCGTGAGCGTTCGCTGCGGTGAGGCCGACACGGAGCGGGGGGTGCTCAATGTCAGTCGAGTCACCTTCCGTGCCCTGCAGCCCAGCGAGGCCGAGGCCTACTGGGATTCCGGCGAGCCGGCGGACAAGGCCGGCGGATACGCCATCCAAGGCCTCGGGGCCTTGTTCGTAACGCGCCTCGACGGGAGCTACTCCGGGGTGATGGGGTTGCCGCTGTGCGAGACCGCCCAGCTTCTCGATGCCATGGACCACGCGCCCCGACCGCTGTGATACGGCCTCGGTGCCTACGCACGCCCCATCCCACCACGAGGCGAGTCGCCCGTCATGAGTGAGGAAATCCTGATCAATGTGACGCCGCAGGAGACCCGCGTCGCGCGGGTCGAAAGCGGTATCGTGCAGGAATTACTCATCGAGCGAACCCGCTGTCGCGGGCTCTTGGGGAATATCTATAAGGGTCGAGTCAGTCGGGTCCTACCGGGGATGGAGGCGGCCTTCGTGGATATCGGGTTGGAGCGCGCCGCCTTCCTCCATGTCTCGGATGTCCTACCCGATCGGGAGGAGACCGATGCGGGCATCGGTCCACCGCCGCGGACCATCACGGATCTCCTGAGTGAGGATCAGGAAGTCCTGGTGCAGGTGGTCAAGGATCCCCTGGGGACGAAGGGGGCACGGCTCACGACCCAGATTACGGTGGCCTCCCATTTCCTCGTCTATATGCCGAGCGCCCAGAATGTCGGCGTCTCAACCAAGATCGACGATGACACGGAACGGACCCGCCTGCGGCAACTGGTCTTTAACCAGGCCGGACTGGATACGGGCCAGGCGGGTCAGCGCGGCGGCTTCATCATTCGTACGGCGGCGGAATCGGCGACGGAAACCGCCCTGCAACAAGATATCGAGTTCCTGCGGCGGCTCTGGCATTCGGTCCGTGCGCAGGCGGAGGCGAGTCCACCCGGCACGGTTGTACACGAAGACCTGCCGCTGAGCCTGCGGACCCTGCGGGACCTGGTCGGCAGCCAGATCGAGCGGCTGCGCGTCGATGACGCCGAGACCTATCAGCACATGGTGGCGTTTGCCGAGCGATTCGTCCCGGAGGTCGCGCATCTCATCGATCTGTACCGCGGCGAGCGCCCGATGTTCGACCTGTATAGCGTCGAGGACGAGGTGCAAAAGGCCCTGTATCGGCGGGTGGTGTTGAAGTCCGGTGGGTATGTGGTGATCGATCAGACCGAATCGATGACCACGATCGACGTCAACACAGGGGCCTTCGTCGGTCACCGGACCTTGGAAGAGACCATCTTCAAGACCAACCTCGAGGCCGCCCAGGCCATTGCTCGCCAACTGCGCCTGCGGAATCTCGGCGGGATCATCATCATCGACTTCATCGATATGAGCCAGGCCGAGCACAAGCGCCAGGTCTTGCGGGCCTTGGAGAAGAGCCTTGCCCGGGATCACGCCAAGAGCCATATCTGCGAGGTCTCGCCGCTCGGTCTGGTCGAGATGACCCGCAAGCGCACCCGCGAGAGTTTAGAGCACATCCTCTGCGAACCCTGTCCTACCTGCGCGGGGCGCGGATCGGTCAAAACAGCGGAAACGGTTTGTTACGAGATCTTTCGCGAGATCCTTCGGGAATCGCGGCTCTATGAGGTGCAAAAATTGCTAGTCTTGGCCTCCCAATCGGTGATCGATCGACTCCTCGACGAGGAGTCGGCGACCCTCGCCGAGCTTGAAGAGCGGGTCGGCACCAGCATCAAGCTCCAGGTCGAGGCCTTGTATACCCAGGAGCAATTCGATGTCGTTCTGCTTTAGCCGACCCACCGGTCGGGGGCGACGCAGCGCGAGCCTTTCGTTGCGTTGAGATCCCGGCTACCCTGATTTAGACCGAGTCGGAACCGGTCATCGAACCATCGGCCGACACGGAGCCGCCGACGGAGGGTCCTGGGGTCGAGCCTCGCCTTCGAGCCCCGGGTCGTTCCATTCCTACCCCAACTTCCGGAGAGGGGCTGCATCGTGAGTGTGGTCGCAGCGATTCAAATGGCCTCCGGGCCGAATGTCCACGCCAATCTCATCGAGGCGGGACGCCTCATCGAACGGGCGGTTGCCGCCGGGACCGAACTGGTGGTGTTGCCGGAGAACTTCGCCATCATGGGCATGAACGACAGCGACAAGGTCCATGTTCGGGAGGAACCCGGCCGCGGTCTCATTCAGGATTTTTTGCGTGCCCAAGCCCAACGGCATGGGATTTGGATCGTGGGCGGTACATTGCCCATGGAGTCGAATGACCCGAATCGGATCCGGGCGGCCTGCCTGGTCGTCAATGATCGAGGCGAGGTTGTGGGACGCTACGACAAGATCCATCGCTTCGACGTGGAGATCGTCGAAAGCGGTGAGAGTTACAACGAATCAGCGACCATCGAAGCGGGCGAAAGCGCCGTGACCGTCGACACCCCCTTCGGCTGTCTCGGGATCGCCGTCTGCTACGATCTGCGGTTTCCCGAACTGTTTCGTCGACTATTGGACCAAGGCATGGAGATCCTGGCCTTGCCTTCGGCCTTCACGGCCGTCACGGGGCGGGCCCACTGGCATCCCTTGGTTCGGGCCCGGGCGATCGAGAACCTGTGTTACGTCATCGCGCCGGCCCAGGGCGGTTACCACGTGAATGGCCGCTCGACCTACGGACACAGCATGATCGTCGATCCCTGGGGGGTTGTCCTAGCGGAGCGGCCCCATAACAGCGGGGTTGCGACCGCGCGGTTGGACCACCACGTGCTGCGGCAGACCCGCAAGCACTTCCCGGCCATCCATCATCGACGCTTGCGCTGTATTTGGAGCGAGGCCTCAGCGACGGCTTGAGTCGGGGGCCTCCTTTCCACCCAACCGAATCGAACGAGGACGAACCCGATGACGCAGCCGTACGATCAGGCCGCGCAGAGCTTGCTGGAGCCGCACGGTCTCGATACCCGCGATCTGGAGCAGACCCTCGCGCGGATCGGCGAGCGCCGCGTGGATGACGGGGATGTTTTCCTGCAACAGCGCCGCCACGAGTCATGGTCGCTGGAGGATGGTCGCGTCAAGGAAGGGATGCGCAGTCTGACCCAGGGGCTCGGTGTACGGGCCGTCCACGGGGATCAGAGTGGCTTTGCCTACGCTGACGAGATCACCCGCGATGCGCTCCTGGAGGCCAGCGGCGCCGCCCGCGGGATCGTCCGGAGCGTGGGTGAGGGGCGCATCAACGCCTTGGAGCGAAAGCCGTTCACCCCGCTGTACTCCGCCGAGGTCAGCATCGATGGGATGCCGCCGGAGGAGAAGGTACAACTCCTCAACGCCATCGATCGGGAGGCGCGGCGTCAGGATCCGCGGGTCAAGCAGGTCATGGTGAGCCTGGCCGCGGTTCGTGAGGCGACGCTGGTCGCGGCGATGGACGGCACGTTGGCCGGGGATATTCGACCTCTGCTTCGCATCAATGTATCGGTGATCGCCGAGCAAAACGGCCGCCGCGAGACGGGCTTCGCCGGTGGGGGCGGGCGTCGAGACTTTGATTACTTTACAACCGAGGGACGTGCCCTAGGGTATGCCCGTGAGGCCGTGCGGCAGGCCCTGTTGAACCTCGAGGCCGTGGATGCCCCGGCGGGCACGATGCCCGTCGTGCTCGGGCCGGGTTGGCCCGGTGTGCTTCTCCACGAGGCCGTCGGACACGGTCTTGAAGGCGATTTCAATCGGAAGAAGACCTCCGCCTTCGCCGGCCGATTGGGCGAAACCGTCGCCTCGCCTCTGTGCACCGTCATCGACGATGGAACCATGAGCGAGCGCCGGGGTTCGCTCAGCGTGGACGATGAAGGGACGCCGACCCATCGCACGGTGCTGATCGAAGAGGGCCGCTTGATCGGCTATATGCAAGACAAGCTCAATGCTCGGCTCATGGGGATGCCGGTCACGGGCAACGGGCGCCGCGAGTCGTACGCCCATCTGCCGATGCCCCGCATGACCAACACCTATATGCTCCCCGGCGAGCAAGACCCGCAGGAGCTCTTCCAGGGGATCGAACGGGGGCTTTATGCCGTCAACTTCGGCGGAGGTCAGGTGGATATCACCTCGGGCAAGTTCGTTTTCTCCGCCGCCGAGGCCTACCTGATCGAGAAGGGCAAGGTCACCCGGCCGGTTCGGGGGGCGACACTCATCGGTCACGGTCCCGAGGTGCTCACCCATGTGACGGGGGTGGGCAACGACCTCGCCCTAGATCCCGGCATCGGCGTTTGCGGCAAGGAGGGCCAAAGTGTCCCCGTGGGGGTCGGTCAACCAAGCCTGCGCGTGGAACAATTGACAGTGGGCGGTACCCAGGCCTGACGGGGCTCGGGGCCATGGCCCATCCGGCGGGGTCCTGGCCGCAGGGTTGTCAGGCGAGCCCGCCGTGGGTCACTCGCTAGTCGTCCCCGGTTTCGTCGCCCGTGCGCTGCCGGTCGATTGCCGTCTGGGCGAAACCATCGCGCAAGGCCCGGAAGAGTTGGCGCTGATACCGGGGTCGACCCCCTTGGGCTTGTTCCTGACGAGCGGCGCGCAGCAGGCGCCGTAACGGGGTCCGATCCCAGGGGCCCGGGAGGGCACACAGCGCATCCAGGGCCGGTTCGCCTTCGGCGAGCAAACGCTCCCGCCAGGACTCGGCCTGGCGGTGGCGCGCGGTCGTCCCGCGATGGGCCTGGTCCTGATCGGCGAGGAATGCCCGCACCGCCTCGAGGTCCGTCGTCTCCGGCAGGCGCCGGGCGATGTAGCGCAACTGGCGCTTGCGGGCGCTGCTGTGTGGATGGAGCCGGCGTGCCAGGGTGAGATCCGCCCGTCGCTCCGGATCCAGCGGGGCATCTCGGAAGCTGCCCTCGGGCAGGGCGATGAGTTGGCCCACGAGCTGCTGAACGGCCTGGGCCTCACGCTTGCGCTGAGACTTGCTGGGCAGCTCCGTTTTATCGTCGCGATGCATCGGATCGTCTCCTTGTCGTCGTTTACGGGCGTCCGAGCGCCCGGCGACCCGGGCGGGCCTCCCGCGTCGGGGTCGGCTGGTGCGCGGCCTCGGGGATGATCCGAATCGAGGGCCTTAGCGCCTACGAATCCGGGCAGCAGGGGCGCACTGCTGCCCGAGCCTTTCATCACCCGTTACCGTTATGGGGTTCCGCGCATGTCGGACAATCAGCTACCGGATGAGGCGGCCTTGGAGCGCGCCGTGGCCCAGGCACTCGACGAGGCCAAGCACCGCGGCGCCCAGGCTGCCGAAGCGAGCATGAGCGCCGAGGTGGGACTCTCGGTCAACGTTCGCCTGGAGGCCCTCGAGACCCTCGAGCACCACCGGGATCGCGGCCTGGGGATCACGGTTTTCATCGACGGGGGCACCGGTTCGGCGTCCACCTCGGAGCTCAGTGAGGCGGCAATCCGGGAGACCGTCGAGGCCGCCTGTGCAATCGCCCGTCAAGCCGAAGCGGATCCCTGCGCCGGGCTCGCGCCCGCCGAGTTGATGGCCGCGGCGCCCTTTCCGGATCTCGATCTTTACCATCCTTGGCCGATCGATGTCGATACGGCCGTGGCCCAGGCCATCGCCTGTGAATCCGCCGCCCGCGGGGTGGATGCCCGGATCGAAAACAGCGAAGGGGCCAGCCTGACGACCCGCCATGGTCTCGCAGTCTACGGCAACAGCCATGGGTTTCTCGGGACCTCACGCGGCAGCTACCACAGCCTCGCCTGTGCCGTGGTTGCCCGGGATGAGTCCGGGATGCAGCGGGATTTCTGGTATACCACCGCGCGGGCTGCGGAGGACCTGGAGTCCGTCGAGGCCGTGGGGCGCCAGGCCGGAGAACGGACCGTGGCCCGGCTGGGCAGTCGCCGGATCGGCACGACCCAGGCGCCGATCCTGTTTGCCCCGGACGTCGCGCGCAGCCTGTTTGGACATCTCCTCGGTGCGATCAACGGGCGGGCCCAATACCGCGAGGCAACCTTCTTGCTCGGGGCCCGTGGCGAACGCCTGTTCCCGGATTGGCTCGAGCTGCGCGAGGAACCCCACCTGCCGCGGGGGCTCGGCAGTGCACCCTTCGATGACGATGGGGTCGCGACCGCGCCCCGCGCCCTGGTGGCCAACGGGGTGCTCCAGGACTATGTGTTGGATGCCTATGCGGCGTGCCGTCTCGGCCTGACCACCACCGCCAATGCCGGGGGGATCCATAACCTGCACGTCACGACCGGGTCGGAGGATCAAGAGGCCCTATTGCGGCGCCTCGATACGGGTCTCTGGATCACCGAGTTGATGGGGCAAGGCGTCAACACCGTCACCGGGGATTATTCCCGAGGGGCTGCCGGGTATTGGGTTCAAGGGGGGGAAATCCAGTATCCTGTCCAGGAGATCACCATCGCGGGCCACCTGAAGTCGATGTTGCAGGGCATCCAGGCGGTGGGATCGGATGTGGACCGACGCGGCAAGATCCAGACGGGCTCCGTCCTCATCGATTCGATGACCATTGCGGGGGACTGACCCGGATCGTAGCGCGTCGCGCGTGTCCTGCCGCCCCAGCCAAGCCTTCGGGAGACCCCCGTGACCCGCGACGCAACTTCGGCAACCGATGATCCCCTCGCACCTTGTCGCGACGCCTCGGGGCACGCGACCGGGGCGGATGTGTCCGAGGCGTGGGATTGCCTCGAGGCGGGGTTGGCCCAACTGGAGGCGCTACCCCTCGACGATCCTCGCCTCACCGACCGAGTCGCTGAGTTGCAATGGCTCGTCGAACACCGCCTGATCGCCGCCGCGGCCGACGACCCCCGGGACGCGCGGCAGCGCCTCGAACCGCGGATCGCCGCGCTCGAGCGGCGTTTCGCGCCGGGCCGCCAAGGCCCCGTTCGTGAGCCTCAGGGGGCCCTGGACGAGCTGATTCGCCAGCAGATCAGCGTGGATCTGCTCTGGCCCCTGGTCAGCCGCCTGGCCGGGGCCGGCTGGCACCCCTTTCGGGAGCTCCACGCCCATCTCGACCACTTCCAGGGGGAGCTGCAACGCCGCGGCGGAGACGGCGAGGCCGCCCGCGACCTGCGGGCCGAGGTGGCTACCATCCGCCTCGAGCTCTTCGAAGTCCAAGTGCGTAGCTTCCTGGAGGCCGTGGATGCCTCCGAGGGGGAGCCGCCGGCCTCGGGGGACGCCGAGGCCCAGGCTGTGTGGGCGACCCGCCAGTGGCGCGCCAGTCGCTACGGCGAGCATCTGCTGCGGACCTTGCATCGACACCTTGTGGAACAGGGGCGCCTCGCCGAAGACGCCTCCCTGTTGGCATCCCTCGAATCGGCGGTCGATCGCCTGGGTCATCAGGCCCTTGAGACCGTCCGTCCTCTCCCAGACTCGGACGCCGTCCCGTGGTTGGATACCCAGGCCCACGCCCTCAACGATTTCGCCACCGAAACCCTGGCCGAGGCCGAGTTATGGCCTCGGCGCACCGCGCTATTCGCCTACACGCGGGTACGGCACCGCTTGGAGGCCTTCGCCGAGGACTCCGCCGGTCGCCATCCGGAGGCGGAACGCCGGATTCGGCGACTCAACGCGCAGGCCACCAACGAATGGGTCGAGAAATCCGTCCTGGCAGGCCTTGAGGAGCGCTTCGGGCGCCGTTTTGTCGGTTGGCTCGACAACGCGGTCCTGATCTTGATCCTCGCCGCGGTTGGCCTGCTGATGATGGAGTGGCAGTTCCATCCGACCGGTGACGCACGTCTCGCCCTGGCCCTCGCCGATACCGCCATCTGCGGGGGCCTCCTCTTCGATTTCTTGATCCGGCTGTACCACGCCCCGGCCCGTGGCAATTTTTTCCGGCGACATTGGCTGACCGATCTCATCCCCTCGATCCCGTTCGGGTTGATCGCGCTCGGCCTGGATCACCTCGCCTCGGCCCAGCACACCACCCTGGCTCGCCTCCTTCGGATTCCGGCCTTGATCGCCCGCAAGGCCAGGCCGCTCGTGCGCGTCTTGCGCATCTTCCTGTTCATGGTCCGCGGGTTGGATCGCCTGGCGCGTCGCTACAGTTGGCTGTTGAATCGGGACGTGGTCTTCTTCGAACCCGCCCCCCGCCAAGACCCGGAGAGTGTTTTCAAGGAACGCACGGAGGTGCTGCGGCGGCGACTGCGCGCCCAGCGTCGACGCCTCGAAGAGGCCCTCCCCACGGAGGCCTGGGCGGCGCCGCAGCATCAGGATCTGGCCCTGTATCGGGCCCGGGCCCGGCCGTTGGCCGCCGCCGAGGCGGGGGCGGCCGAGGCGTCCGACGAGGCGAGTGCGAGCGAATCCGCCGTCACGGGGCGCATGGCGACGGGCCGCGAGATTCGCATCGAGACGGTCATCGAGACCCTCGTCAATGTCGATGTCCAGGACTTGGAAGAGCGCCTGGATCGGGACTTTCCCGATCAAGTGGCGCGGCTTGCCCGTATGGCCCACGTGCCCCCGTTGCGGTGGATGCCCGTGTTTCGGGATATCCATCTGGCGGCCAAGACCTCCGCCGAGCGGGGTTCCCTGGCGGCGGATGTGGCCCGGCGCCTCGGCCGACGCCTCCAAGATCTCAACGACCGGTTGTTGTTCTTTGCCGACCTCCATGGCGTGATTACTGCCCCCCAATTGGTCGACCGGATCGGCAATCTGATGGTCCAGTCGATGCGCCGCCACGCCAAGCGTCTGTTGATCATCGGCGTTGGCTTCGTGGTACTCACACTCCTCATCGAGGTCCTCGGCGTGGCCTGGTTGGGCACGGTGCTCGCTTGGCTGCGGGCGAACCTGGGCTTGCCCATCCTGGTACTGGGGATCGTCGCCTGGGGCATTGTCCTGCTGGGCTCTTGGCTGCAACGCATCGCCGCCACAACGACCGATCACTACGTTCGGGCCGCCGAGGCCCAGTTCCTGAGTCTGCTCAAGGACACGAAGCGGCTCCGTCGAGCGGGGGACCAGCATTTGTTGAAGCGCCGAGTATTGGATCCAGAGGGACGGGTTCGGGGCCAACACCCAACCGACTCGGCGGACTCGGTAATCGAACACCACGGCGCGGAGCAGGCCTTTCGGTCAACGGTGGCCAACAGCCTCGGGGATACCGACCCTGGCCCCGGAAGCCTGGCCGAACGGGTCTATCTCCTGTATCGCGATTACCTCAGTGGGACGCCCCTGCATCGCAGCGATGTCAAGACGACGAACCAGTTGCTCGGGAATCTCTATCTCCAGGACCTGATTCACAACCTATTGCAATTGGACAAACGCGGGGTCAAAGACCTCAAGTCACTGGATCTCGAGAACGGCGGGGGGCGGATGTTCGGGCCCGCCTTATGGTTCAATTTCATCACCCTGGCCCTCGCCCACCGGACGGGGATGTTGATCGAGGACTACAATCGCCATGTCCTGCCGCTCGCGGATCGCCAGGCGAGCGATACGGACGACCCCGCGATGCAGCGCTGGCAGTGGTGGTTGCGGCGCAAAGGCCACGAGGCGGACGAGGAGCCGCCGGAAGCGGCGCGTCGAGCCCATGTCTATGCAACCACCACCTTCACGGCCTTGGATTTCCTGACCTGGGACCCGGAGCGCTCCGCGACCATCGAACGGCGCTTCGGGGCGGATGTGCGGCAGCTCCTCGAGGGCGACCGGAAACGGTTGATTCGAGAGATCTTCGGCACCCTTCCGTACTATGCCAAGCCGGTGACCGAGCGCTCGATCAATCCCTATACCCTGTACTGGCGCTATCTGGGCAGTGGCCGGGTCTTCCTCTTGCCCTTGACCCTACTCCTGTTCCTCGGGGCCTGGATTGGGCGTGGGTTGCGGTGGTTCTGGCGTACCCTGCGGGAGTTGCTCGATCCCCAACGCCGTCAGACCGTCGATCCCGATCTCCCCTTCGCGGGGTACGAAGTGGCCGTGCGCAAGATCCATCGGATGCGTCGGCCAGTCTTCCTCGCGGCGTGTCGCCTTCGCGCCCTCGCCGATGTGGAGTACCTGGGCTTGGCCCTGCCCGGGGCGTCGGAGGAGACCTTGACGGAGACCGTGCGGGACGACCTCGATTTCATCCGGGCCTCCCTCGTCGAGCGCGACCCCTTTACCGCCATCGAGGCCCGCCAACGCGAGCGCCTCGCGGAGTTCAGCGCCGATCTTGAGGGCCCGTTGCTGAGCGCTCGGTTGACTGAGTGGATGCAGCACTCGAGCCATCCTCGGCGCGAGGTCTTGCGGGCCCTGACCATGGCCTATGTGGCCAATTTCCGCGGGGTTCGGGATCGGCTGCGGGTCGCTGAGACCCTGCGGACAGGGTTGGAGCAGGCGATCGCGAGTCGCGGTTGGGGAGGCAACGGGACCGTCGGGCTTCGATGGTTCGGGCAATGGCCGAGGGCCGCGATGCGGCGTCTCCGACGGCGCGGGCAGCGGGGCGAGCGGGCGGCCACCTTCGATGCCTGGTGGCGCGACCGGGGTCGCCATCAGGTTTCGGTGGATTGGGCTGAGACCCTCGCCTACCGTTGGGTCAAGCGGTACTGGCGGGTCAATCGCGGGGGACTGCGGGATGCCATCGCCTGGGAGGCCGAGTGTCCGGCTTGGGATTGCCAAGAATCGGGGCTCGCCCTGCTCAAGGAGGTGGCGCGCAACCCGACGCCCTGGAGCGAACAGCTAGTGACCCTACGCGCCGTACAGAGCCTCACGATCCTGGATCTGGACTCGGATCTCGATCTGGTTCGAAACCTGGGCGAGTACGAGGATGCCGATGAGCCCCCGCAGCCCGTTCGGGTGCCGACCCTGTGAACGGGCCCTGATCGGGCCGGCGGCCAAGCCGGTCCGATCTCGCCGTTGGGGCCCTTGGGGTTTGGCGATGATCGACTACACTCCGAGAGTCATCGAGCCGGGCCCTTAGCGGTTCGAGTCCCGTCGCGCGGTCCCTCGGGCCAAGGCCGTTCGATAGCGGGTGCATTGGGATCCGGACCGGGACGGCGGTCCGGATGTTTCACGTTTCTCCAATCGTGTGGGGACTCGGACTATGCGTGATCTTTTGATCGAGTGGCGGGATGAGTTCAGCGTCGGGGTATCGACCATCGATGAACAGCACCAAGTTCTGTTCGGGTTGCTCAATCAGCTCAACGAGGCGGTGGCCAACCAGCGCGGCCTCCAGGAGACGGGTGAGATCCTCGATGCCCTGACGGATTACACGCGGACCCACTTCATCGTCGAGGAGAGCCTGATGGAGGTCTTGGGGTATCCCGATCGGGCGGCCCATCGGGCGGAGCACAAGGCGCTTATCAAGAAGCTGAACGCGTTGCATCGGCGATTCCACGCTGAGGAGCCCGAGGTCGCCGACGAGCTTTTGCACTTCCTGAAGGACTGGTTGAGCGACCATGTGCTCGGGACGGATCAAGCCTACGTGCCTCATTTCGAACGGGCCGCGGCCGCCCTGCGCGAGGTGGCCTAACGGCTCGGGGTCGCAGGCGATCGGTGGCCGCCCGCGGTCCCTCGGCCCGTGCCGCCCACCGGGAGCGGGCGGTTTTCCTGCCCGAACGGGGAGAGGCAACCGCGCCCGAAATCGGTATACTACCGGTGTTGAACGTGGTTTTTACGGTGCTCAGGGGGAACGCATGGCCCGCATTTTGATTGCCGACGACTCCGAAACCCAGGTCTACCAACTGCGCAAGATGCTTGAGGTGGATGGTCACGAGGTGCTCACGGCCCACGACGGGACCGATGCCGTCGCCGTCGCCCAGGCCGAGTTGCCGGATCTCATCCTCATGGACGTGGTGATGCCGCAGTTGAACGGCTTCCAGGCGACGCGTCAGATCGCCCAGAACGACTCGACCAAGCACATCCCGATCATCATGGTCACGACCAAGCAGGAAGAGACGGATGAGATCTGGGGACGCCGCCAAGGCGCCAAGGCCTATGTGACCAAGCCGGTCGATGCATCCAATCTCCGGTCGTTGGTCAAGGACTTTCTGCGCCAGTCCTGATCGCCCGGGTGCCCGCGCCATTGGCCTCGGGCGTGGGCACCGCGATCTGGGGGGACCGTCCCGTGACGAACCCATCGCGCTGAAACCGGTCTAGGGAGACACCTGAGCCCACATGCCGATGGTTACATGATGGATTCCACCACGCCGCCCCTCGGCGTTCGCCGCTCCCTTGCCTACGCCGCACCGGCGCTGGCCCTCGCGATCGTCGGTGTTCCGCTATACGTCTACATACCGAAGTTCTACACCGACACCGTCGGTGTGGCGGTGGGGGCGGTGGGACTCATCGTTCTGCTCGTGCGCCTGTTCGACGCCGTCACCGATCCGCTCTTTGGCTATCTCTCCGACCACACCCGGACCCGATTCGGTCGACGGCGCCCGTATATGGCGATCGGATCCCTGTTCCTCGGCGCGCTGATCGTGATGATCTATGTGCCCCCAGAGCTGGGAACGGTCGGTGCGACCGTTTGGTTCGCGGTCGCCCTGGCGGGGTTATCGGTGGCGTGGACGGCGGTCAGTGTGCCTTGGGAAGCCTTGGGGCCGGAGATCACCGACAGCTACCACGCGCGCACCGTCCTGTTCGGGTTGCGTGAGGGGATGACGCTATTCGGCATCCTCCTGGCGGTGGCTTCGCCACCGGCGATCGGTTGGCTGATCCTCCAAGCCGGCGGTGAGAATACGGACACGGCCCGGTTTGCCGGGTTTGCCGCGGTGTACGCGCCGCTGACGGTGCTGCTCGCGTGGGTGACCATCCTGGCGATCCGGGAGCGCCCCCGCGTCAAAACGGTCTCGGATCATTCGCCGGCGGTCGTTCTGCGGGGCTTCCGAGACCTGTTTCGCAATCGTCCCTTCGTCATCCTGATCCTGGCCTACGCGGTCAGCGCCCTCGGCAGCAATCTGCCCGCGACCCTGATCCTGTACTATGTGGAGTATGTCCTCGGATCCCAGCGGGCCGAGCTGTTTCTGCTGCTCTACATCGCGACCGGGGTGCTCTTTCTGCCGGCTTGGGTCGTGCTCGGCCGCCACTACAGCAAGAAGACGGCGTGGATCGCCGCCATGGCGGTGAATACGGTGGCCTTTGTCGGGGTCTTCTTTCTCGGGCGCGGGGATGAGCTTCTCTACGGGGTGTTGACGGTCTTCTCCGGAATCGGCTTTGGTGGGGTGCTGGCCTTGCCGGTGGCGATGCAGGCGGATGTCATCGATTACGACGAGTACCGCACGGGCGAGCGTCGTGAAGGTCAGTACATCGGCCTGTGGGCGGTGACGCGCAAGGCGACCTCGGCGCTCGGAATGGGGGTCGGTCTGAGTGTCCTGGGGCTTGTGGGTTATACCCCCAATACGGAACAAGAACCCATCGTCGTCGACACCTTGCGGGTGCTCTACGCCTTAGTGCCTTCGGCGTGCAACGCGATCGCCCTGGTCATCGCCCTGCGCTATCCGATCAGTCCGGCGGCGCACCGCTCGATCCTCGAGGCCATCCGGCGGCGGTCCGCGGGGGAGACCGTGCCCGATCCGCTCGCGCGGCCGGTGTGAATCGTCTCGTTGGCGGTCCACGCCCCCCGAATGGTTGCCAGGCCGCGAACGGCGCGCCCGCAGGCATCCTCACTCGCTCGGTCTTGAATCAGGAGTCCCATGTCCCTCATCAGCCTACTGGCCGTCAACCTCGGCGTCCTCCTCGCCTTCATGCTCGTGGGTTGGCTGATCAGCCTGCGTCTCAATGACGTCAGCGTCGTGGATGCCTTCTGGGGATCCGGTTTCGTCCTGGTCGCCGGGGTGACCCTCGTGCTCGCCCCGGCGCTCGATTGGCGCGCCTGGCTGATGGCCGCCCTGGTCGCCCTGTGGGGCATCCGATTGACCGCCTACATCGTCGCCCGGAGTTATCGGCATTGGGGCGTCCGTGAGGACAAACGCTACGCGGCCATGCGGGCCAACCGCGGTTCCGCCTTCCGCTATCAAAGCCTGTACCTGATCTTCGGGCTGCAGGCCGTCATCCTGTGGGTCATCGCCTGGCCGGTCCAGACGGCCATCCACGAGGTGCGCCCGGGGTTCGGGCTTCTCGATGGGCTCGGGATCGCGCTCTGGCTTGTGGGCTGGCTCTTCGAGACCGTCGCGGATGCGCAGATGGCGGCCTTCAAGGCGGACCCGAACAACCGGGGGCAGGTCATGGATCGCGGTCTGTGGCGCTACTCCCGGCATCCCAATTACTTCGGCGAGACACTCGTGTGGTGGGGGATCGGGCTCATCGCCCTACCCGGGGCCCCTTGGACCCTGGTCGCTCCGATCCTGATCACCTTCCTGTTGGTCCGGGTGTCGGGCGTGACCATGCTGGAGCGGGTCGTGCTCGAGGAGCGTCCGGGCTTCGCGGCGTACCGCGCTCGGACGAACGCCTTTATCCCCTGGTTTCCGAAGTCGTCCGCTCCATCCACCTCGTCCGAAAACCCATGATCCAATCCGCCATCCGTCGCTTCGGCATCCCCCAAGCGGAGGCCGGCCGCATTCCCGACCCCCTCATCCGCTGGGGGATTCGACGTTTCCTCGCCGCCGGGCTCGCGCAGCGGCAAGCGGGCAGCGTCGAGGCCCAACAGGCGGCGAAACGGCACTTCATCGCCGCCATGGCCGAGGCCCCCATCGCCCTGCAGCCCGACCGTGCCAACGAGCAGCACTACGAGTTACCGGCCCCCTTCTTCGAGACCGTCCTCGGCCCCCGGCTCAAATACAGCGCGGGCTATTGGCCGACCGGTACCGAGGATCTGGCGGCCGCGGAAGACGCCATGCTCGAGCGGACGGCGGCCCGCGCCGAGCTCGCCGACGGCCAGGATATCCTGGAGCTCGGTTGCGGTTGGGGTTCGCTGTCGCTGTGGATGGCGGCCCGCTACCCGGCGGCGCAGATCACCGCGGTGTCGAATTCGGCCGATCAAAGGGCCTTCATCGAGGGCCGTCGCGATGCCCAAGGCCTTACGAACCTTGAGGTCGTGACCGCCGACATGAATACGTTTCAGGCACCCGCGACCTACGACCGCATCGTCTCGGTCGAGATGTTCGAGCACATGCGTAACTGGGATCGGCTACTGGAGCGTATCCACGGATGGCTGCGGCCGGCGGGGCGGCTCTTCCTGCATATCTTCATCCACCGGGCGCTCGCCTATCCCTACGAGCTCGGTGAGACCGACTGGATGACCCGCTACTTCTTCGCCGGTGGCCTGATGCCCTCCCAGGATTTGCTCTGCTACCAGGGTCGTCATTTTTATCTGGTGGACCATTGGCCCGTCGACGGGACCCACTATCAGAAGACCCTCGAGGCCTGGCGACGCACCCTCGATGCCCAGCGGGCGGCGGTCATGCCGGTCCTCGAGGCCACCTACGGTGCCGACGAGGCGAATCGGTGGTTTCATCGCTGGCGGCTATTTTTTCTCGCCTGCGCCGAGTTGTTCGGGTATCGGGGCGGGCGGGAATGGTTAGTCGGTCACTACCTGTTGGCGCCCCATTGATCGCTCGATAATGGCCGGTCGAACTGCGGTGGGCCATGCCGGAAGGCGATACCCTCTATAAGCTGGCGGCGGCCCTGCGGCCAATGCTGCTCGGTCAGCCGCTGGTGGCGGCCGAATCCCGCTATCTGCGCCTGCCGGCGTTACGCGGTCGGGCGGCGGAGGGCATCGAGGCCCGTGGCAAGCACCTGTGGATCGAATTCGGTGCCCTCGGTGGGCTTCGCACCCACCTCGGTCTGTACGGCACCTGGCACCGCTACCGCCCCGGGGCACGTTGGAAGCGGCCCGTCCATCGCGCTGCGGTTGTGCTCACCACCCGCTCCGACGTCGTGGTGTGTTTCCACCCCAAGGAGATCGTCTGGTGGCAGCCCGAGAGTGCCCGCCGCCGCGCCCTCGACCGTCACCTCGGTCCGGATCTGATCACCGAATCCCTCACCCGCGCGGTTTTGGAGTCGCGACTCGCCCACTTCGCCCAACCGACCGACACCCTGGCCGAGGTCCTGCTCGATCAGCGTATTGCCGCCGGGATCGGCAATGTTTTCAAGTCGGAAGTCTTGTTTCTCGCGGGACAGGACCCCTCGACACCGCTCGCCGCGATCGATTCCGATACGCTCCTCACCCTGTATCACCGCGCCCAACCCTTGCTACGTGCCAACTGCCACCCGGGTCCGCGCATCACCCGTCCCGCCCGGGACGGGGGGTACCTCTGGGTCTACGGCCGCGCGGGCGACCCCTGTTACCAGTGTCGGACCCCGATCCGCTACACCCGTGGCGGTCGAGGCCATCGTTCCACCTACTGGTGCCCGTCCTGCCAATCCGACCACCCCCCGTGTTCCCCGGTTGAGCCCCCGTATAGACGTCGTGGATGATCGACGATCCGGTAGGGAACGACCCGTGCCACTCCGAGCGTTTTTGACTCGGCGCGTGGTCCCAGGCGAGGCCGGTCATGGACCTCGTCTACGCTGGCCGCGGATCGGTCCGGCCGCTGAGCGTGACGGCGCATTGGCAGCGGTTCTTAAAACCGGAGCAATCCCGACACCCCAAGGCTCCGGCCGGGTCCATCGGTGCCGCTGCCAGGTTCTCGATACGTGGTATTCGCGAGGTTCTCGAGGAAGAAACCGAGCTCCCGATCCCCGGCGCGGCTACGCCAGCCCCCGGAAAGATCGGCGACGGCGTAACCCGGCATGCTCCCGTCGGGGTTGCCAGCGACCGTCAATCGCACGTCCGATGCATCGGAATCGCTGGGATCCGTCGCCACGTCGTCGTAGTCATCGTGCCAGCGAACCCGTGCCAAAGCCCACCATGCCGGGGCCTGGGTGTATCGCAACCCCATGTGGCCATAGAGTCGATTGGCTCGGGAGATGTTGTCCTCGCGTACGCCGCCACCCGGTTGCGGTACGTCCTTGGTAGCATCGACCAGCGAGACGGATCCGATCAAGGCGATCCGACGATCCCCGGGTCCCGGCGGCCGGAGGAGGGTGAGATCCCAGGCGGCTTCGCCCCCTTGGAGTTCCGCATCCTGAACGTTGGTGAACTCGCCGGAACCCGCGAAATCCCGCTGAATGAGGTCGTCGATGCGTGTATGAAATAGGGTCAACGCGAGCGACTCCCGATCCCTCCGCCACTTCCAACCGCCCTCGTAGGTCAAGCTCACCTCCGGTTCCAGATCCGGGTTGCCCTGGGCGGGATCGCCACTCGAGCCCCGATCCACAGCGCCATCGAGGTTGTTCAAGTTGGGGGCGCGAAAGCCCCGCGAGATCCCGGCGAAGAAGCGGTTTCCGTAGGGAGCATTCCATTGTCCCCGAAGGCTTCCGGTCAAATCCGAAGTATCCCCGTCGACGTCCCCGAAAGACCAGGCGTAATAGCTGAATCGGCCGCCCGCGAGTAGGCTGAAGGCATCGGAGAGCACCCAGTGATCTTGAAGGAACAGACCT
>CAYFWJ010000023.1:0-32613 GCA_964346755.1 uncultured Ectothiorhodospiraceae bacterium
CCGCCTCCACTACGCCGGGCTCGTGATCTGTCGCCAGCGTCCCCCAAATGCCAAGGGTGTCTTATTTCTCACCCTGGAGGACGAAACGGGCTTTATCAACCTGGTGATCTGGGCAAATGTCCAAGAATCGTTCCAACGACTTAGCACAACACAACCCTTCCTCGGCGTGACCGGTAAGCTGCAGGTCCAGGAGGGTGTCGTCCACGTGGTTGCCGAACGGCTCTGGACGCCCAAGCTCCCGCTCGACCCGGTTGGGGTGTCGAGTCGGGACGTTCATTGAGGCACGGCTCGAGCAAACCGGGCGCCCAAGGGGCCAAGTGGGTCGGAACGATCCGCCGGTCGACCCCGAACCGATGTCCCTCGGCAGACCCCATCCCCGACAGGCGCCGCGTCCGATGACCTACCCGGATCGGCGCCATACCGCCAGGCCCTGGAGCACCAGATCTGGCACGTATCGTGTGTCGGGTGGTAGTTTGGACCGCACTGTTTCGGCGTCCCCACCGGTTAGAAAGAGCACCCCCGGTCGTCCCCGACGATAGCCCTCGACTAGGGCGGCAACACCGACGCTCGACAGGGACCGAATGCCGCCCCAGACCCCGGCTTCCGTGCTTTGTCCGAGTCCGGATTCCGCCCCCACGGGTTCACCGATCCCCTGCAAGGCGGCCGCGCCCTGGCCCAGGCCGGCCGCCATAAGCCGTGGGCCGGGCAGGATCACCCCCCCGTGGTGGGTCCCATCGGCGGCGACGTGATCCAGGGTGATGGCCGTACCGCAGTCCAGTATCCAATAGGCTTGATCGCCGAGCCAACTCCGGACGGCGATCATGGCCAGCCACCGGTCGACCCCGAGTCGACTCGGTTCCCGATAACCGTTGCGCAGGGCCCCCCAACGCGCCCCGGTACGGACCCAGTCGGGAGGGCGCTCGGGCCAGCGCTCCCTCACGATGCGCTGCAGATGCATCTCGCGCTCAGGGCCCGCGACGCTCGCGATCCCGATCCCGGCCGGCCTGAGGCTTCCCTCCGGAAGCCGCCAGGTCTCGCAGGAACGCCCGTGCTCGCCCATGGAAGCCCCGGTGCACCAGGCCCATTTCAGGCAGGAGTTTCCCAGATCGATCAGCAGATCGGGCATTGGTACGAGACCATCGACGGTCGCTGGAGTCCGGTCAGGGGGCGAGCCGCAGGCTCACCTCCCCGTATTCGATCGCCTGCCACCCGTGAGCGGTTTGCAGCCGCAACGCCCCGGTCTCGGTAATCCCCCAGGCGATACCGGTGAGCGTTTCCGTACGCTGCAGGATACGCACGGGTCGTCCGTAGCCGATATCCCGCTCCGACCAACGCATGCGCGCCGCCTCATCCAATCCCGTCACCGGTTCCGCCAAGACAGGGCCCAGCGCATCGAGCAGGCCAGCCGCCAACCGATGGCGATCCCACGCCTCGCGGCCACTGGCTCGGACCAGGTCGATCCACGGCTGGTGAATCGATTGACTTGCCTCGGCCGGAAGACTGACATTGAGGCCCAACCCAACGATCCGGCACGTGGCCCCGATCTGTTCGACGAGCAGCCCCCCGAGTTTCCGATCCGCCACCACCAGGTCGTTCGGCCACTTCACCCCGACGGCCACGCCCGTGGCCGCCCGCAAGGCCTCGGCTGCGGCCAATCCGAGGGTCAGGGTCAGGGCCCCTGGAAGGTTGGCCCCGCTCGGGCCATCCCGGCGCAGGGAGAGATAGAGATTACCGCCGGGCGGCGAGGTCCACGCCCGGCCGCGGCGTCCCCGCCCGCGGCTCTGGTGTTCGGCGAGACACACCGCCCACGGGCCTTGGAGCGCGCGGACGCGGTCATTGGTGGAATCCACGCTGAAGGGGATCGCCAGGGTATCGAGCCGCCAGCCCGCCACCTGGAGCTGCTCTCGCAGCCGCTCCGGGTCGAGCCAATCGCGGGGCGCGCGAAGGCGCCAGCGCGGTCCCTCCCGCGCCAGGTCGACGCCAAGGCCCTGCAATCGGCCGAGGAGGGCGATCACCTCCGCCCGCGGGCGGTCGATGTGTGCCGCAAGATCCCCCTCCGATCGGGCTCGGCCGTCATTCAGCAAGCGAAGCAGTCGACGGGGGGCGTCCGTGGCGAGGCGGTCGGTAGGATCGGACATGAGGTTGGGGATGGCGCCGTCGGAGCCGTGGCCAGCAGGGGGAGCCCCCCCAATAGGCGTCGGATGAGAACGACACGGGAACGCCCCCGAGCCGGGGGCGAACCGCATCGATTCCTCAGGCGGCCATTGCCCCTCGCAACCGCATCATGGCGCTCTTCTCGAGCTGGCGAATGCGCTCGGCGGTCACGCCGTACTCATCCGCGAGTTCCTGCAGAGTGGCCTTGGGTTCGTTCAGCCAACGACGTTGGATGATGGCCTGACTTCGCGCATCGAGCCCCTCGATCGCCTGGGTCAAGGCCTCATGCTGGCGGTGATGGCTGTCTTCGGCCTCGAAGCGCCGAGCCGGATCCTCGTCCTCGTTATGGAGGTACTCCGAGGGCGAGTAACCGCCAGTGTCCTCATTATCGGCGTCGACCATCGGATCAAAGGCAACATCATGTCCCCCGAGCCGAGACTCCATCTCCCGAACCGTCTCGGGCTTCACCCCGAGGTCTTTCGCCACGCCCTCGACCTCGTCGGCTGTAAACCAGCCGAGGTGCTTCTTGGAGCCGCGCAACTTGAAGAAGAGCTTCCGTTGCGGCTTCGTTGTCGCAACCCGGACCGTTCGCCAATTCCGCACGATGAATTCATGGATCTCGGCGCGGATCCAGTGGACCGCAAACGAGACCAATCGGACCCCCATGCGCGGATCGAACCGCTTAACGGCCTTCATCAGGCCGATATTCCCCTCTTGGACCAGGTCGCCGAGGGGTAGCCCGTAGCCCGAATAGCTCCGGGCGATGTGCACGACGAAGCGCAGATGGGAAAGGACCAGTCGCTGGGCCGCCGGTAATTCCCCGTGATCCTGCCATTGCGTCCCCAGCGCCCGCTCTTCCTCAGCACTCAAGAGGGGAAATCGATTGATGGCCGCGACGTAGGCGTCCATCGAATCCGTCGGCATCGGCAGGTTGCCGAGACCGCGACCGACCAACGCGAGATCTTGAGACATCGCACCCTCCCGAATCATGTTCGATCATTTTGAGGGCTGCACACTCGCCTCGAGGGGCAACCCTGAATGTCAGACAAATACCGTGCCAAAGTCTGGCTCCTTAGAACCCCATTGTCGAGGTTGGTTCAAAGACAACACGAAACGCGTGAACCGCCAACTCCGCTAGCCGTTCACTTGCGTCAATCATGGGCTGAATGGCGTATCGTCACCTGCGCGCGCTTCCGGCCCCAATCCATTTACCCTATTAGACTTCAATACCTCACCCACGATCCGGTATTCGCCGATGACCCGTTCGGGGGATTCCTCACAGAAAGCCGTTTGTCTCGTCAGCCTGCCGGATCCGTGACCTATCGCCCATCGGGATCGGTTTGGGGGGACAACGCGCCTCTCCCGCTACGGGTTGCAGGTGCACACGAGCGGACAATCAGGATGGCTTGAGGGATTGCTCGATTCGCCGGAGGAGGGTGGGGGTTAAGCGATGATGATTCGCTGATTCAAGTCGTGGTGGAGCCGACCGGGATCGAACCGGTGACCTCGACAGTGCGATTGTCGCGCTCTCCCAACTGAGCTACGGCCCCTAATAACAGGAAAGGATAACGAATCGAGCCACCCCGCGCCAACCCGAGTGGGTCATCGGGACGCCGCCGAAGCGATCGGATTGACCGCGGTTTTTTGCGGGTTGCGGCCCGTCAGGAAATAACAGGCGAAGGCGCCCCTTCCTTTGAGTTCGATGAGACCGCGCGGTTCGAACACGTACGCATGGGACAGTTGTGCGTGCGTGCTATCCCCGATCTGTATGGCCCCAGCCATCCCTTGTGCCTCCAGTCGGCTGGCGATGTTGACCGTATCACCCCAGAGATCGTAGATGCGTTTGTTGACGCCGATCACACCGGCGATGACCGGACCACTGTGGATCCCGATCCGCAGCCTCAGGGGTTCCCCGCACGAGTCCGCAAATCCTGGGATCAGTCCCTGCATCCGCAGCGCGAGCTCGGCCATGGCCTCGGCATGATCCGGACGCGGTGTGGGTACCCCACCCACCGCCATGTAGGCATCGCCGATCGTCTTGACCTTCTCGAGCCCCAATTCCGCCGTGGCCTCATCGAAGGCGGTGAAGATGTCGTTCAAGAGACACACCAACCGATCCGCCGGGAGTTGGCTGGCCAAACGGGTAAAGCCGACCAGGTCGGCGAAGAGCACCGTCGCCTCCGGGAACGCGTCCGCAATCACCCGTTCACCGGCTTGAAGGCGGTGCGCGATGGGGGAAGGCAGGATATTGAATAGCAACGATTCGGCCTGATCCCGGGCCCCATCGAGCTGGGTGACCAGGTCCTGCAATTCATGCTCACGCTGCTCCAGTCGTGACAGATGATCCGCGATCTCCTGGTCCATCCCGTCAAAGGCCCGCATGACATCACCGAGCTCGTCGGCCCGATCCAGTTGCGTGCAATGGAAGCGTAGCTCGCCCCCGCAGCGCTGATGACGGGCCGCCATCACCCCTTGCAGCGCCTGGCGTAGCCGAAAGATTGGGTCGATCACGAGGCGATTGAGGGCGATCATCGCGACGACGGTCACCGTCAGGGTAAGCAGCAGGGTGAAACCGGCCATTTGGAAGGCGAAACCGCGGAGTTTTGCACCGGCCGGCGCGGTGTTCAGATGAATGATGGCATAGCTTGGGGGGTGCGACGCGGAGGCGATGTCTGGCATCTTCATCCAGGTCATCGCCGGATCGGCGCGGATCGGCTCGGGCGCGACGAGGCGATCCGCGGGGCGGGCGCCATCCGAGGGAGCCACGCCATCGGTGTGGAGGGATTCGCCGGAGGCGAAGCGCGAAACGGCGAGGTCGAAGGCCGAACCTGACGGGACCGATCCGATCGGACCCAGGATCACCTCGCCCTCACGAAGGACCGTAAAGCCTCGGATCGGGAAGCCCGCCTGCCGGGCCTGCATGGTCTCCAGCCACGCCTCGGCCCGTTGCCATTGGTCGACACGCAGGAAGGCCGCAAGCGTTGTCTGGCCCAGGGTCTCGATCTCCCGATCGAGTGCGGCTCGCCGCTGATCCAGGACCGGAACGAGTACGGCCAGGCTAACCACCAAGACACTGAAGGCGAGGGCCAGGGTGATGCGCCACGAGAGCTTGGCTCGAAAGAGGGTCAGCTGGTGCCGCGCGACTCGAGCCCAGGTGTCATGGACAGCCATGCATCGAACCTTCCCACAAGGTAGGGCAGACAGAGCGATCGACCCGACGGCTTGGCCGTTCCCGGCGCATCGATCAGCGAGGATTCCATTAAGGCACTGAACCGTCGTACCGCACAATACGGGTTGGTGCGGATTCATCGAACCGATCACGGCCGCCGCTGAGGCAGTGAGCCCGCCGATTCCCTCGGGGACGTCTTTCGGCACGGCGCCCTGGATAGGGACTACGTGGCGTTCCCCTTATATGCCAGGCGCGTTAAACTCCTCGCTTCAAGACTCAATCCAAAGGGGTCACAGGTCGATCGATCGAATCGAGCGCGGTTCCGTGGCCACTTCAATCGACTTGTAACGCAACCATCGCGAGGTATTCCATGGCGAAAGTCGAGCAAATCGGCGAGGCGACCTTCGAAAACCTGACGCCCGATGAGGTGAGGGCTCGGCTCGATCAGAATGAGATCGTCTTGATCGATGTACGAACCCCTCAAGAATATGCCTTCGAGCACATCCCGGGGGCCATGCTGTTCCCGATGGCGACCTTCGACGCGCATAAGCTCCCCCAACAGGACGACAAGCCGATCGTCTTCCATTGCGGTTCGGGGAAACGTTCAACGCAGGTGGCCAAGCAATGTGCCGAGGTGGGCATCCGTCGGCTCGCACACATGGAAGGGGGTTTCGGCGCCTGGAAGAAGGCCGAGCACCCGTATATCAGCATCGACCCCGCAACCGGCAGTTACGTGCGTAAACCGTAACCCGGTCACCCATCGGGCGTGACCGGCATCGCCAACGCCGCTCGGTGGGACGTATCAGGTGGCGCGGCGAAGCCGCGCCGCCATGACCTTCATGACCTTGGTCGCAAAGAACGGGTGTTCCTGAACCCGGAACTCGAATCGGCGCTTATCGACCGGTGCGATCGTGCACGCTGTCTTGGCCCGGGCCTCGGCGCTTCGAGGGGAATGATCGATGATGGCAAGCTCCCCGAAGATCTCGTCGGGGCCAACGGTCTCGAGGACCGGATCATTGCAGCGGATTTCCACTTCGCCGTCACGAACGACATCCATCTCGTTGGCCGAATCGCCGACGGAGAAGATGCGCTCACCGGCGGCCTACCCACGGATATCCTCAATATGGCGAAAGACCGGGAATAGGGTACTCATGGAGGGGTTTCCCAGACACTGAGGGTTGGCAGGTCGGGCACGAGCCGTGATCGCGACCCGCTCAAAAGTGCACTGAACCCCCACAAAGGCCCGCAACCGCAGGACATACGGCGTCGGCGGATGCGCCGCAATGGACGACGGACTCCGACACCCACGATCCGTCGGGGCGTTTGGGTGCCATCGTTGGGGTGTTCCCCCGAATCCGCCGTCAAGCGACCCCGAGGCCTGCGGTGCGGCCCGCTCGATCGATCGATTCAGCGACTCGCCGCGCGTCCGTGCCGTCGCGGTCCTGGGGCCGGGCTGCCCCAGCGGTGGCCTCATCAATCCATCGGGCCCTAATCCATGGCGCCCGCCATCTCGGGCAACACCACCTCTTGGAAGGCACTCAGCCATGCGCGCTCGCATTCGGCGGTCCAACCCTCCGGGTTGTAGCGGCGACAGAATTCCCCGATGACCTCGACGAGGACTTCCGAGAACCGCTGCAGATCCGCCTCGCCGATCCCGTAGTGGGCATGGGCCGCCCCAATCCGCCTCAGACGCGGGCCGATCAGCCCGCCATCCTCCGAATAGCAGGCCACCAGCGCGAGGGTATTCATCATCTTGTCCATCTGCTGTCCCATGCGATCCATGTCGAAAAACTGCTCGAAGCTGGGATATCGCTCGAAAAGCCGCTCATAAAAGGCATCGATCAGATCGTGATGATGGCCGCTCAGGCTATTCCAGGACTGTTGGATCAGGGCAGTGTTCATGCAGGGCCTCCCCGGAGATTTGACGTGAACCCTTTCAAGAAGGTAGCTGCTTATCCGACGAGCGCAAGTCGCCCGCTCGATGCGGGATCGAGTGTCACGAATCGCTTACTCGATTGAGTTTTGATCGGTTTCGGTTGGATTCCGCGACGTGTTCACGTCCTCCGCAGGCCCGGATTCACCCCATCGTGAACGCCAGTAGACCTTTGTGACCTCTCGGTGGGTGGTATCGAAGGCGTACCCATAGACGAGACGGATCAGGGCCTTTTGCACCCCCCAGCTAACCCCATGGCGGACCCAACGCCACGGCGAGCCGGATTTCAGTAAACCCTGGATGCGCGCGCCTTGGCGATACGCGCCGTAGGTCTGCGCGGCTGCCCCGACCGCATCCGCCCAGACCGTGGTGCGGGAGTCCGAGAAACGGTCCAAGAAATCGCGGGCTTGGCGTAATCGCTGCAATCGGATCCGGTATAGCCGTTTAACCCCCGGCCATTCCCGGGTCTTCGCAAGGGTCGCGAAGCCGGCGCGGATGTGCACCAGGATCGGGCCGATCGCCGCCTCCTCCCGGGGCCGAGCTGCGTGCGGGAAGGTTTGGCGCGCGATCTCATCGGTCATCGCGACCACGGCATCCCACCAATCGTGCGGCCCCGGGGGATCGAGGGCGAGGCGGCGCCAGCCGATCAATTGCTCGCGGATGGCCCGAATGCGGGGGTCATCGGGGACTTGGCCTGGCGCGACGACGGATTCTAGCTCCTCGAGCGACGGGATCTCCTCGGTGACATTGTCGTCCTGCCCGTCCTCGAGCTCGAGCGCTCGGCCATACAGGCGCACGGCGGAACGTCCCAGGTAGAGATAGATATCCAGGAGGAGATACTTGGCCAGGACGAGTAGCGTGAGCCGCTGAGAGAGGAACATCAGCCAGCCGAAGGGATCGGGCCAGATCAGCAAGCGGTATCGATTCCAGCGATCCAGGTGCTGACTTAGCCAGCGCCCGAACCGGAAGGGGATCCAGCGTTCGATCCGGCGATAATCCGTGTACGCGCGGCGCAGTTGGCGAACCCGGGCGCGACGCAAACGCGCCAGCCCAGGGCGGCTGAGCAGTTGGTCGAGACGCCCCAGCGAGTTTTCCACGCCTTCCAGGGCGTCCCCGAGGTGCAGGCGCAGCTCGGGCTCGGGGGTGTCGGGATAATAGGCGGCGGCAATGGCGCGGAGATACGTGGGAAGGCGCGTCAACAGCGTCCAATCCGGGTGCGTGAGTCGCCGGATCCCCTCGACCTCCTGGAGCACCACATCGAGGGCGATCCGCCGTCGCGGATCCGTGGTCTCGCGGCGTTGGCGCTTCAGGGCCTGGTATTCCGCCTCTAATTGGCGGTGCCATTGGCGAGCCCCTCGGGATCGTGCCCAGGCGACCAGGCTCACCAGGACCCCGAGCGCCACGCCGAACGCCGCGATCGAAAACAGCGACCAGACGGTCATGATGGTATCCTCTCAACCATTCGGGTAGGCCGGCGTAGCCGGAGCCCTCGCCCCCACCGACGGCCGCCGGCTCGTCCGGCATCGACCGAGGCGGTCAGGCAAACCCGCGTAGCGCCTGTCATAATCGAGCCCGGCGGCCGGGGGCGTGTGGTTCCTGGCAACCCCCGTACGCCTCGCTCAGGGCACTGTCAGCCTCATCCCGTGCAACCTCGAAGGAGTCGCGCGGCAACCAATGCGGTGCGCAGGTTGCGGGCATCGTGGACCTCTGGGATGAGCGGGTAGGTGTCGAGGAGGCGATCCGGCCGTTCCTTGACCCAGGCTTCGAGGCGAGCTCGGTGGGGCGGCGACAAGCATTGGTGGGTTAATAAAAAGGCGGCGAACCATCGGTGAAAATCCTCGACCAGGGCGGTCTCTTGCGGCGTGGCCCACGCTTCTCGAACAATCAACCCCGGAAAGGCCTCCGCGCCCAGCACGCGCTCCTCCAAGGCGGGATCGAGATGGGTCCCGTGCCGACCGATTCCCCCACCATCCGCGGTCCGTTGGAACCACTGGGCCCTTGGGCGCGGCCGTGCTGCCCCGTTGACCAGGCCCTCGAGGCGCTGGCGTGGATGGGCGCATGGATGGCGGGTCCGAAAGTCGCCTTCACCGGCGATGAAACGACACTGGCTCGCCGGGACAGGCTGTTCCACTTCATCGCGCCAGTACGCCGACTTCAGCAGGGCCAGGGGTTGGTGGTCCGAGCGGTCCAGCAGCCAGAGTTCAAAGCGGTCGCGTTGGGGGAAGGGCATCGGGGGTCGCCGATCGATGGCAGCGCGCATGGCCTCGGCGCTGATCTCGGGGGACGTCCCGGGCGTCTCGTCGGACGACACCCGACGGACTTGCCAGCGGGTTCCGTCCGTGGAGAATGCCCGTACGCGACCCGCGTCCACGACCTGTATGATACCCAGATAAGGACTCAAGCGACGGATGCCGTAGTAGTCGATCGGGACCATGCGGGTCAATCTCCTCGTCGGGATGCGCGATGGGATGCGCGGCACCGGTGAGCACGCGCTATCGTCTTGGCCCCTAAGTCCCGGGCCCGACATCGGGCCCATCGAGCCCTCGGACGTCTTATGGATCGCGCTCGTTTCCTGCGTCGTCGTGCCTACGGGGTCCTCGGGGTCCTTGGCGTGTTGAGCCTCGGCGCCTATCTGGACAGCCGTTTCTGGTTGAGCTCCCTCATGAGCCACTTTCGGCTGCAATATGCGCTCGCAGCCCTCATCCTGATCGGCCTATTCTTGGTGTTACGCCGCCCTCGCTGGGCCCTGGCCGCCGGCATCGTCTTTGCGCTGAATCTCATCCCGCTCGTTCCTTATTTGGGCCCTTCGGAGGCAGTCGAGGCCTCCTCCGATGGTCTCGTCGTCGCTCAAATCAACAGCCATCGGGGTCAGGCGATCGACGCGGCCGGCCGTCGGCGATTGGCCGAGCTGGGGGCGGACGTGCTCGTCGTCCATGAGGTGGATCAGCGCGCCGCCACGGAATTGGTCGCCCTCGCGTCCTACCCCTACCGACGGATCCAGGCCCGAGACGATCCCTATGGGGTCGCCATCTTGAGTCGCTTTCCCCTCACGGTCGAGTCGATCGGCGGCCGAGCCCCCGGGGGGCTGGGCGGGTCGATCGAGACACCCATGGGCCGCATCGGTCTCGTCGCCCTCCATCCACCCCCGCCCATGACGCCGGGCATGCGCAGTGCGCGCAACCGCCAGCTTCAGTTGGCGGCCCGCCGGGTCACCGAGGTGTCCGGGCCGGTGTTGGTCGTCGGCGATCTCAATGTGTCCGTATTCGCGGGGGACTTCAAGCGTTTTCTCGGTGCCGCGGGCGTCACGGATCCACGGCGGGACCACGGGTTGCTCCCCACTTGGCCCGTGCAGCCCTGGTGGAGCCAGCCCCTGGCTATCCCCATCGACCATATCCTGCCCGCTTCGGGATTGACCGTCGTCGAGTTGGATCGATTCGTCCTTGCGGGAACCGATCATCGCGGGCTTCGGGCGCGGATTGTCCGGGCCTCGCGCGGGCCCGGCGAGGACAGCCCGGGTTCAACCAACGAATGAGGATCGATGGACTGAGAGCCGGCACGCCGAGATCGCTCAGCCCGCTGGGACTGCGCCATGGGCTATTGAGCGCCTGGGGGTGCTGGCAAGCCCCGAGGGACCCGGTTCCTCCCGGTTGTGTGACCTACCAGCTGCTCCTCCGCATTCGCCGTCCCACCTGCGTCAGTCTGCGTCGCGGGCCGGGTCATCAGTTGATGCCGGGTTATTACGTGTACACAGGCAGCGCTCGCCGCGGGATGGCGGCCCGGGTGGCTCGGCATCGTCGCCGGGACAAACCTCGGCGTTGGCATATCGACACCCTCACCCGAACGTCCTGGATCCGGGTCATCGGCGTCCGTTATAGCCCGGCTGCCGAGTGTCGCGTCAACCAGGCGCTGCCGGGTACCGCGATCATCCCGGGGTTCGGGGCATCGGATTGTCGGGCGGGCTGTCATGCCCATCTCCAGCAGATCGCGGTGGATCGATCATCCGCTTTCGCTGAGGCAGAGAACCTGTTCGCCTCAAGAAGGCCGCGTGTCATGAAACAGGGACTCGCCGGGACTCAAGGCGTGTGTGCTGGACCTAACGGGATCGGGCCCATTCGATGACCGCTCGATGCTGGAAGGCCGCCAGACCCCGTTCGAGGATCGTCGGATACAGGGTATTGAAAACCCCTCCGAGCATGCGATCGTTCAATTCATACTCGGCCTCCAGCCGGACTCGAGTTTGGCTCGACGTCAACGTTTGAAAACGCCATACCTGATCGAGCCGACGAAAAGGCCGATCGGTTGAGACGATATGGATGATCTCGGGGGGTTGGAAGGAAGCGTGGGAGACGAACGTGGTGGTAACCCCCTTCCAGCCGACGGTCTGTGTCACCTCCCAGGGGGAGGCGTCGTCACGTCGAACCCGGACACGACGGAAGCCCGGCAGGAATTCCGGGTAGCGTTCCACATCGGCAACGATCGCATACACGAACGGCTGGGGATACGGTATGTTCCGTTGGAGGTGAATCTGTGGCATGGGGGTCTCGGCATCGGGGATCCCCGTCGCGCCGATGGCGGGGAATCACGTAAAGCTCGGATGCTACCATTCGCATCGCCGCGATGGCAGAGGGGCAACGACCCGGGGCCGAACGGCCGGATGGCCCTGCGACCGCCCCGCACCGAATCCCGGGTGGGCCAGCCCACTCGAATCCTCGAGATCCCGATTCTCTAATCGATGATCCCGCTTGAGCGATGGAAACGACCCTTGTCTCCGCCACCCTGTTGTTGGTCCTGGTCATGGACCCCTTCGGAAACATCCCCTATTCCTCTCGGTTTTGCGGGAGGTGCCCGCCCGGCGACGCCCCCGGGTCGTTCTGCGGGAGATGCATATCGCCCTTGGGGTCCTGCTCGGGTTCCTGGTCGCTGGCGACCAACTGCTTGGGCTCCTACAGGTCTCGGAGCCGGCCTTGCACATCGCGGGTGGGTTGATCCTCGTATTGATCGCGGTTCGCATGATCTTCTATCCGCCGCAGGCTATGTTTCCTGAAACCCCCGGTGGCGACCCGTTGATCGTTCCACTCGCCATCCCGTCGATCGCCGGACCGTCGGCGATCGCGATGATCCTCATCCTGCGTGCCCAACAACCGGAACAGTGGCTGCGCTGGTTGGTGGCCCTTCTGTTGGCCTGGCTCATGACGGTGGTCGTGCTCCTGGCTTCCACCCGCTTAGCCCGTTATCTCGGCGACCGGGGATTGAGTGCCGTACAACGTCTGATGGGCCTGATCCTGACCGTCGTCGCGGTGGACATGGCATTGGGCGGCTTGGAGCTCGCCTGGCAGGATTGGGGCAACACCCCGAACGAGGATGACGCCATCTCGGACTCGCCGGGGCAACCCGAACCAGCCGGAGATGACTGAGCCCTAACGAACTCACGGTTTTAGGGCGCGAGGCCCCACGGGGCCAACGGGCGCATCCGTTGCCGTCGCTCCTCGGGTTGCCCGTAGCGAGGGGATGCGATGGACAGCCTCCAAGCCCTCCGGTATCGTGATCGCTCAGGGCTCGAGAAGAATGCCGAATCGAAGACGACCCCTGCTCGCGACTCGCCGTTCGACTGACCGACTTCGGATCTTGCCCCTGCCGAGTCCAAGCGACTCATGGGTGAATGCGCCCGTGCGTGCATCGCCGAGTCGACATCGCGCTCGCATTGATGAGCACGGGATCGAATGTCGCGACGCCGCCGGCGTCTCTGGCGGGGTTGGATCGGCCAGCATCGTCCGTGCGCAGCCGATGGCCCCCCAAAGCCGATTCCTTCGGTCCTTGCGGCTGATTTCGTAAAAGGAGTGTATCCCATGTTTCGAGTCTGTATCCAGTGGATTTGTCTCTTCCTCATCCTTCTCGGGCTACCCGCCGCGTCCGTCTGGGCGAATAGCTTCTCAGCCGTTCAACCGGGAACGACCCGGTCTTTCCCGATTGCCAATGAATACTCGCTCAATGCGGCCTTCGCCAACCCGGCGGGCGTTAGTCTGCTTTTGGACGAAGACAGCAAGGATAGCGCCTGGCGAACCGGCATTCTTTCGAATATTTCACTCGGTGTGGAATACGGGGACGTGGAAAACTTCGAGGAGGATCTCTCAGATCTTCTTGATCAACTCGAGCTTGAGGATCTATCGCTTAATCAAGCGGGCGCTATCATCAACGACTTCGACGATGTGCTGACCCGCCTCGGCGAAGCGGGGTATATCACCCTCGCCGGCGCCGCTAAGGCGCCCGCCTTTCCCATTGCCTGGCGAAGCACGTGGCTGGGCGGGGATTTCGGGGTCGACCTCGAGGTCCAGGGGACCGGCCGAGGCTCGATCCTCGACGAGCCACTGGTGTTCAATCCCCTATCCTCCCAGTTGGAGACGCGGAGTGCCCTGTATATCAAGGCCGCCGGGCTGATTCGGCTCGGATTAAGTTACAGCCGTCCGTTGTTCCGCACGTCCCGCGGTACCCTATACGCCGGGCCACGTCTCAACATCTATCAAGCAACCTTGGCCAAGACCTTGACCGGTCTGCAGACGATTGCCGAGGAAGAAGAAGACGAGGATATCGTGGTGGATCGTATCCAAGAGGACTTCGATGAGCAGCGAGAGACGACGACTGGCGTTGGTCTGGATGTCGGCCTGATCTGGCGGGCCTCCGTGTACCAATTCGGGGTAACCCTCGAAGACATTAATGAACCATCGTTCAATTACGGGGCGTTGGGCGCGGATTGTGGTGAACTGACGGGCAGTCGCCGGTCGGACTGTCTGCTCGCCCAGAGCTTTGCGGATCGTATCGATCTCAACGAAACGCATACAATGGCGCTGCGGACGACCTTGACGGGGATGATCTACACACCGAATCGGAATTGGCTGCTCGGCGGGCGTTTGGAGACCGACAGCTCCGCGGACCCGGTCGGGGATGAATACCAATGGGCCAGCGTCAACGCGGCACACTACAGCGACTGGCGCCTGGTACCGGATGTGCGCTTGGCTTATCGACAGAATCGAGTGGGGACCGAACTGAGTTATCTCGATTTGGGGGTCACGTTGTTGAGCCGCCTGAATCTGGATGTATCCTATGCCTTGGATTCAACTGAGGTCGACGGGACGAACTTCCCGCGGGGACTGGGCCTGAGCCTCGGCCTCGAGACACGGTATTGACCCTTGTTCGAACGCAATCAATGCGAGGTTTTCGCAATGACTCAGCTTATGGGATGGCTCGACGTACGTCGGGTCGTGATCGTGCTGCTGGTCGCGGGCTTGGCAGCTTGCAGCGACGATTCACAGGATACCGGCTCGTCCACCACGATAGCCGCGACAGGCTCCGTCGTCGATGGGTATGTGGCACAAGGGACGATCTGGGCCGATCTGGACGCCAACGGTACCTTGGACCGCAGCGGTGCCGGCGAGCCCTTCGCGTTCACGGACAATCAGGGATTCTTTTCTGAGAACCCACTGACCGGTGTCAATTATTGCCTGGATGGCCCCGCACGGAATTGTCTCGAGCTCAACGAGGCTCAGCTCAGTGGTGACGAGATACTGCTGCGGATCGCTGGCGGTTTGGATCTCGCCACCAATGAGCTCTTTGAAGGGACGTTAACACTGCGTCTGACGCGCGGGGATGATGGCGAATTCGATCTGAGCGGCGCCAATCCGACACCGATTGGCGCCCTGGCGGATCGTGCCGGCTCGGATCAGCTCGGCACGATCATCCCCCGGATCGACCCACGGTTGGTATCGGAGCCGAGCGACGCGGATTTTTACTACCGCCAAGATTTTCTGCGTTTTATCTTTGAGGATGAGACAGCGGGCGAAGCCGAACGGGCCCTGTTCGAGTTGTCGTTGCAGATCCAGCAGGTTGTCAATGGATTGGCACAGCTATTGGAGGAGCGCTATAAAGACCTCGGCGAGGATTCGCAACTCCCCCCCAACGCCGGTGGGCCCGTCTATCGGGCGATGGCCTCCGTCCTCCTGGATGATTCAGACACCCTTGCGAATCTCGCGGCCCTATTGAGTTCTCAATCAGGGCTTGAGCGTGTGCTTGCAGAGGCCGAAGATCGCTTGATCAGCGCCTACCAAGCCGAGGGCCTCCGTCGACCCGACGCATTACAGGATACCCCGCTGGCAACCGATACGATCCAAAGGCTTCTCGATATCCCGTCCGCCGTCGAAGATGCCATGCAGACGATTGGGACACCGTTCGACCAGGAGGAGGCATTGGGCGTCGCCCGGGGGGTCGATGTGGTGCGGCAGAAAATCGGCGAGACGATCGATGCAGGCGAAACGACTTTCGATGATGCCGATATCGATGAGGCCTTGAACCAACTGGAGAACGCGACCTATCTGCGCGCCCTCGGGGAAAGCGACGTCGACACGGCTGCAGCAGCCGAGCGCGATTTTACCGACGGTACCATTGATTTCACCGACACGACGTCGATCGATGAGGCGTTGACGATCCCCGCGACGGCGCCAACCTTCGAAACCCTCGGGGGGAAGGCCATTACCGTGGCGATTGTCGACGCGATCAACGGGGAAACCATTGAGGGTTCGGCTGCGCTGTTCTTCCAGGGAAATCCAGGCGATTCACGAGGTGACTTGGATGTCTGTGTCCAGTATGAGAATCGGGATGATCCGGATGATCCGGCGAGCACGGTGAGCGAGGATCCGGCCGAGCCCGATTCCCTCAAGGCCGATGCCGGATCCTGGTGGCGGAGCTCGGACCGGGTCGTGCTGGTCACCGCCGAGATCGCTGGGATCGAGGAGGGGCTCGTCGCCAAGATCGTCGGTGGGACCGGGAACAACACCGACTACCGTTTCAACTATGGCGGTGAGCTCGTCGACTGGACCGGCAATGCCCCGACCGCCTTCGACAATGCAACCGTCCCAGACAGCGATCAAGCCTGCGATGACTTGTTGTCGGGCGGGACGCCCTAGAGGATCGGCTGAAGCAGGGACGTGACCCGAGACCGACCCGGCTTCAGGGCCCCGGTCGCGGTCCGTTCAGGCCGCGACCAGGACGATCGCAGGCTTGAGCATGTCCTTTCGTCCCCATGCGTCGGGATCCTTCGCTTGACCGATCGAGCATTAAGGAAGCCGCTCGCCGCGCCGCCCGCTCAGGGATTATAGATTCCCCCCAAAACCACCGGCCGGTTGGCGCCCGTCACCGACGGCAGATTGCTGGGAACGCCGGCTAGGGTATTGCGCGCGATCCAGGCAAAGGCGGCCGCCTCGACCCAGTCCGGATCCAGCCCCCATGCGGCACTGCTCTGGATCGCTGGGGGCCTGGGGGTCAGCGCACGCAGGCGTGCCATGAGTGCGCCATTGTGGACGCCGCCACCCCCCACAACGACCTCTTCGGCTTGTTCCTGTTGCAGCGCTGAGGCGATGCTTCGGGCGGTTAGTTCCGCGAGCGTGGATTGAACAACCGCCGGTGACAGGGCGCCGGCGTAAGCCTTGAGCTCCGCATCGAGCCAGGCGAGGTTGAAGGTCTCGCGCCCGGTACTCTTGGGCGCGGGTCGCGTGAAAAAGGGATGCGCCTCGAGCCGGGCGAGCAGCCCGGGATCGGGACGCGCCGAGGCGGCCCAGGCCCCGTCCCGATCGAAGGGCTCGTCCCGATAGCGCTGACACCAGGCATCCATCAACGTATTCGCCGGACCCGTATCGTAGCCCCGCACCGGCTGATGGGGGTCGGCGGGGAGGCGGGTCACATTGGCGATTCCACCGAGATTGAGTACGACGCGGGTCCGCCCCGGAACCCGCCATCGCCACGCGTGAAAACCCGGCGCCAGCGGGGCACCTTGTCCGCCCACCGCCATATCACGCCGGCGCAGATCGGCCACGACCGGGCAGCCGCAGCGCTCGACGATGGGATTGGGGTCGCCGATCTGCCACGTGAAGGGCGGCTCGTCATCCGGTGCATGCCAGAGGGTCTGCCCATGACTGCCAATACCGACCACCTGCGCGGCCATCGTCCCCAGTTTGGCCTGGCAGGCCGCGGCGGCCTCGGCGAAGAGCCCCCCGATCGCGTTGTCCAACTCGCCAAGCCGCGCTATCCTCACAGCGTCGGGTGTCGTTAGCGCCGCGATCACGGCCCGGCGCAAGTCCGCCGGATAGGGGTGGACGTGCGTGGCCAGCGTCGCAAAGGTCGGTTCGAATCGGAACGCGGCCGCGTCGACTGCATCCAAACTCGTACCCGATAATAATCCGATAAAGATCCCTTCCGGTTGCGTTTGATGGTCACCCATCGATGCGACTCCGCGATCCTTCGGCAGGGACCTCGATCTTATGCGCCCTGAAACCAGCCATACCCTTGAATTTTACCTATCGATCCCGCACGCCTGCGGCTATCTGCCCGATCGGCAGTCGGTCAATCTGGTGCTTGATCCCACCCTCCCGGTCAACGGCAAGGCCTATGAATGGCTCCTGCAACGGGGCTTCCGCCGCAGCGGCGAGCATGTTTACCGCCCCCATTGCCCGGCCTGTGAGGCCTGTATCCCGGTCCGCATCCCCGTCGGGGATTTCGAGTCCCGACGGCGCCACCGACGGACGTGGCGCCGCAACCAGGACCTCATCGTGCGTATCCGGGATAGTCAGCCACGAGATGAGCATTTTCGATTGTACGCCCGTTACGTCAACCAGCGCCATGCCCAGGGCGGCATGGACGAACCGGACCCCAACGACTACCGGCGCTTTTTGACCGCGCACTGGGTCGAGACCTGGTTCGTCGAGTTTCGCACGCCCGACGCCCTGCTCGGTGTCACGGTCGTCGACCGCCTGCCCAATGCCTTGTCCGCGGTGTACACGTTTTTCGCCCCGGAGGCGGAGGCACGCAGTCTTGGGTCGTTTGCCATCCTCTGGCAGATCGAGGCCGCCCGCGCCCGAGGGTTGAGTCATGTCTATTTGGGCTACTGGATCCAGCAATGCCGCAAGATGGCCTATAAAAACGATTACCCCGGGGTCGAGGCCCTGACGAACGGGCGTTGGCACCGCCTCGAGTCCACGGGCGGCGATCCTGCCCCATCCGGAGAGCCCCCCGATGGCGGCTGAGCTGATCCTGCGACTCGATGGGGTTGGGCTGCATCTCGGGGAGCCACCGCTGTTCGAGGGTCTGGAGCTTGCGGTTCACGCCGGGGAGCACCTCGCCCTGGTCGGGCGCAACGGGGCGGGCAAGAGTACGCTGCTGCGCATCATCACCGGCGAGGCGTCGGCCGACGCCGGTCAGGTGTGGCGGGCCGACGGGGCGACCATCGCCCATCTCGAGCAGGAGGTCCCCGAGGGCATAACCGATTCCGTGCTGGTCTACGTCGCGGGCGGATTGCCGGAGGCGGCACGCCTCCTGGAGCGTTACCAGACCCTGAGCCAGCAATTGGCCGAAGGCGACGCGAGTCGCTGGAACGCCCTGGCTGAAGTCCAGCATGAGTTAGAGGCCATCGACGGCTGGCAGGTGGAACAACGGGCGCGGACCGTCCTGACCCGATTACGCCTGGAGCCGGAGGCGACCGTCGACCAGCTCTCCGGGGGGGCTCGTCGCCGCGTGCTCTTGGCCCGGGCCCTGGTTCGCGATCCGGACCTGTTAATCCTCGACGAGCCCACCAACCACCTGGATATTGAATCGATCCAGTGGCTCGAAGACTTGATCCGGGAATTCCCGGGGGCCGTGCTGACGGTCAGCCACGATCGCCGATTCCTCGAACGTATCGCCCAAGGGGTGCTGGAGCTGGATCGCGGCCGGTTGATCCGCTACGACGGCGACTACGGGAACTTCGTGCGTCGGCAGGAAGAACGCTTGCACGCCGAGGCGCAACAACAAGCGGAATTCGATCGGCGCCTCGCCCAGGAGGAGGCCTGGATCCGCCAGGGGGTCAAGGCCCGCCGCACCCGCAACCAGGGACGTGTGCGGGAACTCCAGAACATGCGCGCCGAGCGCCAGGCGCGCCGTCAGGTGACCGGTCAGGCCAATCTGCGGGGCAACGAGGCGGCGGCCTCGGGTAAACGGGTCATTGAGGCGGAGCATCTCAGCTTCCGCTGGGCGGGGCAACCGATCGTCGAGGATTTCTCCACGACGCTGCTGCGGGGCGACCGGGTCGGCATCGTGGGGCCCAACGGGTCGGGCAAAACCACCCTAGTACAGTTGTTGCTCGGCGAGTTGCCCCCGGAGCAAGGACGCGTGGTCCACGGGACCCGGTTGGCGATCGCCTACTTCGATCAATACCGGCAACAACTCGACCTGGACGCGACGGCCCTGGACAACGTTGCCGACGGCCGCGAGACCCTCACCATCGGCGGGCGCGAGCGACATATCATGAGCTACCTGCAGGATTTCCTGTTCGCCCCGGATCGGGCCCGGCGTACCCCAGTGCGGGCCCTCTCCGGCGGGGAACGCAACCGCCTCCTCCTGGCGCGCCTGTTCTCTCGACCCTCGAATCTGCTCGTCATGGACGAGCCAACTAATGACCTGGACGCCGAGACCCTGGAGCTCTTGGAGGAGCGACTCCTCGAATACCCGGGTACATTGATCGTGATCAGTCACGACCGGGCCTTCCTCGACCACGTCGTGACCAGTGTCATCGGCCTCGAGGGGAACGGTCGTGTTCGGGAGGTGGTCGGCGGCTACTCCGACTGGGCTGCGGAGCCATCCCCCGAAGGGCCCCAATCCGCCGTCCCGAAACGGGCCAGCGCCTCGGAGAAACGGGACGAGCCGCCGAGCGGAGCGGCCCGCAGCGGCCGGCCCCAGAAACTGGGGTACAAGGAGCAGCGGGAGCTCGCCTCACTGCCCGAGCAGATCGAGGCGTTGGAGGACGAGCTCGAGGGACTGCAAGCACAACTGGCCGATCCGCAACAGTACCGCGAGGCCGACGGGGCCTCCATCGCCGCCCTTAAGCGCCGCGTCGACGAATTGAACGATTCATTGAGCGCTCGCTATGCCCGTTGGGAGGAGCTGGAGACGCGGCAGGGCTAGAGGGCTCGTGCGGCCAGGAGGTGTTGGAGGATCGAAGCGGCGCGGTCGATCGGTAGGGCGAAATGCCCAAGCTCTGATTCGGGGCAAACCTCGGCTCGCGGGCGTTGGCCCGCCCACCAGGCGGCGTGATCCGGCGGGACGATCCGATCCCGTTGACCGTGCCATACCTGGACGGGACAGCGAATCGCGGTACAATCCACTCGCCAAGGCGAGGTCAAGGCGATCAACTCGTCCCCAAGACCTCCGCCTCCTGCGCGGAAAGCCTCCGCGTACGAAGCGCTCAGGACCCGCCCGACGGCGGGCCGCCGTAGAACCGAACGGTCACTCGCGTCGACCCGCCACTGGAGGGCGGTGATCGCCGCACGCGCCGACCAGCGGGCCGGCTTTGCCGCCCGCCGCGCCAGGTGCTGGATGCGCTTGGGATGCCGCGCTGCCTGGGCCAGCAAGCGCTCCGAGAGACCGACGGGACCCCGACCGAGGGCCTGAATCGGGGCGAGTCCCGCGACCAGGGCGCAGGCTTGCACCCGATCTGGATGATTCGCTGCACATGCGGCCGCGTGGGGGGCGCCGCCGGAGACACCGACCACGGCAAACGCCTCGAGGCCGAGGGCGTCCGCCAGATCCCTGACGTCGTCCGCCGTCGCCGCCACCGATCGCTCCGCCTGTCGATCCGATCGACCGAGACCCGGGCGATCAAACGTGATGACGGTGCATCCCAAGGCCTGAGCCGTCGGATGAAGGAGTGCGGCCTCCCAGCGGGAACCCGGGACGCCGTGGCAATAGACCACGGGTTCGCCCCCCGGGACGCCGTACCGGGCGATCGCCAACACGCGGCCATCCCGCATGCGAATCGTTCGTTGGTCGAGCCCCTCGAAGCCCACGCCGCCGTTAATTCGACGGCGGGGTGGGCTGGCGCATCGCATCGGCTCGAGTGGTTGCCCGCCCCACCGACCGAGACCGCCCGCCCCCGTTTTTATTTTGGAGGTTATAACCACCATGTTGTTGAGTCCGGAACTGACCGCCGCACTCGAAGCGGCTCGTGCCGCCGATGAGGTCATTCGTCGCTATTACCGGGAGGGCTTTCGCGTGGACACCAAAGGCGACACGACCCCGGTGACCGAAGCGGATATCGCCACTGAAGACACCATCAAAACGATCCTGATGCAGCGCTTTCCGGACTACGGGTTCTACGGTGAAGAGGGGGGCAAGCACAACGCCGAGGCCCCATCGGTCTGGTTGGTCGACCCGATCGATGGAACCAAGAGCTTTGTTCGCGGCTATCCGTTCTTCTCGACCCAGATTGCCTTGATGCGCGAGGGTACATTGGTGTTGGGCGTCTCGAACGCACCCGAGTACGGTGAGCTTGCCTATGCGGAGCGCGGTCGTGGCGCCTACCTTAATGAGTCCCCGATTCGCGTGAGCGATATCACCACGCTCGGTGACGCGACCCTGTCGCTCGGTAACCCTCGGTCCCTGGCGCAGGATGCCCGTTGGGGCCGATTGGCCCCGCTGATCGCCGAGGCGGACCGGGTCCGTGGCTTTGGGGACTTTCTGCACTACCACCTCTTGGCCTCAGGGCGGCTCGAGGCCGTGATCGAGTCGGATCTGAATATCCTCGATATCGCCGCACTCAGCGTCATCGTGACCGAGGCCGGCGGGGTGTTCACCGACCTCGCGGGTGGTCCCGTCGATCTCATGACCTGCTCGGTCTTGGCCGCCAATGATGCCGGTTTGCACGAACGCATTCGACAGGCGCTCGTCTAGAGCGATTCCCGCTCGGCGTTTTGCGGAACAACCCCCTCCGGTGGGGTATCCCCGATGGGCAAGATACCCGGCGCGGATCCCTCGGGCCGGCCGTTGAGGGCGTCCTCGCGGGGTTCTGTGGGGGCATAATCGGCCTGTGGTACGCCGGTGAAGGCTAAAAAGCCCACGAACACGATGACACTCGCGATCGCTGTGTAATTAACCCAAAGGCAGTAGTTGGGCAGATTGCCACAGGTGGTCTTGAGGATGCAGCGGCGACAAACGGGGTGGCGTTTCATCGAGATCGCCTCGTGGTTCGGGTTATCCGTTGACGCTAGCCCCTTTTCGTTTGTTCAAGCAATCAATCTTTTCGTCGCCCCTAGAAAATTGACTGATGGAATCAGGAATTCCTGAACCGGTTGAGTCGGCTATGCCCTACGGCTCGGATGAGGCCCGCGATGTCCCCAGAATCTCTCCATGGCCTGGACACCCCGGTGGCGCTCGCGGACTGGATCGCCGCACACCCCATCGGGTTGGTCCTGTTCACCCAGCCCGGATGCGCCGCCTGTGACGGATTGGTGCCCGCGCTGTCGGCGCGCCTGGGTGAGCGTTTCCCCGAGCTGCCCCTGGCCGCTGTTGATTGTGCCGACGCCCCGGCCGTGGCTGGGCAGTCGGGCGTCTTCTCGGTGCCCACCGTCTGCTTGTTCCTCGACGGGCGCGAGGCCCAGCGCTGGTCCCGCCATTTCGCCCTGGCGGATCTCCTCGCCGCCATCGCCCGCCCCTACGCCATCCTCCACGGGGCCGAGCGGGACCCCTCATGAACGGTTTTGCGGGCGGCACGCCTTGCCTTGCCGGGAAGGCGGTCCACCGGGGGCCGGGGGCGCCCCTAGAGGATGGCGCCGAGCACGATTAGAACGATGATCCACAACACCAAGGTGCGTAGGATCAGACCGCGACTCCGCCGGACCCGCACGGCCTCGTCGTCGCGATGCGGTCCGAGGGCCGCGAGCCCCAACCCGCTCAAGAGGGCGCGATTGCGCGCCGGCATCGAGGCGAAGGCCCGTTGGGCGGTCTCGGTCCAGGCAAGCCGGATGCGCTCACGGTGCGGGCTGATCGCAATGAAGGTGAGGCCCATGAGTCGCGCCGGCACCCAGGCCAACACGGCCTGGAGTTGTTGCGCGAAGGGTCGATACTCCGGGCCCATCCACTCGGTTCGGCTCATTTCCACGCTCAAGCGCTGCATGACCGCCCCCATCGGACCGAGCAGGACGAACCAGAAGATCACGGCGCTCCACTCGCGGTTCGCCCGGGTGAAGATCCCACCGATCACCGTCGCCGCATTGGGGGCATTGGGTTCCGGTACCTCCTGGTCGGCGAGATCGTGGGCGTAAGCCCGTAGAGCCCGAGGATTCCCCCCCTCCAGCGCTTGCACATAGGCCTCCACATCCCCGTCCAGGCGCCGGTAATGGAGGGTGGCGAATAGGACAAGTATCGAGAACGCGGCGGCCAGTGGCCCGCGATCCCAACCGGCGATCGACTGCAGGATCAAGACCCCGATGACGGGGGGAAGCAGGGTTGCCACGATTTCCCAGGGGGGTTCGACGGTGCCCGGCCTAGCGAGTCGACGACGCCACAGGTGCAGATAGGTCGTGAGCACGGTTTGGGGCTGGCGCCACGGGGTCTCCCGCGGGAGGGAGGCGTCGGCGAGGAGCACCGCGAGGATGATCAGCCCGTCGCTCATCGTGACCCGCCCCGAAGGCCGGCGTGGAGACGTCCCCAGTCGAAGGCCGCGCCGGGATCGGTCTTACGGCCCGGGGCGATGTCGGCGTGGCCGACAACCGCCTCGTGGGGCAAGGCGGGATAGGCCCGCCACAAGGCCCGGATCGCGTGGGTCAGCGCGACGTATTGCGCGTCCGTGTACGGGCGTTCGTCCACACCTTCGAGCTCGATGCCGACGGCGAAGTCGTTGCAACGCGCACGCCCTTGATACGATGAGGCACCGGCGTGCCAGGCCCGGCCCGGAAAAGGCACATATTGGTACAGCATCCCGTCCCGTCGAATGACCAGATGGCTCGAGACCCGTAGGCCCGCGAGTCCGGCGAAACGCGGATCGGCTTGAGGGTTGAGCCGGTTGAGGAAAAGGGCGTCGATCCAGGGACCGCCGAATTCGCCCGGTGGGAGGCTGATCCCATGGACGACGATCAACTCCACGGCCTGTCCCGGGGGACGCCGGTCCCAGTTCGGGGAGGGACGGGGGATGGCGGCGGCGAGCCGCCCCTCCGGCCCGATGATGAAGGCGGCGTCCGCCGCGCGGTAGGGATCCGGCATAGGCATGGCTGAGTCAGCGGCACTGCCCCCCGAACGTCAGCCGCCGTGCGGCCGAGGCAAGCACCCGAACGTCGATTGGGGCGAAATCCTAGCACGCGTCGGAGTCCTGCGTATGCAATCCGTTCCTCCCGCCGAGGCCGCGCCGGGTCTGAGCGAACGCGACGTGGTCGCCGCTCGCCAGCGCCATGGCAGCAACCGGCTCACACCACCGCCTCGGGCCGGCCTGTGGGCCAAGTTCCTCGGCAATCTCCGGGATCCCCTCATCGGCATCCTGCTTGTTGCCCTCGGGATCATCCTGACCTTGTCCGCCTTCGGCTATGCCGAGTGGTTAGAGGCCGTTGGCATCGCGGTGGCCGTGGCGATCGCCACATGGGTCGCTACCCTCTCGGAGCACCGCAGCGAAAACGCCTTCCAGGCGCTGCTCGCCGAGGCCAGCCGGATGCGCGTCAAGGTCTATCGCGACAGCCAGCCCCAGGAGCGGGATATCGAGGAGCTGGTCGTGGGCGATGCCGTCTGGTTGCAGGCGGGCGATAAGGTGCCCGCCGACGGCCGGCTGGTCGAGGGTCGGCTGGTCCTGGATGAGGCTGCCCTGACCGGCGAGTCGACCCCAAAGCTCCGGTCGGCGGGCGAGGGCGAAGACGAGACGGTGACCCTACAACGCGGGGCGGTCGTCCTCGAGGGATCGGGCCAGATGTTTGTCGAGCGCGTTGGGGACGCGACGCGCTATGGGCGCATCGCCCAGTCTCTCCACGGGGCGGGGCGTTTGTCCCCCCTGCAACTCAAGCTCGGTCGGCTAGCTGGGCGCATCAGTCGCCTCGGGACGATCGGTGCCGTGGCCATCGCCGCAGCGTTCTTGTTTAAACACGCGGTCCTCGACACGGGGTTCCAGGCCGAGGCGATGGCGGCCTATCTGGCCGATGGTCTCACCCTGGTGCGCGATGCCGTGGAGGCGGCCATCCTTGCGATCATCATCATCGTGGTGGCAGTCCCCGAGGGCCTGCCAATGATGGTCGCCATTGTGTTAGCGGCTAACATGAGCCGGCTGCGACGGGATCATGTACTGGTCCGCAAACTGCTGGGTATCGAGGCAGCCGGAAGCCTGGATCTCCTCTATACCGACAAGACCGGGACGCTGACCACGGGGGCCTTGACCCTGAGTGCCGTGGTCGACGGGCAGGCGACGGTCCAGGATCCGGCGGCGGACGGACTCGCCCCGCCGGTGGCGCGGGCTGCGGCCCGAGTGGTACAGGCCAACCGACAATCGGCGCGTGGGGCGGACGGGGTGTTGATCGGGGCCAACCCGACCGAGCGTGCCTTGGTGAACGGGTTCTTGCCCCGGGATACCGGGGACCCGAGGGCCCGCGTCCTCGCTCAACGACCGTTCACCAGTGCCCGCCAGTACGCCATCGCCCAACTCGACGAACCAACGGAGCGGGGGGTGCAGACCCTGGTGATGGGGGCTCCGGAACGATTGCTGAGCCGTTGCACCACCGCCTTGGCCGCGGACGGCACAGTGCAGCCCCTCGACCGCGCCGGGGTCGAGACGGCACTGGAGGGCCTGGCGGAACGTTCGATGCGGTTGATCGCCTTGGCTGAGGCGGATACCCCGTCGGATCTGGACGCCTCGGACCCGCTGCCGGAGACCCTTCGGCTCGTCGCCGTGGCGGCGCTGCGGGATGGGATTCGGGCTGAGTCGCCTGGGGCGGTCGCCGAGGCTCAAGCGGCCGGCATCCAGGTCGTGATGCTAACCGGCGATCGACGCAGCACCGCCGCGGCCATTGCCAGCGAGTTGGGTCTATTGGATCGGGCGGATGCCCTGATCCTGGATTCCGACGACCTAGCCACTCGTTCCGATGTCGAGCTGGCGGAGCTTCTGCCGCGGTTGCGGGTGATCGCCCGAGCCCTGCCGGAGGATAAGAATCGGTTAGTGCGGGTAGCGCAGTGGGAAGATCGGGTGGTTGGTATGACCGGTGACGGGGTCAACGACGCACCGGCCTTGAGCACCGCCGATGTCGGCTTCGCCATGGGCAGTGGGACGGAGGTGGCCAAAGAGGCCGGCGATGTGGTGATACTCGACGATAATTTCGCCTCGCTCACCCGCGCCGTGCTCTATGGGCGGACGCTGTTCCGGTCCATTCGCAAGTTCTTGGTCTTCCAGTTGACCGTCAACCTGTCGGCGCTGCTGGTGGTCTTCCTCGGGCCGTTCATCGGCTATGACTTCCCACTGACCCTGATCCAGCTCCTGTGGATCAATCTCATCATGGATACGCTCGCCGCCCTGGCCTTCGCCGGTGAGCCGGCGCTGCGGCGCTATATGCACGTCCCACCGATCGCCCGTGGCGCGCCGCTGATGACCCCGGGCATGACCTCGGCGATCGTCGTCGGAGGGCTTGGTATCGCCGGGCTCAGCCTGTTCTTCCTGACCAGCCCCTGGATCGAGCAGCGCTTCCACAGCCACGCGGCCTACCTGACGGGGTTCTTCGCCTTCTTCGTCTTCATCAATAATTTCAATAAATTCAATGCCAGAACCGGGCGAGTGCAGCTGTTCGAGCATCTGCACCAGAACCCCATGTTCCTGATCGTGGTAACCGGGATCGTTGGTCTGCAGATCCTGTTCACGTATTTCGGGGGCGAGGTGTTGAGGACCGTGGGCCTGACACCGATGGAATGGGCCTGGGTGCTTGGGCTCTCCTTGCTCATCTTGCCCTGGGATGCGCTTCGCAAAGGCCTACAGAACCGCGTGGGGTCAGGGGATCGGCAGTACGGGCCGTAGATGGGCAACGGCGCTTGTCAAGCCGCGACGTACCGCCGTTGCGGCAACGCCGCGATCATCCCCTCAGGTGCGACTGCCGGAGGCCTCCCGACCCCCCGAGAGATGCTCCACCGCCTGGCGGGCCGCCCGCGCTGCGACGCTGACCTCGGACTCCCGACCGACCAGGGTCAGTCGGCCGAAGGCCCCAACCGCCTTCACATCGACCAAGGTGATACTCGAGGCCTTCTCCGCCTCATTGGCGGCCAAGATCAGATAGCCTGCGGGCTCCGTCTCAAGGATGAACATGCTTTGCCCCGGGAGGATCATCGAACCTTTGCGGTCCTGTCGGTTGATGAGCACCGCATGATCGGGGGTCATGCCGCGGATGATCTCGTTCCAGGCCACCTCGCACTTGATCCGGCTGTCCTCCTCCACGCGAAGCTCATGGAGTACGCTCTGCCCCGCCTGGAGGACATCGCTCTGATCCCGGTGATAAAGGGCCATGGAGCCGAAGGCCCGCTCCACCACCTGCTGGCCGAGGCGCACGTTGGTGGACTTCAACGCGATGTCCGTGAGGCGGTGGATGGCCATGCCCGGTGCCACCTCGATCCACAGGCAGGCATTGCCCGGAATGGGGAGGAACCCCTGGGAGGCGGTGGCCATGTACTCGGCCAGCTGGGGCTGGAGCGAATCGATGTAGACGTAGGTGCGGAGCTGGATCATGGAGGCGGTATCAGGCTCCCTGGCAAGGGCGTATAGGCGACGGGTGAAGCGCGGCGATCACCCGCCGCGGCGCGGGTCGCGGGTCTTCTCCCGCATGCGATACACCGAACGATCATTATTGAGCCGCAGCACCTCACCGAGCGGTACCCACAACACCTCATGGGATTCATCGTTGCCGCACAGGGGCACGCAATCGTCGAGCTCGAGCAAAAACCGGATGTCGTAGTGTTCGTGCCGGGGATCCATCGCAGTGGGGTACACGATGTGGATGTCCACGTCGAACGGGGTCTCGCTGACGAGTCGGATGTGCCGGATATCCACCCCTGCCTCTTCGGCGGTCTCGCGCATGGCGACCCGAACGATGTCGGCATCACCATCGGCATGGCCACCCAGCTGCAGCCAACGATCGAGCTTGCGGTGATGCATCATCAGCACATGACTGGAGGTGGGATTCACCACCCACGCCGACCCCGTCACGTGCCCGTGAAGCAGGCTGCGATCGAAGCAATTCGCGTGGGCTCGCACGAAGTCGCAGGTGCGCTGCACCATCGCGGCCTCGTCCATGAATCGCGTCCGGTAGTTCTCGAGGAGGTCCAACAGTTGTTGGCGATGCATGATCGGCTCCGGCAGGGGTCACGGATCAGGCCCCGGATGGATTCATAGGCGCGTAACCGACCCGAGGCGATTCGAAGGGTACGGGTTTCGGACCCCTGAATACAAGTCGATGCGTGTCCACGGGGCTCGGTCCGGTGTCCACGCCGCTCGGCGCGCGTGGGACCCGACTCGCCGAAGCCCCTGATCCGAGCGATTGTCTGAGGCGACGGGCGAGGAGGTCGAGGCGCATCGCTCGGGCGGAAGACCTTAGGCGAGGGCGCCGATCTCGTCCAGGCTCGTCTCACCCGCCTCGGCCTTCGCCCAGAAACCGTCGCTGCTGAAACGGTGTCCCCGTTGAACCAATGGTTCGTGGAGGCGATGCTCCCGGGCCCTCCAGGATCCCATCGACGTCTGTATCGTTCAGCTTGCACACCCTAGAGCGGCTCCTCCATGGCATCCGTGAGTGGGACCTCTTCGAGGATCCGGTGGGTCAGCTCAAGGATCCGCTCGTGCAACGTGCGCCCCTGCCACTGCGTCTACGGGGGCTTCGTCTCGGAGACGCGGTGGTTCGTCGAGTTGTTTGGCGTCACGGGAAGCGTCCCCTCCCTGATCGGCGATCCGCGCATCCCACGCATAATCGGTACCTGGGGACGGGAGGTCGGGGGTTACAACCGAGGCCTGACGAGTCAGTGGATCACACTGACGTCAAGCTCCCCGCGGCGACGCTCGACAGTCACCGAGACATCGGACCCGTGGCGGCGCACGACGAGATCGATCTCGGCGTCTCCGTAGTGCAATCCTTTCACCTCGAGCCAGCCCAAATAGGCCGGGAGTCGAGGATGACGTAGGCGGATATGGGGAGACGCCGCCTCGAAATGCAGCCCGAGCATGGCCTCGACCATCAGGAACACGGCGCCGCTTGCCCAGGCCTGCGGCGAACAGGCTACCGGGTAGCGGGTGGGGGATTGACCCTGGCGGCGCGGGAACCCGCACACGAGCTCCGGTAGCCGATGCAGATCGATCAGAATGGAGGCATTGAACAGCCCCTCGAGCAGGGTGAGGCTCGCGTCCTGCAATCCATAGCGGGACAAGCCGGCCGCAATCAACGCGGTGTCGTGGGGCCAAACCGAGCCGTTGTGGTAGGACATCGGGTTGTAGCCTGGCTCACCGGCGGCGACGGTCCGTACACCCCAGCCGTTGTAGCTCGCCGGGTCCAACAGGGTCGCCGCTACCCGTTGGGCGCGTTCCCGAGTCGCAAGCCCCGTGAACAGCAAATGCCCCGCATTCGAGCTTCGAATGGCACAGGGTTGGCCGTCCCCATCGACGGCCATGGCGTACGTTTCGAGTTCCTCTTGCCAAAAACTGGCTTCGACGACCTCGCGTAGCCGTTCGGCCCGCGCCCGCCACCGCTTGGCCGGATCCCAGTATCCCAATCGTTCGGCAAGATTCGCCCCATTGTGAAAGGCGGCGTAGGCATACCCTTGGACCTCACACAGCGCGATCGGCGGTGGGGGTATGTGTCCGTCGCGGTGGAAGATCGCGGCATCCGAATCCTTCCACCCTTGGTGGACGAGGCCCTGGTTGCCGCTCCGGGCGTAGGTTAGCAAACCGTCGACGCCCATCCGCTCTTCAAGCCAGCCCATTGCCGCCGCAATCGCGGGCCACACGTTCTGGATTAACGCGGCTCGGCCAGTTCGCTGATAGTAGCGTCCGGCGAGCATGACGAACAGCGGGGTCGCATCCACACTCCCGTAATAACGTCGAAAAGGGACCTCGCCGCGGGCTGCCATCTCTCCCTCGCGCAACTCATGGAGAATCTTACCGGGCTCTGCCTCAACGGTCGGATCCGTTTCACTCGCTTGAGTGGCCGCGAGGAAGTTCAAGACGCCTTCGGCGATGGCCGGCTGTACCCAGAGGGTCTGAAGGGCGGTAATCAACCCATCTCGACCAAAAGGGGTCGAGAACCACGGCACGCCAGCGTAGGGATAAAGCCCATACCGCGTGTGGGTGATGAGCATCTGTAGATCGGCGCTGGAACGGTTCAGCCAATCATTGAACTGCTCGTTGTCCGTGTTGACCCGGGCCCAGGCCGTTTCGACCGCAGCGAGCTTGCGGCCGATGGAATCGAGCGTGACGTCGTGGCTGGCAACGCAGAAATAGGGTTGTCCGCTCGCGCAAGCCACGGTGACCTCGAGGTTGAACTGATCCCCCGCCTTCAGACGCGGTGTGAAACACGCCCGGTCGCCCTCGAACAATTCGGGGCTCTGTGAGAAGGCAATTCGGGTCCGGCGTGTAACCCCATCGAGGCCGTGATAGGTCAAAACAACCGTCCGATCCGTCCGTTGTGGCTTCTCGCTTTTGCCGTGCTCTGTGCGCTGGACGCCGCGAACCTGAAAGACGTCGGCAAAATCCGCCCCGAAACGATATTCTAAGCGGATGGAGCGAGGTTCTGGGTGATAGTTGACCAGCGTCAATCGCTCGGTCAAGGTCGATTCGTGCGTGGCGAGCTCGCGGTTGAGGTGAAGGGAGCCCGCTGGAACGCTGAGCCCGTTATCCAGATGCAGATCGGAGGTGGTCTGATCGACCACAAGTCGACTGTTGTCGAGCTGGATCGTCGAGTTCAACAGCACGGGTTCCCGACCTTCCAGACGGATCTGCCATCGGGAAAGATGTCGCGTCCCAAGGAAGTACAAACCCTGTTCCCCAAAACCGATCGTCTGGATCTCGCCCGGCCGACTGAACACTGCGAAACTATCGTCCGACTTCAGTACGCGGGTGCGATCGTCAACCCCGGCCGAATTCGCCGCGATGTACCAATGATCGCCAATCTGGATAGGTTCCATGATTTACCTTCCTGCACTCAGTGGCCGCTCGCCGGGACGCGCCGGAAATCCTCCGCGCCAGCCTCATGAGCCGTTAGCGGTGTGTCGGGCAAGGGGGCTGGCGCGGCATCTCGAGCGGTGCTTGGGCCACTGAGACGCCCCAGGGCCGTCGGAGGGGCTGCGTGTTCGCGGATTCGGTCCGCGTAGAGGGCGAGGTAGTCTTCAGCCATTCGTTCGGCCGTGAAGCGGCGAGCAAATTCTTCTCGGCAGCGCCGTCGGTCGAGTTGAAGGATGCGTCTCAAGGCTTGAACGGCCGCGGGTACGGAATCCACCAAGAATCCGGTTTCACCATCGCGGAGTATCTCGGGCACCGATCCCCGAGGGTAGGCTACCACCGGCGTACCGCAGGCCATGGATTCGATCATGACCAAACCGAAGGGCTCCGGCCAGGCAATGGGGAACAGCATGGCCAACGCGCCTCCGAGGAGCTCGTTTTTACCCGCTTCATCCACCTCGCCGACGAGCTCGATCAGCGGATGTTCGAGTTTGGGGCGGATCCGATCCGCGAAATACGCCTTGTCGACGATGTCGACTTTCCCGGCCATTTTGAGGGGAATTCCCGCAGCCAGGGCAATATCGATGGCATCTTCGGCCCCCTTCTCCGGGGATAAACGGCCCAAGAACACAAGATAATCCCCGGGATCAGCCCGGAACGTATAAGCATCGCGGGGCAGACCGTTGTAGACCGTCCCGATCCAGCCGGCCATGGGGAGGGGTTCCCGCTGATGATCGGCGATGGAAACGACCGGGGCCTCCGAGAATTCCGTGTAAATGGGTTTTAGATCTGGGAGATCGAGACGCCCGTGCAGCGTTGTCAGGTGCGGAGTAGCCCGATAACGCCACAACGGGAGATGCAGCAGATCCGTGTGGAAGTGAATCACGTCGAAATCCTCGGCCTCCCGTGCCACCTGGGCAAGTTGCAGCAGGTGCCACGGGAGCGGATCTCGGGCAACCGGCGCGAGTCGGATCGCCTCTGGGATGACCGGTCGCAGTTCGGCGGAGGTCTGAGCGTCACCGCTGGCGAACAAGGTGACCTCGTGTCCTTTGCGCACGAGGGCCTCGACCAGGTAGTGCACGACGCGTTCCGTTCCCCCATAGGTCTTGGGCGGAACACGCTCGTGGAGGGGGGCAACCTGCGCAATCTTCATGGATGCATGTACCTCGCTGGGGGGAGCCGTCGAATCAGCCGAACAGCAACCACGGATCCCGATTATATTGGGGGGTGATCCTTGGTTTTCAAGATCATGGGATGATTCGAGACGACAACCGTCCCAACAGGTCATGCTGGGGCCACTCAAAAGAGCAAGATTAAGATTAGGACACCCACCACCATAGGGGGGAGGGAGCGAGGGAGATA
>CAYFWJ010000024.1:0-5272 GCA_964346755.1 uncultured Ectothiorhodospiraceae bacterium
CTCCGCGGCATCATCCGCCGTGGAGGCCGCCTCGGATCCACCGGAGGCATCACGCGAGGTGGGCGGCGTTGTCCCCCCCGAGGTCGAGGCCGTGGACGCGTCTTGCGTCGAACCGTCCGAACCCGACGCCGCGTCGGTCTCGGCGGCGTCCTCGTCGGAGGCCTTCTCCGCGGCATCCGCGCCGGTGTCGGCGGTTGCCGTCTCCGCGTCGCCCCCCACGCTGAGGCCCGACTCCTCGAGCATGTAGACCGTCGTCTTGCGCACCTCCTCATCGCTCAGACTCGAATCGCCGCCCCGAGCCGGCATCTGGTTGTACCCATTGATGGCGTGGCTGACCAAGGTATCCAACCCCCGATCATCCAGGCGTTGCTGCCAGGGACCCGGCTCGCCCTTGACCGGCGCACCGAGCGAGCCGTTGCTGTGGCAGGAGGCGCAAACGTTGGTGTAGATCTGGCTGGCCGGGCGAGGCTCGGCCGATGCCACCTGGGCCTCGGGCTCGGCAACACGGACCTGATCCACCGGTTGGATGCGTCGCTCAATGAGGGCAGCGGTCACTTCATCGGAAGGGGCCGCGGCTTGGCGGGTGTCGATATGCGCGGCCAGCTCAGCGGCAAAATAGGCGATCACCGCGATGAGCACGAGTGAGCTCAGGATGATCAGAAAATTCGTCATGAAGCTCTTATCTTCGCTGTGCATTATCGATACCCACATCGTGAAGCGGAGAAGAAACGAACGGCATAGCGCGGGGACATCCGATGGAACTGCCGCCAGCCGCCTCGAGGCGTCGGGTGGCAGTGTAGCGCCGATTCGGCGCGTAACCCATTGGGTTTCGTTATAACCGAATCAAGATCGGCGCTTCACCCGTTGATGCCGGGTGCGTTCCTTCGACTCATCCTCAAGCCCGGGATTCCCCCGGCACGGGATCGGCGAGTAACAAGGATTCGCCGGCGAGCGCAGCGATTGCGTCACCCCGAATCGGTCGACTGAACAGGAACCCTTGGCCCTCCCAACAGCCATCCCGGCGCAGGCGATCCACATGCTGACGGGTTTCGATACCCTCGGCGATCACGGCCAGGCCGAGGCTTTCACCCAGGGCGATAATCGCCCGAGCAATGGCCGCATCATTCGGGTTGGTCAACATCTCCGCCACAAAGGATTGGTCGATCTTGAGGCGATGCAACGGGAAGCGCTTGAGATAGCTCAGCGAGGAGTAGCCGGTCCCGAAATCATCGATCGCGAGGCGCACACCGATCCGTTCCAGGTCATTGAGCACCTCGATGCTCCGCCGCGTATCCCGCAGGAAGACCGCCTCGGTCACTTCGAGCTCGATCCGGGCCGGATCGACCCCCGTGGCCTCGAGGGAACGCCGGACCACGCTGACCAGCTCACCCCGCTGCAGCTGCACCGGCGACACATTGATCGCGATGCGCTGCAGATGCAGGCCGGCGGCCTGCCACGCCGCCATCTGGCGAAAGGCCTGTTGAATGACCCATTCACCGATGGGCAAGATGAGCCCGGTCTCTTCGGCCAAGGGGATGAATTGGCCCGGCGATACCCGCTCCCCGTCGGGGTGGTTCCAGCGCAACAGGGCCTCGACGCCCAAGACTCGCCCCGTCGTTAGATCCACCTGGGGCTGGTACAGAAGATAGAAATCATCGCGCTCGAGCGACCGCCGCAAGGCCATCTCGAGTTGGACACGCTGATTGGCCGTTTCAGTGAGTTCCCGCGTATAGAAGTGATAGCGCTGCCCTCCCTGCTCCTTGGCATGGAACATGGCGGCATCGGCGTTGCGCGTCAGCACCGTCGGGTCGTCGCCGTCGCTCGGATAGAGACTGATTCCCAGACTCGCGGACACCTGCAGCTCGTACTCCTGCACGCGAAAGGGGGTCTGGAAGGCGGCGAGGATGCGTTCCGCAATCTTGACGACCTCACCCGCATCGGCGATCTCTTCGAGCAGGATCATGAACTCATCCCCGCCAAGACGCGCCAATCGATCTTGCGGCCGAAGCATATCCTTGAGGCGGGCACTCGCCCGTTGCAACACCCCGTCACCGACCGGATGACCGAGGCTGTCGTTGATGTCCTTGAAGCGATCGAAGTCCAAGAACACCACGCCCAATTGCCAACCCCCGTCGGCGGCACGCTCCAGGGCCTCGGGCAGATAACCCTCCAAATGGATTCGGTTGGGTAACCCGGTCAGGGAATCGTAGCGGGCCAGGTAGTCCAACTCTTCTTGCGCGGCCTTCAAAGGCGAGATATCGGCGAAGACGGCCACGTAGTGGCTAACCTCCCCGGCCGCGTGATGAACGGCGCTGACCGTCAACCAAAGCTGGATCCGTTCGCCGTCGCGACGTTGCCCCGTCACCTCGCCCTGCCATCGACCCTGGCTCGCCAAGGTCCGCCACAGGCGGGATCCCGCCCGCCACAGGGCATCCGATAGATGCAATTGATCGGGGGAACGCCCCCGAATCCCGCCCTCCGGCAACCCGGTGATCTCAGAGAAGGCGGGATTGGCGGCCACGATCTGTCCGTGGCGGTCCAACACCAGCACCCCCTCGGAGGTGTTATCGAAGACGATGGCCGCTTGGCGGAGCTGATCGTCGATCCGGCGCCGCTCAGTGACATCCCGCAGGATATCGACATAATGCTGGACCGCACCGTCGGCATTGCGAAGGATGAACGAGGAAAGATCGGCCGTCAGCGGGTTACCCAGCCGATCCGACAACAACACCTCACCCCGGTACGCCCCGAGCGCGTCGAGGAAATCGTTCACCTCTTCGAACTGGGCGTCATCCCCGTGGATTGGCGACGGTTGACCCATCAGTTCCGGGTCGGAATGGCCGAAGAGCTGTTGGTGGGCGCGGTTCTGTTCGAGGTACACGCCGTCGGCATCCAGGATGGCCACCGCGTCGTTCGCATTGGCGATGATCTCCCGATACAGGGCCGAATCACGCGGGGGGCGGGCATGGTCCAGCCCGGCCTCGAGGAGCGCGGCCGCTTGAGCCAGGGCCCGAATCTCGGTCGACGACCAGGGGGATGCGCGATCGCCCCGAACCAGTGCCAGGGCCCCATCCCCGGATTCGCTGGCCTGAAGGGGGAGGACCAACACGGCCCGAATGCCAGCGGCCTCTAAACGCTCCCGTTCCTCAGGCGGGCAGGGGGGCGGATCGGCCGACACCGCCCCGTCCAAGCCCCTCCTCGACTGCCATCGAACCACCTCGGATTGGAGGATCGCCCCCGCGCCGGCCCCCTGGAACGCGGCCGATTCGGATGCCTCAACGAGGCGCATCTCGGCATGGGGGTCGGCGCCCGTCTCCGCGCGGAACACGTAGACGCCATCCGCGACAGCCGTCTCCCGGAGGCCATCGAGCGCCCCTTGGAGGGGCTCCGCATCCGGCGGACACCGCAGGAATTGCACCGCGATGGACGGCAAGACCGCCAGGATCTCGGCGCCGCCAGCCTCGGATTCGGGCCGCGCCATGGCGCTCGGCCTCGTGGAGCACTGCACCGTCGGACGCTCGAGACCCGAGGTATCCCGGCCCGCGGGCCCGGCGGCCTCGACGGGCTGAAGGCTGACCACCACGCCGAACCCCGCGCCGTCGGGGGTCTCGATCAAACGCCCCGTCAGATCGCAAACGCCATGGGAGGCCTCGGCGGCGCGAGGCCTGAGACGGCAGCGGAAGGGGGCTCCGCTTCCCCCATCCCGGGCTGCGTGGAGGACCCGCGCGATCCGGGCCCGATCCGCTGGATCCACGAACGACCACGCCCGCTGGCCCAACATATCCGCTCGCGAAACCCCGCCGAAGGCCTCCACCGCCCGATTGATGTATTGCAGACGCCCCCGGGAATCCACCTGCACAACGCCCTCGGGCAGGGTATCGAGCAACGACCGCTCCGTCTCCGATGGGGGCTGTGGCTCGATCGTGGGGGCCGCGTTAAACGGGGACGGCGGACGGGGCGCCGGCGAGCGGTCCCGCACCCGCGCGCGCACACGGAAGCGGCCCCCGCTTCGACCGGTGCGTCGAGGCCGCTGGGCCCAAAAGGCGCAACCGGTACCGAGGGCAAGCCGAATCTTGGATAACACGACACGCATCATCGCGCCGAGCCGGATAATGGGTGCGGCCAAGGCTCCCTCGTTCGGGGTATCGAGCCCGCCTCGGCCGGCCCCCTCGAGCTTATGCGTCCGAGCCATCCGAGAGGTTGCCAGGTATAAAGGGGGTGATTGCGCAGCCAAGGGAGGTGGGATGGACTGCCACGGAGCGCTCGGCAGTACGGTCCAAGACCGTGAGGAAACGGCCGTCGGGGCCGCAAGCACACGCACACGGAACCACGAGATGACGCGGATGGCGACCTCAAGGAGCCGACGAGAACCATGGACAGGACTCTGGGTTGGTTGACTGAGGAAATCGGGCGACATCCTGAGTCAAACGCATCACCCGCGCCGATCCGAATTCACGAAGCGAGCCACCGCATCGCTCGTGTCCCAACGGGGGCAGGCCCCGAGGGGGCCACACATCGTCCCGATTTCGGACAGTGGACCACGATTTGACGACGGGCGCGATACGTAGAATCGCCAGGCCGGCAAGAAGCCTCCGAATCGCGTGGGATCGAGCCGTCTCAGATCCCTCGCGTCAGGTACCGGCCAATCGCCTAACCATCAACCAACGAGGGCAAGCCCACCGGTTCGATCGAGACCGGGGGCAAGCGATGGCGGTGGGTCGAGTGCACCCATCACTCGACCCACCCGGGCGGGCTAGACGACCGGCTTAAAACGCCGTCTGGAATTGAGCGAGGAAGGAGTTGTCGTGGAAGCGCGAACTGCGATCTGCAATCCCGTTGTAGGCACCCTCATCATCGCCACTGACGATGATGTAGTTGAGCTGAACGCGCGCGTAGTGACGCTTTTCGGGATTGGCGAACAGGTTGACGCCGACGTACGTATTGCCGAGATCCGTTTCCGTGCCACCGGGGGTCTCGTGGTCCGCCTGGTAGTGGCGGACCACGCCTTCGATGTTCGGCGTGACCCCATATCCGGCGTGGATGTACCACACCGACTCGTCGTTATCCTCCACATAACCCACGTTGGAGGCCATCAAGTATTCACCCTTGAGGGTAAGCGGCAGACCCTCGACCGGCTTCGAGCGGACCCCGATGCCGATCACGTTATAGGGCTCGATCGCGCTATTACTGACCGAGGCGATACCCCCGGAGACCTCGCCGTAGAACATATCGCCCATGTCGTAGCTGACACGCCCCGAGTAGGCGAGGTCAT
>CAYFWJ010000024.1:5372-32277 GCA_964346755.1 uncultured Ectothiorhodospiraceae bacterium
GGCTGATCCGTGATGGCCAGGGCGAGCCCCACCTCACCGGGACCGGCGTCCAGGGCACCGTAGGCGAAGGCGCCAGCGGAACGCTCGAAGACGAGCGCCTTGTCAAGGCCCCGTTTGGTGATGTCGAGCTTATTACCCGGGGTATTGAAGTCCATGCCGATCGGGGTCTTGCGCAGACCCGCCTCGAGCGTGAGATCAAAGCCCATCGGCTCCTTGGTGAAGAGCTTGTAGCCCACCTTGGCATCTTTGATCTTATTATCGACCAGATCTGCCCCGGTCTGGTTGAAGTCAACCTGCAGCATCGAGTAGACGCGCTTGTCTTCGGTGTGGGTCACCTTCGTCTGCAAACGGACCCGATCGGCCCCGAAGAGCAATCCATCGCCTCCCTGGGTTTCGCTGTCGCCGCCCTGCTCGGCGGTGATCTGAGTGAAGCCGTGGAGGGAGACCTCCGGGGCGGCGTGAGCGGTTGCGGCGCATGCCAAAAGCCCGGCGACGCCGACGGTGAATGACTGTCGAAGCATAGTGCCCTAGTCCTCCGAATTGGTTGTTGTCGCTTAGTGTAGGGTAAACCGGATAAGCGGATTGGCCTTGGCCAACGCACCCCGAGTATAGCGATCCCCAGTTGAGATGCAGGTCCAAGTCCCCCGGCCAAGTATAGATCACAACAGCACTTGTTCTAAAAAAGCGCTTAACTATATCGCTTTTTCCTTATGGGAGCCAACCCGTGTCTTAAACGTCAGGCCCTGGATGACCCGCTGCCCGGTGTGTGCCCGAGCCTACCGGAGCCCCATGACAGGCGGATGAAATCGCACCCATCGAACCGAGGGCTGACAAACCGCTAGCTGAAAGGGGATAAGGACACGATACACCGATTCGAACCGAAATAAATCGCATCCGCCCCGCGAGACTGAGCGAGACGATACCGGTTGATACAGTCGAATGCGGAATGCGCCGGTGGCGTGAAAGGTGGGAGGGACTTCAAATTGGCTCCCCGGGCCGGACTCGAACCAGCGACCCAGTGGTTAACAGCCACTTGCTCTACCTGCTGAGCTACCGGGGAATTGCTCTTCAAAGCGTTGAAGTATGACGGGGCACCCCAGCCGCTGTCAATGCGGCAACCGGCAACCCGCCCCCTTACCTCCACCGACGGCGCGATCAACCCGGGGCAGGCCCTCGGTCGCCACCTGCCGTTGATGGCCGGATCCCTAATAATGGCGTGGATCGAGGGCTCGGTGCCGTTCCTTGAATCCGGCGACTCAACCTAATGGTGATCCATCGGAGCCCGCGTCAGGTGACGGCCAATAGGCGAGGCAATTCGGGGCCTCGTTATCGGGGGCGTTGATCGCCTAGACGGCGATCACCGAGCCTCCACGAACGGATCCACGGCGTCCCCCGGCCGCGAGGTCCTGAACCCCCGACCCCTGGTGATCCCGGCCACGGCGCTGGGCGGGGCCGCCCCACAGCGCGCATTGCGGCGGCTTGCTCGAGGGGCCCATCGCCGGCGGGATCGCGGATCAAACGCCCCGCGTTACCAGACCGAGGCCGTCGAGGGATCGCCCTGGCGGGCGACCCGCCCGGAGGATGCACCGATCCCGTGCACGCAGGCTCCCTGCCTCCACCGTGCGAGCCACCTCCGTTGATGGCTAGCGATAGACAATCACCTAAGCGGATGGCTCACGCCGTTCCTCGAATCCGGCGACCCAACCGCTATAAAAAGCGACCGTTAGCCCCGCCGGAGGTGATCCTCGACAAACCGTCGGATCCGAGCCAGGGCCTCCTGCAGGGAGTCGGTGTCGAGGGCGAAGGAGAGACGGATATGGCCCGGGGCACCGAACGCGGAGCCGGGCACAACTGCGACCCCCACCTCATCCAGTAGGGCCCGGGCAAAGGCGACATCATCCTTCCAGCGCTCGATCTCATTGAGGAATCCGCGGAACGAGGGGAAGATGTAGAAGGTTCCGTCACTGGGTCGACAGACCACGCCGGAGAGGGCCTGCAGGGCCTCATAGGCCACGCTATGACGGGTCCGAAAGACCGCGCACATCCGCTGCACTTCACCTTGATCTCCACTCAAGGCCGCGTAAGCCGCCCGTTGTGACACCGCCGCCGGGCACGAGGTACTCTGGGATTGAACGGTCTTCATCGCCTGGATCAGCTCACTCGGCCCCGCGGCGTAGCCGATCCGCCAACCGGTCATGGCATAAGCCTTGGATACCCCGTTTAGGACGACGCCCCGGGCCATCAGATCCGGGCACACGTTGAACAGGTTATGGAAGGGCTCGCCGGACCAGTACACATGCTCGTACATGTCGTCGGAGGCGATGACGACCTGGGGCCACCGGCGTAAGACCTCCCCCAACGCGGCCAAATCGGACGGTGTATAAACCGCCCCCGTTGGATTCCCGGGGGAGTTGATGACGATCATCCGCGTGCGCGGGGACAGGGTGGCCGCCAGTTGCTCCGCATCAAGCACGAAGCCTTGATCCAGGGTAACCTCCGGAAACACGGGGACCCCACCCGCGAGTCGAACCATGTCCGGATACGACACCCAGTACGGCGCCGGTATGATGACCTCATCCCCGGGGTTGAGCAGCGCTTGGCACAGGTTGTAGAAGCTTTGCTTACCCCCCGCCGAGATGAGGATTTGCCCCGCGTCATAGCTCAGGCCGTTGTCACGTTCGAATTTTCGAGCAACCACGTCCTTTAGCTCCGGGAGCCCATCGACCGGGGTATATTTGGTATACCCCGCGTTAATGGCGGCAATCGCCGATTGTTTGATGGGTTCCGGGGTATCAAAGTCCGGCTCCCCAGCGCCCAGACCAATGACATCCCGGCCGGCCCGTTTGAGTTCCGCCGCGAGCGCCGTAATCGCGAGGGTCGCCGAGGGCTGGATGGACCGTAGGCGGTCGGCCGTCTGAATAGGCACGGGGGATTCCTCTCGAAGGCTGCAAAAATGTTTAAATGTAACCGATTCACCCCGGCAAACTCCAATCCACGCTGGAGGCGGCCGCCTGGACGCTCGGGATCCGCCTCAATTCATCGGGAGATCCGCCATGCCCGCCCAACCCCTGCACGTACCCGCTGAGGGCGAAGCCTTACAGCGCGCAACCGACGGGACGTTGCACGTCCCGAATCGCCCGATCATCCCCTTCATCGAGGGCGACGGCATCGGCCAGGACATTACCCCGGTGATGCGGCGAGTCATCGATGCAGCCGTCGAGCAGGCCTACGGCAGCGCCCGTCGCATTGCCTGGATGGAGATCTATGCGGGGGAGAAGGCCGTTTCGGTGTATGGGGCGGATCACTGGTTACCGGAGGAGACCCTCCAGGCGATCGAAACCTACGGAGCCGCCATCAAGGGCCCCCTCACAACCCCCATCGGTGAGGGGTTTCGCTCACTCAACGTCGCGATCCGACAGGCATTGGACCTCTTCGTGTGTCTGCGGCCGGTTCGCTATTTCGCGGGGACACCGACCCCGGTGCGTCATCCCGAGCGGACGGATATGGTGATCTTCCGCGAGAACTCCGAGGACATCTACGCAGGAATCGAGTGGGCGGCCGGCACGGCGGAGGCCAAACGACTGATCGGCTTCCTTCACGAGGAACTCGGGGTCACGCAGATCCGGTTCCCGGAGACCGCCGGGATCGGGATCAAGCCCGTCTCCGAGGAGGGTACGAGGCGTTTAGTCCGCAAGGCCATCCAATATGCCCTCGACAACGACCGAGCGTCGGTGACGTTAGTCCACAAGGGCAATATCATGAAATACACGGAAGGGGCCTTCAAACAATGGGGCTATGCCGTGGCCCGGGACGAATTCGGGGCCGAACCCCTCGACGGGGGGCCGTGGCATCAACTCACCAACCCGCGGACGGGGCGCCCCGTGGTCATCAAGGATGCGATCGCCGATGCCTTCTTGCAGCAGATCCTGTTGCGTCCCGAGGACTACAGCGTCATCGCGACCCTGAATCTGAACGGGGACTACATCTCGGACGCCCTCGCCGCTCAAGTGGGCGGTATTGGCATGGCGCCGGGGGCGAATCTCTCGGATACGGCGGCCGTCTTCGAGGCCACACACGGCACGGCCCCGAAATATGCCGGCCAGGATAAGGTCAACCCGAGCTCCCTGATCCTGTCCGGGGAGATGTTGCTTCGCCATCTCGGCTGGACGGAAGCAGCCGATCGGGTGATCGAGGGGATGGAGGCCGCGATCGATGCGGGACGCGTGACCTACGACCTGGCCCGCCTCATGGACCATCCGGAGACCCTCTCCTGTTCCGGTTTCGGGGATGCGGTCATCGCGGGGATGGGGCCGTCGTCGTGAGCCCGTTGATGGCCCAGCAGCCCGTCGCCGGACACCGAACCTCCGAAGCGGGGTCGCTGTCTGAACCCTAGCTCGGATCGGTTCCCGACACGCGTCCTTCGGGGCTTGACAGCCTCGAAGGCGCTGGCCAATAGTACGTATTGGATCGGTCTCCCCGCCAGATTCTCTTAGAGTATTCCTCGATTCGGCCAGCCGAGATTTTATGGGTGATAACGACGGTTTCGAGCAAAACGACGAATACGTTGTTCAAGAGGACAAGCCACGGCTCAAACAGCCGCCCATGTATAAGGTAATCCTTCTGAACGACGACTACACCCCCATGGAGTTCGTCGTGCGCGTCCTCGAGCAGTTTTTCAATATGAATCGGGAGAAGGCCACGCAGATCATGCTTCAAGTCCACACGCGTGGGCGCGGCGTGTGTGGTGTGTTCACCCGGGATGTGGCGGAAACCAAGGTCAGTCAGGTCAACGACTACGCCCGGGAGCACGGCCATCCCTTGCAGTGTACGATGGAGGCCAACTAGGCTGGTGACGGACCCGCCGGCTAACCATCCAAGCGGCGGCAGCGGGCCTGATTTCCCGGCTTCAACGCGAACCAGCCGGAGCGGATGATCCATGACCATTCACCGCGCGGGCGTTTCCGATCCGCCCGATCCCGATTCACGATTGACCCTCTGCCCGGCCTGGTTCGACCGGCGCAGCCGTGGGCCTGGACCGACCAATGGGATCCAGCCCCAGCCCCATGACTCAATGGCCCGGAATTTGAAAGCCCGCACTAGGCCCGTGGCCGACGATCGAGGTGAATGACCATGCTGAGCAAAGAACTCGAGTTTTCCCTCAATATGGCCTTCAAGGATGCCCGTGAGAAGCGGCATGAGCTCATGACCGTCGAGCATCTGTTGTTGGCCCTGCTGGACAACCCCTCGGCGGCGGACGCGCTACGGGCCTGTGCCGTGAACACCGAGTCGTTGCGTGAGGAGCTCGCCGCGTTCATCGACGAGCACACGCCACTGCTCGGGGATGACGACGACCGGGAGACCCAGCCGTCGATCGGATTCCAGCGTGTCCTCCAACGCGCGGTCTTTCACGTGCAATCGTCGAACAAGAAGGAAGTCACCGGCGCGAATGTCTTGGTCGCCATCTTCGGCGAGCAGGAATCCCATGCCGTCTATCTGCTCAACAAGCACGATGTGACCCGACTGGACGTCGTCAACTACCTGTCACACGGGATCTCCAAGGTCGCCAAAGACGAGAACGAGGAAGCTTCGGCCGAGAGCACCGAGGAGGAGACGAGCGAGAGCGGCCGGCGTACGGCCCTCGAAGAGTTTGCGACCAACCTCAACGAGATGGCCCGCAAGGGGCGTATCGACCCGTTGATCGGTCGCGACTCCGAGCTCGAGCGGGTCATTCAAGTGCTCTGCCGCCGGCGCAAGAACAACCCGCTCCTCGTCGGTGAGGCGGGTGTCGGGAAGACGGCCATCGCGGAGGGGCTGGCCAAGCGCATCGTCGAAGCGAACATCCCGGATGTCCTGAGCCGAAGCACGATCTATGCCCTCGACCTGGGCGCCCTGGTCGCCGGCACCAAGTATCGGGGCGACTTCGAAAAACGCCTCAAATCGGTGCTCAGTCAACTCAAGAAGGACAACGGCGCGGTCCTGTTTATCGACGAGATCCACACCATCATCGGGGCCGGTGCCGCCTCGGGCGGGGTGATGGACGCCTCCAATCTGATCAAGCCCGTCCTCGCCTCCGGCGAACTCAAGTGCATCGGGTCGACCACCTACCAGGAATACCGCGGGATCTTCGAAAAGGATCGGGCCCTCGCACGGCGCTTCCAGAAGATCGACGTCCCCGAGCCATCCGTCGAGGAGGCCGTGTTGATCCTGGAGGGACTGAAAGAGCGCTTCGAACGGCATCACAACCTCAGCTACAGCCCGGAGGCGATTCGCGCCGCGGTCGAGCTGTCGGATCGACATCTCACGGATCGACATCTCCCGGACAAGGCCATCGACATCATCGACGAGGCGGGTGCCAGCCAGCGGCTACGCCCTGAAGACCAACGGACCATCACCGTCGGCGAGCACGAGATCGAGGAGATCGTCGCTAAGATCGCGCGGATCCCCCCCAAGACGGTTTCCACCTCGGACGTGGAGGCCCTTCGCAATCTGGAGCGCAACCTCAAGATGGTGGTTTTCGGACAGGACGAGGCGATCGAGGCGCTGGCGGCCGCGATCAAGATGTCCCGCTCGGGACTGGGCAACGAGGAGAAGCCAATCGGCTCCTTCCTGTTCGCCGGCCCCACCGGCGTCGGCAAGACGGAGGTCACACGTCAGCTCGCCCGACTCCTGGGTATCGAACTGATCCGCTTCGATATGTCCGAGTATATGGAGCGTCACACGGTATCCCGGCTGATCGGGGCGCCGCCGGGCTATGTCGGCTATGACCAGGGCGGTCTTTTGACCGAGTCGATCATGAAACACCCCCACGCGGTGCTCTTGCTCGATGAGATCGAGAAGGCCCACCCGGACGTCTTCAACTTGTTGTTGCAGGTGATGGATCACGGCAGCCTGACCGACAACAACGGCCGGCGGGCGGATTTCCGCAAGGTCATCCTGGTCATGACAAGCAACGTCGGCGCCGAAGAGATGAGTCGACCCAGCGTGGGCTTCACGCCCCAAGATCACACCGCCGACGGTCAGGAGGCCATCCGACGCATGTTCACGCCGGAATTCCGCAACCGCCTGGACCGGGTGATCAACTTCAAGGCCCTCGCCCCCGAGACGGTGGCGCATGTGGTCGACAAGTTCGTCATCGAACTCGAGGCCCAACTCGAATCCAAGGGCGTGACCATCAACGTCGACGAGTCCGCCCGACTGTGGCTGGCGGAGCGGGGTTTCGACCCAGCCATGGGCGCGCGCCCGATGGGACGCGTGATTCAGGAGAATATCAAAAAGCCCCTCGCCGAGGAGCTGCTATTCGGACGTTTGGTCGATGGCGGGACCGTCCGGATCGGCGTCGTGGACGACCAGCTCGATCTGCAAATCGTCGAAGAAGCCGAGGTGGAATAAGGAACGAGGATCCATTGACCGCGGGCGAACCGAGGGATTTAGCGCCCGCGGAATACGATTCGACCCTTGGACAGGTCGTAAGGTGTCAACTGAACCGTCACCTTGTCGCCGCGTAAGATTCGGATGTAATGCTTTCGCATGCGCCCGGAGATGTGCGCGGTGATGGTGTGACCATTCTCCAGTTCGACACGAAACATGGTGTTGGGCAAGGTATCGATTACCGTACCGGTCATCTCCAGGTGATCTTCTTTCGCCACGAGCTACCCCTTTACAGAATGATCTCTCATTATTACTAAGCCGCGGGGAAGGAGGCAACACCTGGGGCCTCCACGCGAGCCCGCCTCAGTACCGAGGCGCCCTGCGAAACGTGCGCTTCGCAGGGATGAATCGAGCGATGCCGCGACGAGCCAACCGCGTCGCGCATGAACGACTCCGCCTCCGATTCGCCGGCCGCCGAGCCCCCCGTAATCGCATGCCTTCACGCCTGCCTCGCCGACTCGACCGCCGAACCGATCATGCCGGCAGCCGGTTCGAGCCGGTCCCGCTCAAGGACCAACGGCGAATGCGCGCGGGCATTGGCATTGCCTGCCTTCCCTGTGGTACCTTCCGCCATCTTTAGATAAGTCAATCTCCGGCTTGTTCGGCAGTCACACCGCCGTGTTGCGTCCCATGGGCTCGCTTCATCGCACCCGGCATGTCGGTTGCTGGAACGACGAACGATGAACGATCGATGAGCCACGCCATACTCTTCCCCGGCCAGGGGTCCCAACGCGTCGGGATGCTCGCAGATCTGGCCGAACAGCGACCGCTAATCCGCACGACCTACGAAGAGGCCTCGGAAGTCCTCGGTTACGATCTCTGGAGGACGATTCAGGACGGGCCCCCGGACGATCTGGATCGGACCGTCGTGACACAACCCGCCCTGCTGGCGGCGGGCATCGCCATCTGGCGCGTCTACCGCGCGGAGGGGGGGCGCTTGCCGGCCTTCTTCGCCGGACATAGCCTGGGCGAGTATACCGCACTGGTCGCCGCCCACGCCCTCGATTTCGCCGACGCGGTACGGCTCGTCGAACACCGGGGCCGGTTCATGGAGGAGGCCGCTGCCGACAGGCCCGGCGCCATGCTCGCCATCGTGGGCCTTGATGATACGCGCGTCGAAACCCTTTGCGCCGAGGCCTCGGGCACCGAAGAACGCGCGGTCGCGGCGAATTACAATGCGCCGGGGCAAGTCGTGGTGGCGGGTCACCAGGCCGCCATCCGCCGCCTCGATGAGGCCGCCCGGGCCGCGGGCGCCAAACGGGTCGTCGAACTGGCCGTGAGCGTGCCCTCCCATACCCCGTTGATGCACGAGGCAACCCGGCGGCTTCGGATGGAGCTCGAGGCACTCACCTGGCATGAACCGGCGCGGCCGGTGGTTCACAATGCAACCGCTCGCCCAGCGAACGATCCGCGGGGCATCCGCGACGCCCTCGCCCAACAATTGGATCATCCCGTCCGCTGGACCGATTCCGTGCGTTGGCTCGTCCACCAGGGCATCGACACCTGTTTCGAGTGTGGTCCGGGCAAGGTCTTGTGCGGGCTTGTCCGGCGCATCAACCGCAACCTGACCGCCATCCCCCTGTCCGACCCCAGCCAGTTGGAAGAGGCCCTGAACCATGAATAACCCGCCTCCGCTCACGGGCGCTATTGCCCTGGTCACGGGCGCCAGTCGAGGCCTCGGCGAGGCCATCGCCCATCGGCTCGCCCGCGATGGGGCCTATGTCGTCGGCACGGCCACCCGCTCCGAGGGGGCGGCGCGTATCGGCGCGCGCCTCGAATCCGAGGGCCTGACCGGCGAGGGGCGGGTGCTGGACGTCACCGATAGCACGACCGTGACGGAGACGATCGAGGCCATCGGTCGCGAGTTGGGGCCCGTGACGATCCTCGTGAACAATGCGGGTATCACCGCCGATAACCTGCTGATGCGAATGAAGGAGACCGAGTGGTCACGGGTCATAGACGTCAACCTCAACGCCGTGTACCGGGTTTCCAAGGCCTGTCTCCGGGGTATGTCCAAGGCACGGCAGGGGCGTATCATCAACATCGCCTCCGTGGTCGGGGTCACCGGCAATCCGGGACAAACCAACTATGCCGCGGCCAAGGCGGGAATGACCGGATTCTCCAAATCCCTCGCGCGGGAACTCGGTGGGCGGGGGATCACGGTCAACGTGGTCGCGCCGGGGTTTATCGATACGGACATGACGCGGGCCCTACCAGACGATCAAAAGACGCGCCTCCTCGAGCAGATCCCCCTGGCCCGTCTCGGAGCCCCCGAGGACATTGCCGCCGCGGTGGCCTTCCTGGCCTCGCCGGGCGCCGGCTATATCACCGGCGAGACACTCCATGTGAATGGCGGCATGGCCATGAGCTGAGCGAAACCTGCGCTGCATCTCCCTCTGTGGCATGGGTACGCCCTTTTCTCTACAATAGCCCGCCAATTGGGCCCCCTTCTCAGTGAGAGGATCGAACGAGTATGAGCGAGAACGTCGAAGAACGCGTCAAGAAGATCGTGGTGGAGCAGCTCGGGGTAAAAGAAGAGGACGTCACCAGCACGGCATCCTTTGTGGATGACCTCGGTGCCGATTCCCTGGATACGGTCGAGCTTGTGATGGCCTTGGAAGAAGAGTTCGAGTGCGAGATCCCGGACGAAGAGGCTGAGAAGATCACGACGGTGCAACAGGCGATCGATTACATCAACGACAACCAAGAATAGGGCGACTCCGCCGGGCGAAGCGAGGGCTTCTTCCCGCGGATGCGCACATCGACGGCGAGGCATTCTGGACCGTGAGACGACGGGTCGTAGTCACCGGATTGGGCATGGTCTGTCCGGTGGGTCATAATGTCCCCAAGGCTTGGGCGAACCTGGTCGCGGGGGTCAGCGGGATTCGTCCCATCACGCGGTTCGATGCCTCAGATTTACCGGTGCGCATCGCGGGCACGATCGAGGATTTCGACGTCGAATCCGTGCTCAGTCGCAAGGAGGCGCAACGCCTGGATACCTTCATCCACTACGGGGTAGCCGCCGCCGTCGAAGCCATCAGCGCGGCGCAACTCGAGATTACGGCGACCAACGCGGAGCGCATCGGCGTGGCCGTCGGCTCGGGAATCGGTGGACTCGCTGGCATCGAGCGTAACCACACCCGGCTCCAGGAGGGTGGGGCCCGTAAGGTCTCCCCGTTCTTTGTACCCGGCAGCATTGTGAACATGATGCCGGGGGTCTTATCGATCCACTACGGCCTGGGCGGCCCCAACCTCTCGGTGGTCACGGCCTGCACGAGCGGCACACACAGCATCGGCGAGGCCGCCCGATTAATCGCTTATGGGGATGCCGACGCCATGGTCGCCGGCGGCACGGAGATGGCCACGACGCCCCTCGGCGTGAGTGGCTTCGCGGCGGCCCGCGCCCTATCGACGCGGAACGACGAGCCCGAAGCCGCCAGTCGGCCCTTTGAACGGGATCGCGACGGGTTCGTCTTGGCCGAGGGGGCGGGTGTCCTGGTATTGGAGTCCCTCGACCACGCCACGGCCCGGGACGCCCCAATCCTCGCGGAGTTGATCGGCTTCGGCATGAGTGCCGATGCCTATCATGTGACGCAGCCGGCCCCCGATGGGGCTGGGGCCCGTCGGTGTATGGCCAGCGCCCTCCGGGATGCGGCGATCAATCCCGAAACAGTCGACTACATCAACGCCCACGGGACCTCGACGCCCGCCGGCGATCGGGTCGAGGCGGAGGCGGTTCGCTCCCTGTTCGGCGATTATGCACGCCGGCTCCCGGTCAGCTCCACGAAGTCCATGACCGGCCATCTCCTCGGCGCCGCTGGTGGAGTTGAGGCCGTCTGCACCGTGCTCGCACTCCGGGATCAGGTGGCACCGCCCACCATCAATCACCGAACGCCGGATCCGGAATGCGACCTGGATTGCGTCCCGAACACCGCACGGGATCACCGAATGACGGTCGCGATGAGCAACTCCTTCGGTTTCGGGGGCACCAACGGGAGCCTCGTGTTTCGTCGCATGCCCTGAGCCGTTACCCTGAGCCATGGGCTAAGACCGCCCCGCCGGGCTCCCAGTATGCGTCAACAGGTTCCTCGGGTCAGTCGATCGCCCCGCCGGGGCTTCGCCTCATGATGACCGGGATCCGCTCACTCGGTTGGGGTCTACTCATCCTCAGCATGGCCTCACTGGGCCCCCTCTATGCGGCCTACGACTACCTCGTGCAACCGCTACCGACCCGGGCGACGGTCGAGGTCACGATCCCAGCCGGTGAGCCCCTGGCCGCTCTCGCCACGCGGTTGAAACACCGGGAGGTGATCGAGCGTGTGTGGGCCTTCCGGTGGCTAAGCCGCTGGACGGGTTCGGATCGGCGCCTCCAGGCCGGCCGTTATCGGATCGGCCCGGGCCACCGGCCCCTGGAGTTGCTCGAGCGGTTGGTCCAAGGGGATGTCTACCACCACCGCATCACGCTCATCCCAGGCTGGACGTATCAAACCGTGCTCGAGGAACTGCGGGCGCACCCCGGCTTTCGAAGCCCCTTAGCGGATCCGGCCCCCTTCGATCACAGCGGGGTCGGACATCCGGAGGGTCTCGTACTGCCCGAAACCTATTATTTCAGCCCCGCCTCATCCCCCGCGGATCTCCTCCGCCGGGCGCATCGGACCTTATGGGGCTTCTTGCACGCAGAATGGGACCGGCGGCAACCGGATTTGCCGCTGGATACGCCGTATGAGGCCCTGGTCCTGGCCTCGATCATCGAAAAGGAGACAGGGCAGGCGGACGAACGGCCCGTGATCGCCTCGGTTTTCATCAATCGCTTGCGCCGCGGCATGCGTCTACAAAGCGATCCAACGGTGATCTATGGGCTCGGTGAGGGGTTCGATGGCGATCTCACCCGGGCGGATCTTCGTCGGCCAACGGCGTACAATACCTACGTCCACTCGGGGTTGCCCCCGACCCCGATCGCCCTGGCGAGCCGTGCCTCGATCCGCGCGGCCTTACAGCCCGCGACGACCGAATACCTCTATTTCGTCGCCCGGGGCGATGGCAGCCATGTCTTCTCGGAGAATCTCGTGGATCACAATCGCGCCGTCGACCGCTATCAACGCCGCCCATGACCGACAGGCCCCGATTCATCACACTCGAGGGACTCGAAGGTGCCGGCAAATCGACGAATCTCACGTTCATCGCCGAGCATCTGCGGGAACGGGGCCTCGATGTGCTCACCACGCGGGAGCCCGGGGGGACCGCCCTCGGGGAATCGCTGCGTCACGTGCTGTTAGATTCCCATTCCGCCGGGATAACCGCCGAAACCGAACTCCTGTTGTTGTTTGCGGCCCGCCGTGAGCATGTGGTTCATGTCATTCGACCGGCCCTGCAACAGGGGCGCTGGGTCATCTGCGATCGGTTCCTCGATGCGAGTTACGCCTACCAAGGCGGGGGACGCGGTCTCCCGCGATCCCGCATTGATGCCCTCGCCGAGTGGCTACTGGAGGGATTGCATCCGGACTTGACCTTTTACCTCGAGACCCCGATCGCGTTGTCTCAAGCACGAATCACAGCCGACCCCGACCGATTCGAACAGGAACACGCCGAGTTCTTCGAGCGGGTCGACCGCGCCTACCGTGAGCGCGCCGCCGAGGCGCCGAACCGGATACAACGCATCGATGCCTCGGAATCCCTCGACGCGATCCAACACCACCTCGTCGCTGCGCTCAATGAATACCTCGACGCCCGGTGAACCGGAACCGGAGCCCCCCCTGTTGCCGTGGCACCAATCCGCCTGGCAGCGTTTGAACCTCCTACTAACGGCATCGGGAGCCCCCCCAGACGCCCTGATGCTGACGGGATCGCCGGGGACCGGCCGGCATCGGTTCGCCCGCCGCTTCGCCCAACGCCTCCTGTGCGAGGCGGCGATTAGGGACGATCGGCCGTGCCAACAATGCCATCCCTGCCGTCAACTCGCCGCTGGGACCCACCCCGACCTGGCGGTGGCCAGCCCCGATCCGGAAGGGCGTCATCGTATCGACGACATCCGCACGCTTCAGACACACATCGCGCGACGTCCCTTCTTGGGGCCCTGGCGAATCGCCCTGCTGGAAGGGGCGGAGGGACTGACCGAAGCGGCAGCCAATGCCTTGCTCAAGCACCTCGAGGAACCGCCACCCCAGGCCTGTTGGATCCTTGTCGTCGCCGGCCCGGGCCGATTGCCCGCCACGGTGCGCAGCCGCTGTCGGCGCATCGCCCTGCCGTCCCCGTCGACGAGCCAATCCCGGGATTGGTTGGCCGAACGCCTCGGAAGCGGGGCCGAAGCCGCCTTGCGCGCCGCCCCAGGCGCGCCGCTCACCGCCGAGGCACTGGCGGGGAGCGAGATCGCCTCCGCTCGGGACACGTTGGCCGATGGGCTCGATCGCCTCCGCCGAAGGACCGCTGACCCTACGGAGCTCGCGGCCCAATGGAAATCGGGACCGCCGGATCGAGTGCTCGACTGGATCCATCACGCCTTGTTGCAGCTCGCCCGTCACCGGTTGCTCGGCGGGTCGGATGAGGCGGATGATCCGGACCCGTTGACCCGCCCCCTCGAGCCATTAGACTTGGCCCAGATCGTCGCCCTGGCTGAGTGGATCCGAGCGCGCCGCCGGGAGAGCCGCACCGCCCTCAATAGCCAGCTTCTGCTCGAGGCGTGTTTTATCCAGGTTCTGATGGCATTCGACCGACAATCAATCGCGAGGTGAACGCCAATGGCTGGAGCACGCCACAAATCATCCGGCTTGGGTAGCGGGATGCTCCACATGACGGTCCAGGGGGTCGATGATCTCTACGACCGCTACATGCCCTTCGTGCAGAATGGGGGGATCTTCTACCCGACCAACCGACCCTACGAGATCGGCCAAGAGCTCTTCCTCCATCTGACCCTCAAGGGCGTCACCCCCGAGGTCCAGGTCCACGGCCCCGTTAAGGTCGTGTGGGTGACCCCCCCCCGTTCCCAGGGGATCAAACGCAGCCAAGGGGTCGGATTACAGTTTCTCGATGAAACCGGCGAGAACAAACAAAAGCTGGAGGATCATCTGGCCGGCCGCCAACGCTCGGAACAACCGACCTACACCATGTAGACCGATGACCCTCGTCGACTCCCATTGCCATCTCGACCTCATCGACCTCGCCGACTTCGAGGATCGGTTCGACCGACTGGTCGAAACCGCCCAAGTGGCCGGGGTCGGCCATCTGCTGTGCGTATCCATCGAGCTTGAGCGCCTGCCCGGGATGCGTGCCCGAATCGCCGGTTGGTCGGGGATCTCGACCTCGGTCGGCGTACACCCCTGCCACGAGCCGGATCCGGAGCCCGATGTCGAGACCCTCACCGCCTGGGCGGCGGAGCCGGGGGTGGTCGCGATCGGTGAGACCGGACTCGATTACTATCGGGTGGAAGGCGACCAACCGGCGCGCCAACGAGAGCGCTTCCGGCGGCACGTCCGAGCCGCACGCCGGGTACGCAAGCCGCTGATCATTCACACGCGGGATGCCCAGGACGACACCCTTGCCATCCTGCGCGAGGAGGGTGCGGATGCCGTCGGGGGGGTGCTGCATTGTTTCACCGAAAGCCGTTCGATGGCCGAGGCGGCCATCGAACTGGGCTTCCTGATCTCGTTTTCCGGGATCCTGACCTTCAAGAAGGCCCGCGAGCTTCAAAACACCGCCCGGGCCTTGCCACTGACGCACCTGCTGGTCGAGACGGACGCCCCGTACCTGGCCCCGGTACCCCATCGGGGCAAGACCAACCACCCGGCCTGGGTACGGCACGTGGCCGAACAACTCGCTTCCTTAAAAGACCTCCCCGTCGAAGCCATCGCTGAGGCAACGACGCAGAATTTCTTTGAACGCTTCAGCGAAGCGCCAGCGAACGGCCCCCTGCGGCGAATCGCAAGACAAGAGACCAATCCTTGATCAAGTTAACCAGGTGAGTTAGTCTAATTAATTCTCTTCGGAGAGGTGTCCGAGCGGTCGAAGGAGCACGCCTGGAAAGTGTGTATACGCGAAAGCGTATCGAGGGTTCGAATCCCTCCCTCTCCGCCAATTCGCGTTCCTGTTCTATGGCGGTTCGCGCCGGCCCCCCCGCGACGATAGTCCGCGAACCCCGTCAGGCCCGGAAGGGAGCAGCGGTAGTGGTCGACTCGGGCGCCGGGGTGTGGCTGGTGTCGGCCGCCTCCCTTTCCCGCGGCCCCTGCGTCAATCGCCGGGCCTGCGATTCGTCCGGTCGATATGCGACGTGAAGGAGCCCCCGATGACCCAGATCAACCTCGGCTTTGGGCACGACTTCGCCACGACCCCCAAGATCTCGGTGCACGAGTCCCCGGAGCTCCCGGAGCACGAGCAGATCTGGGTATTTGATCTCTACTACGCGAAGACCCTACACGAGCTACCGAGCGAGGCAGCGAGCACGCTCCGTGAGGATCTCGAGACCTGGGCGGTGCAGTTCTCGAGCAAGGTCTTTATGCCCCTGAGCAAGATCCTCGAGGCCGGACTCGAACGCATCGATCGGGATCTGATGCTGCTACGGGAGGATTACCGACTAACCGATCGGATCTACACCGTGGACGTTGAACGCACCGAAGGCGAGTGGCCGGTCATCCAAACCCACCTCCCCGAGCATCCCACCGCGGCGGAACGCCAGGCCTCGGTCAAAGGTCTGGGCCAGTTCTTCTTCCTCAAGAACAAGCTCTTCCGCCGGGAATTGCCCATCCATCTCCTCGCCCTGCGCAAGTTCTACATCGACGGCATTCCGCCGGACGACCCGCGCAGCATGGTCGAAGGCCCGTTGTATGCCTTGAACAAGGCCATGGAGTATTACCAATCCCAGAGTGGGACCCTGCCGGGCGACGCGGATCCCAACCCCTTCCCGCCCGACGGCTGACGATCCACATCGCCCAGGCCCGGCCCACCCGGCGGCCCGTGGCCCCGGCAGCCCTTCGCCGATCACCGGGGCATCGCGCGATACGCCCCTCCCTCGCCGGTGAACCGAGCGACGCGCCCCAGATTGACTCCACCACGCACGAGGTCATGCCACGATGAAGGTCACGGTGTTCGGTTCCGGTTATGTGGGATTGGTGACAGGGGCCTGTCTGGCCGATGCCGGGAACCACGTCCTGTGTGTCGACATCGACCCGGACAAGATCGCCCGCCTGAAACAAGGCGACATCCCCATCTACGAACCCGGTTTGGAGGCGATGATCGCCCACAACGCCGGGCTCGGACGATTGGATTTCACCACGGACGGGGCCGCCGGGGTCGCCCACGGGGAATTCCAGTTCATCGCCGTCGGGACCCCGGCGGATGAGGATGGATCCGCCGATCTCCGCTATGTCCTCACGGTCGCCCGCACGATTGGCGAGGCGATGGACGAACCGCGAATCGTGGTGGACAAATCGACCGTCCCCGTCGGCACGGCCGAGAAGGTGCAAGCAGCGATCCGGGAACGGCTCGTCGCCCGCGCGGCGGACGTCCCCTTCGCGGTGGTCTCCAATCCGGAGTTCCTCAAGGAAGGGGCCGCCATTCAGGACTTCCTCAAACCGGACCGCATCATCGTTGGCACCGACAGCGCGTGGCCGACGGAACGCATGCGCCAGCTGTACGCCCCCTTTAGCCGCAGCCATGACAAGCTGCTGGTCATGGATATCCGCTCAGCCGAGCTCACCAAGTACGCCGCCAATGCCATGTTGGCGACCAAGATCAGCTTCATGAACGAGATCGCCGGATTGGCCGAGGTGCTCGACGCAGACGTGGAAAAGGTCCGACAGGGGATCGGGTCGGATCCGCGCATCGGCTTCCATTTTATCTATCCCGGCTGCGGGTATGGCGGCTCCTGTTTCCCCAAGGACGTCAAGGCGTTGATTGCCACCGCCCGCGAACACGACTATGAACCCCGTGTTCTAGACGCCATCGAGGGGGTCAATGATCGTCAAAAGACCGTGCTCGGTCGCAAGATCGCTAACCGTTTCGGCGAGGATTTGAGCGGGCGCACCTTCGCCTTTTGGGGGCTCGCCTTCAAGCCGAAGACCGACGACATGCGCGAGGCCCCGGCCCGCGTGGTCCTCGAGGCGCTCTGGGCGCGCGGCGCCCGGGTCCAAGCCTTCGATCCGGTCGCGATGGACGAGACCCGCCGGATCTACGGTGAGCGCCCGGACCTAACCCTCGTGAACGAGGCCTTCCAGGCCCTCGAAGGCGCAGACGCCCTGATCATCAACACCGAGTGGAGCGAATTCCGCAGCCCGGAATTTGACCGGGTCAAACAGCGCCTGGCCCAGCCCATCATCTTCGACGGACGCAATCTCTACGACCCGAAGCACATGGCGGAGCTCGGGTTTGAATACCACGCGATCGGCCGTCGGCCGGTGCCCCGCAACCCCTAATCGGTCGTCATGCAATCCCCGCGCTTGATCCTCCTCGCCCCGGGACTTCTCGGGCCGCTCCCCGAGCGACAGGCGGCACGCTCGATGTTGCCAAGCCTCCCCGGTCTTCAACGGGTGTTGAGCCGGGCCCGCATCGTACCCGGGGCGGGCGAGTATGCCCACGAACTGCGACGATGGCTCGGGGATGCCCCGGGGCACTCGCCCCCCGAAATGACAGTCGGTGCCTTGAGTGCCCGGGGCGACGGGTGCCCGCAAGCCACCCTGCATGCGGACCCAGTGCACCTCAAGACCGATCTGACGAAGGCCATCCTGTTCGGCCCCTTTGCCCTCGAGGTGAGCCGTGGAGAGGCCGACGCCCTGGCCCAGACCTTCAACGGCCATTTCGCCCCCGACGGCCTCAGCGTGTGCATCGGCCATCCCGAGCGCTGGTATCTCCAAGGGTTGCCGGCGACGGCCATGATGGCCCCCCCCCTGGAGTCCGTCATCGGGCGCAACGTGGATCCGCGATTGCCGCACGGACCCGAGCAAGGGCATTGGCATCGGCTGCTCAACGAGATCCAGATGCTGTTCTTCGAACACCCCGTGAATCAGGCGCGCGAGGCCCAGGGACAACCGCCGATCAACAGCGTCTGGATTTGGGGCACCGACTCGCTCCCGCCGGCCGCACGGTCCGGCGACGCCGCCGTGGCCCGGGTATGGGCCGACGAGCCGCTGGCCCGCGGCCTCGCGGAATACGTCGGACGTCCACTCCAGGCCTGTCCCGAGAGGTGGGCGGATCAACCCATCGAATCCAGGAACTCGGCGACGGCGGAGCTCGTGGTCTGGGACGCGGCCCGGGCACCGGCCCTGCACGGTGACCTGCCGGCCTGGCGCGATGCCGTCGCCCGTTTCGAGCGCGATTGGGTCCATCCAGCGCTCGAGGCCTTGTTGCACCATCGCCTCGACCGACTCACTCTGAGCGATGGCGAACGGCGGTTCCAGCTCGACCGAGGCGCAGCCCGGCGGTTCTGGAAGAAGGACCGGCCGGTCAGCTTCTATCTCGACGCCTAGCCGTGGGTCCCACCCGTCGGATCCGCGTTCGGGAGCCCCAGGTCGACCCCTGGCGGCTGCCGGCCGAACTCCACCCGGTGTTGCGCCGCATCTACACCGCCCGCGCCATCGGCGACCCCGCCGAGTTGCAGTCCGGACTGGACGGGCTACTGCCTCTGACCCACCTGAATGGCCTGCACGCCGCCGTGGAGTTGCTGCGCACGGCCCTGCGCGAGGGTCAGTGCATCCTGATCTACGGTGACTACGATGTCGATGGGGCGACCAGCGCCGCCGTCGCCGTCCTCGCCTTGCGGGCGATGGGGGCTGCCCGAGTGGATTTCCTGGTCCCGGACCGCTTCCGGGATGGCTACGGATTGACAGCCGCTGGAGCCGACCGAGCCGCGGATCGCGGGGCGGAACTCTTGATCACCGTGGACAACGGCATTGCCAGTCACGGGGGGGTCGCACGCGCCCACGCCCGAGGCCTGAAGGTCCTGATCACCGACCACCATTTGCCGGGACCGACCCTGCCGCCCGCGGACGCCATCCTCAACCCGAATCTCCCCGATGAGGGCTTCCCGAGCAAGCACCTCGCGGGCGTCGGTGTGGTGTTCTACGCCCTGATGGGCCTTCGTGCGGCGCTACGGGAGGCGACGGACGCGGACCGATTGCCGAAGTTGGGGGATTATCTGGACCTGGTGGCCCTCGGCACGGTCGCCGATGTGGTCACCCTCGACCGGAATAACCGCATCCTCGTGGAGCAAGGACTGCGCCGGATTCGAGCGGGGGTCTGTCGACCGGGCATCCAGGCGCTTCTGGAGATCGCCGGACGCCGACGCGACACGTTGACCGCCCAGGATCTGGGCTTTGCCGTGGCACCCCGCCTGAACGCCGCCGGGCGGCTCGAGGACATGTCCATCGGCATCCAATGCCTGCTCGCCGACGATCCGGCCACAGCCCGAAACTACGCCGAGACCTTGGATCAGATCAATCGCGATCGTCGAGCCCGCGAGCAGGAGATGCAAACCCAAGCCAGCTTCGACCCCGTTGTCACCTCCGCCGAGCGCGAACCGGCAACGGCCTTGTGCCTGTTCGACGAACGGTGGCACGAAGGGATCGTGGGCCTATTGGCATCGCGTCTCAAAGACCGGCATCATCGACCCACTATCGCCTTCGCCCCGGCTGTCGACGGACGACTCAAGGGCTCCGCTCGATCCATCCCGGGCCTGCACATACGCGACACCCTCGCGTGGATCCATACCCAGGAGCCGGATCTGATCGACACCTTCGGCGGGCACGCCATGGCCGCCGGTCTGACCCTGCCGCGACCCCATTTCGAGCGCTTCAGTGAACGTTTCGTGGCGGCGGTGGGCGCGCGTGTCCAGCCAGAGGACTTGGAGGCGGTGCTCTGGAGTGATGGCGAGCTCCCCGCCGAGCAGATCACCGTCGAGCTCGCCCAAGTGCTCGCCGCCGCCGGCCCGTGGGGGGAAGGCTTTCCGGCGCCCCGGTTCCACGGACCGTTCGAGGTGATCAAGCGCCGTGGCGTCAGCGATAACCAGCATACCCAGCTGGTCCTGCGTCCCCAGGACGGTCAGCGCGTCGTCGACGGGATTGCCTTTCGCCAACCGCCCAACACACTCCCGACGTCCTCGGATTGGCGGATCGTCTACCAACTGGCGCTCAACGAATGGCAGGGTGAACGGAGTCCAAAGCTCATCGTCGACTACGCGGAGGCCATCGATCGCCTATGAAGTGTCGTCCCGGCTGCGGGGCCTGTTGCATTGCCCCCTCGATCTCCACCCCCCTCCCGCACACCGGCCAACCGAAACCGGCAGGCGTCCCGTGCCCTCATCTGACTGCCCATGGCCTATGCGATTTGTTCAACGAGGCGAAACGCCCCGCCGTGTGCCGAGACTTCGCGGCAACGCCCGCAGTCTGCGGGGACGACCGGGAAACGGCCCTGCACCGGTTGACTGAACTGGAGCGACAGACGGCGGCCCCAAACGCCGACCCCACGGCTCAAGGGCCGGACTGAGCCCCGGTGTAGTCCGCCTTCGCAAGAGCCCTGGCTAAGGGCCTGTGATCCACCATCGGGCCGATGCGATCCGGCGACCGAACCCAATCTCCGGGCCATGCCGGACCGATAACCCATCGATAACACCGCGTCGAGCGATGGCGGGTGCCATTCGTTGAGTCCGGCGACCCCAGCCGAACGGCTACAAAGACCCTAGAGGCGCTTCGAGACGTGCTTGATGCTCGGGTCGTCCTCGCGGGTCCGGATGACGAACCCGAGGTGTTCGACCAATCCCAGCATATCCACATTGCTGCTCAGAACCTCGCCCTCCATGATGTGCAAGCCCTTCGAACGGGCGGTATCCATGAGGCATTGCATCAAACGGGAGCCGATCCCCCGTCGCCGCCAGTTGTCCGCGACCACGAGGGCGAACTCGCAGCTCTGTCCGTCGGGATTGATGGTGTAACGGGCCACGCCAAGCTCCACCTCGGTGTCCGCCGCCTCCTGGGTCACCGCGATCAGGGCCATCTCCTGGTCGTAGTCGATCTGGGTAAAGCGGATCAGCATCTCCCGATTGAGCTCTTGCAAGGTCTGCATGTATCGGAAGTACTTGGATTCGTCCGAGAGGTTGCGGACGAAACGCTGGGTGAGCTCGGCGTCCTCGGGACGGATCGGACGAACGGTGTAGTTCGTGCCGTCACCAAGCTGCCAATGCGAAACCAGATGCCCCGGGTAGGGATGGATGGCCATGTGACTGTACGGCTCGAGGGACGGGGGACGGAAGGCGACCTTCACCCGCGCGTCCACGGCGATCACGCCGTTTTCATCGGCAATCAAGGGGTTGATGTCCAGCTCCTGGACCTCAGGCAGTTCGCAGACCATCTCCGAGATGCGGATCAGGGTGGACTCGAGGGCCTCGCGATCCACCGGTGGCATATTGCGGAAGGCGCCCAGCATGCGCGAGACCTTGGTGCGGTCGATCAGCGGGCGAATCAGGAAGGGGTTCAAGGGCGGCAGGGCCAACGCCCGGTCCTTGATTACCTCAACGGCGGTACCCCCAGCCCCGAAGCTGATCACCGGCCCGAAGACGGGGTCCCGGACCACGCCGACTAACAACTCCCGTCCATTGCGGCCGGTATACATGTGCTCCACGGTAATCCCGTCCAGGGTAGCGCCCGGGGCGTTCTGTTGAACGGCCTGGGTCATCTCCTTGAAGACATTGCGGACCATCTGGGCGCTGTTGATGTTGAGCCGAACCCCACCGATGTCGGATTTGTGGCTTAAGGTCTTGGAGCTGACCTTCATGACCACGGGGAAACCGACGGACTCGGCGGCCACCAGGGCCTCGTTGGCCGACCGTGACTCAACCGTGTGCATCACCGGGATGCGAAAGGCCGAGAGGAGGGCCTTGGATTCCAAGGTCGTCAAGACGTCCCGGCCCTCGGCCAGTGCCCCCTCGATAATCAGGCGGGCCCCGGCCGGATCCGGCTCGGACTGCTCCGACAACGTGCCAGGAACTTGGAAGAGGAGCTCCTGGTTGCGCTTATAGGCGGCCAAATAGCCAAAGGCCTCCACGGAGGCCTCCGGATTATCGAAGTGGGGGATCCGCACCGCGGCGAAGCGTTCTCGAGCCTCGGCGACCTGCTCTTCCCCGAGCCAACAGGCCATAACCGGCTTGTGCGGCTGAGATTCGGACTCTTGGACAACCCGAATGACGGCCTCTGCCGCGGCCGTCGGCTCAGTCATCGCCTGCGGGGTCAGCATGGCCAGGACGCCATCGATGCCATCGTCGGCGAGGCAGGTACGCAGGGCGGATTCGTAGCGCTCCGGCGGGGCATCCCCGAGGATGTCCAAGGGATTCCCACGAGACCAGTGGGCCGGCAGCACCTGATCCAGCTGCTCAAGGCTCGAGGGACTCAATTCGGCAACGGTGACATCCTGTTCAACCGCCCGGTCGGTGGCCATGACGCCTGGCCCCCCCCCATTGGTGAGGATGGCCAGCCGACGGCCGCGGAGTGAACCGGCCGTGGAGAGGATCTGCGCCGCGGAAAACAATTGCTCGATGGTCGTCGCCCGCACCGCGCCGGCGCGCTCCAGGGCCACATTGAAGACATCGTCCCCTCCGACCAGGGCCCCCGTGTGGGACATGGCCGCGCGGGAGCCTTCGGCGTGCCGGCCGGACTTGACCACGATCACGGGTTTCATTCGCGCGGCCACCCGCAACCCGCTCAAGAACGAGCGTGCATTGTGTATCCCTTCGATGTAGAGCAAGATACTCTGGGTCTGGGGATCGAGCGCCAGATAACTGAGGACATCCCCAAAATCCACGTCCGCCGCGGCCCCGGTGGAGACCACCGCCGAGAACCCCACCTGACGGGACTCGGCCCAGTCGAGGATGGCGGTGCACAGGGCCCCGGACTGGGAGACCAACGCCAGATCCCCGGCCGTCGCCCCGTTCTTGCTAAAGGTCGCGTTCATACCGACCCGGGGCCGGATCACTCCGAGGCAATTGGGTCCGATAATGCGCATCCCGTAGCGATTGGCGTTCTCCAGCATGCGATTCTGGAGCCGCCGGCCCGTCGGTCCCGCCTCGCCGAAGCCAGCGGAGAGGACAATCGCGGCCTTCACGCCCTGGGCGCCCGCTTGTTCGATCAGATCCGGCACCGTCGGGGCCGGCGTGGCGATCACCACGAGATCGACCGTCTCGTCCAGCGCGGTCACGTCCGGATAGCAGGTCTGGCCCTGGATCGTGGCGTGTTTCGGATTGATCGGATACAACCGGCCGTGGAAGCCCGAGGCCAACAGATTGGCGAAGACCCGTGTACCGACCGAGTTGGGCCGTTCGCTGGCCCCCACAACGGCGATACTGCTCGGCTCGAACAAATCCTTCAGATAATGCGGACCCATGGTTGTGAACTCCCGCCCTGTCGCGTTTTTGATTGATGAGGGATGGATTGCGATCGTGGGCGCGAGCCTAACGTGTCTCGTATGAAATCCCTATGACCGTCGCCTTCGTCTCGCACCCTGACTGTACATTGCATCAAACCCACCCCCACCACCCGGAGGCCCCGGAGCGCCTCAGTGCGATCCAGGACCGACTCATCAGCTCCGGGCTGGATTTCGTCCTCCGCCACTTCGACGCACCAGCGGTCACCCGGGCGGGTCTCCTCCGGGTCCATGACCCCGCCTATCTGGACAGCCTTTTGGATATCCAGATCGATGAGGGGTGGGTGTGGCTGGATGCGGATACAGCACTCGGCCCCCACACCTTGCGGGCCGCCTTGCGCGCGGCCGGGGCCGGGCCCTTCGCGGTGGACCGGGTCCTCGGCGGTGATGCCAGCGCGGCCTTTTGTGCCGTGCGCCCCCCGGGACACCATGCCGAATCGGACCGCCCCATGGGGACTTGCCTATTCAATAATGTTGCCATCACGGCCGCCCATGCCCTCGAGGCCCATGGCCTGGAGCGGGTGGCGGTGGTCGATTTTGATGTCCACCACGGCAACGGCACGGAAGCCATCCTCGGGTCGGACCCCCGCGTTCTGCTCTGCTCGGCATTCCAGCATCCCTTTTATCCCCACACCGCGTTCGCGGTCGATCGAGCCAACATCCGCAACGTTCCGCTACCGGCCAACACCGATGGGCAGGCCTTTCGAGCCGCGCTGGACAACGCCGGGTGGTGGGCCGCACTCGAATCCTTCGCGCCTCAGATTATTCTGGTTTCAGCCGGCTTTGATGGCCATTACGAAGACGACATGGCCTTTCTCAAGTTGACCGAAGCCGATTATCGATGGTTGACGCATCGTATCAAGGCGGTCGCCGATCGGGTCTGCGAGGGACGCATCGTCTCCCTACTCGAAGGCGGCTACAGCCTCTCGGCGTTGGGTCGCAGTGTCGGGGCGCATCTCGATGTGCTGCTCGGTCAGGCGAGTTGAGCACGACGACGCACGAGCGAAGGAGGATGAATCGATGACAGTCAGGGGGGCGGGCCAGCGGAGGGACCGGAATCGTCCCGATCCTCGTGGAGGACCATCAATGCTCCCCCGGTGAACACCATCAGGAAACCGATCGGCACGAGCGCCAGCAGCGGGCCAGCGATAGGCCAATCCGCGAAGAAGGCGATAAATCCGCCGAACAGCCCGATCACCGTACCCACGAGACCGACGACCGCCAGCCAACGACCAAACCGCTCAACGGTCATGGGGATGTTCGAGGGGAAATGAACGGGCGGCTTCGGGGCCGCGAAGGGTTGAGCATTGCACGACGGCAAGGAATAACCCGGGGAAGGGATTGGTGGAGCCAGGCGGGTTCGAACCGCCGACCTCAACACTGCCAGTGTTGCGCTCTCCCGACTGAGCTATGGCCCCGACTAATCTTTATTACTTTGCGTCTCTCGAACCGTTCTGTCAAGCCTTATCCGGTGGTTTGACGGCCTCGGAGGCATCGTCTCCCGACTGCCGTGCGTAGCGAATGGCCGCTGTTACCCGCTCTAGGGCTCGCTCCCGCCCGAGCAACTCCAACAGGGCATCGATGGAGGGGGAGGCTGCGGTTCCCGACAGGGCGACCCGCAGGGGCTGGCCGATCCGGCCGACCTTGACACCGTGCTCCTTGGCCATCGCCTTCAAATAATTGAACAAGGCCTTACCCTCCCACGAGTCGGACCCGCGCAAGACCTCGGCGGCGGCCTCGAGCAACGGGGCGGAATCCGGGTTCAAGTGCGTCGCTGCTGCGGTCGGATCGTAGTCACTCAGCGGCTCGTAGAGAAACCGACTGGCCTCGGCCATCTCCACCAGGGTGGTCACTCGCTCCCGCTGGGCGCGAACTACCGCCGCAGGATCCGGACCGGCGCTCGGGTCGATACCGAGGCGTTCGAGATGCCAGCGAAGATGCTCACCAACCGTGACCTCGGGCAAATGGCGTAGGTAATGCTCATTCAGCCAGCGGAGCTTATCGGGATTGAACGTGGCCGCGGAATGATTCACCTCCCGGAGATCGAATCGTTCGAGCAACTCGTCAACGGCGAAGATCTCCCGGTCTCCGTCGGACCATCCCAGGCGCACCAGATAGTTGAGCAACGCCTCGGGCAGATAGCCCTCATCGCGATATTGGGTCACGCTGACGGCCCCGTGGCGCTTGGAGAGCCGCTTGCCATCCTCACCCAGGATCATCGGCACATGGGCGTAGTCGGGCGGATCGACGCCAAGGGCCTTGAGGATGTTGATTTGTCGCGGGGTGTTATTCAGGTGATCGTCGCCGCGGATGACATGGGTCATCCCCATATCCCAATCATCGACCACCACGGTGAGGTTGTAGGTCGGGGTACCGTCGCCCCGGGCGATGACCAGATCATCCAATTCACTGTTCGCAACGCTCACTCGCCCGTGCAGGAGATCGTCGAAAACGACCAGACCGTCCAGCGGGTTCTTGAACCGAATCACCGGCTCGACCCCCGGCCGCGGCGGCCCGTCATAATCCCGATAGCGCCCGTCATAGCGGGGCTTTTCGCCGCGCTCGAGCTGCTCCGCCCGCAACGCCTCCAGCTCCTCCTTGGTCATATAGCAACGATAGGCCAAACCGTCGTCCAGCAGCTGTTGAATCACCTCGTGGTAGCGATCCCAACGGGCACTCTGGTAGATAGGCCCTTCGTCGTAACTCAAACCCAACCAATCCAACCCCTCCAGAATGCCCTCGACCGACTCACGGGTGGATCGCTCAAGATCGGTGTCCTCGATGCGCAAAACGAATTGACCTTGTTGCTGCCGGGCAAAAAGCCACGAGAACAAGGCCGTTCGGGCCCCACCAATGTGCAGATAACCGGTCGGACTCGGCGCGAATCGCGTGCGTATCAGGGTCATGGCCAAGGGGAAAATCCTGGAAAAACCCCGATGCTAGCAGACAATCCGCCCCCAGCGGAATTGAATTGACTTCGCTACCGGGGAGGGCCTACTATGGGGCGCTTTCGGGGCGGTTAGCTCAGCGGTAGAGCACTGCCTTCACACGGCAGGGGTCGCTGGTTCAATCCCAGCACCGCCCACCA
>CAYFWJ010000025.1:0-31439 GCA_964346755.1 uncultured Ectothiorhodospiraceae bacterium
AAGCGATGCTATCCTGCCAATACCCCTGCCATGAAACGTCAACACGCCCTAGACTCCTCCCTTCCCTTGACTCAGCCAACAACGATTCCAAAAGAACAACACGCGGAGCCAAACGATGACGAATCATCGATACCTTGGACTCAGCCTGCTCACCTGCCTGATCGGGGCGACCCCGCTGCTGGCCACTGCCGCGGGATCCGCCACGTTCGGGGGCGTGATGGCCGCCGCAGGTCAATGCCAGACGGCCAGCTCCGATGGCGCGACGAACGGGTGTCGAGGCGGGTTGCCCCTGCAGATCGAGGGCACCCTTGAGCTGGCGCCTGAGACCCAGTTGACCGCCAAGTTGGGCTACGCGGTTGCCGATGGCCAGAACGCCACTTCCCCTTGGGCGGTCACCCCGTGGGCGGCGGACCTCGAGGCGGACGTCAACGACATCAATGGCCGGAACCGGGACAACTTGCTCGTCGCCCGCTATCGCCGGGAACAACGGCTCGGAGCCGGCACCCTAGCCATCGACCTCGGGATCATCGACGCCACGGACTACCTCGACACGAACGCCTACGCCAACGACGAATTCACCCAATTCCTGAACGGGGCCTTTGTCAACGCCCCGGTCCTCGGCCTACCCTCTTATGATGCAGGCGCCGCCGTGAACTACCACCTCGAATCCTGGGAGGTGGCGGCCGTCGGCATGAACGTCGGTAAGAACGCCGCCGGCCGCAACTTCAATTTCTTCGGGGTGCAGGCGGGTCATACGCGACGTCAAGCCGATGCGACGGGCCATTATCGGCTCATCCTTACCGCAACGACGCCGGAATTCCCCGGACCCGACGGGGGCAGGAATCGAGCCCGTTGGGCCGGCGGGCTCTCCCTCGATCAAGCGCTGAACGAGTCGCTCGGGGTCTTCGGGCGCCTCGCGTGGCAAGGGCGCAACGCGGCCGTAACCCACGACGGACACTATTCCGGAGGGATCCATCTGACGGGCCAGGCGTGGGATCGACCGACCGATCAACTCGGAGGGGCCTATGCCTATCTGAGTGGGGGCAATCAGGCCGTGGACCACACCCAGGTGCTCGAGGGGTTCTATCGGTGGGGGCTTGATGAGCACGTGCGTCTGACCGGAGCCATCCAGTATCGGGACGCGGATCAACGGAACAGGGCGAGACGCGCGACGGACCCCTCGAGTTAGATCCTCGGGATCCGAACCACGGTCCGCTTTTGAGGGATGGCGCCACGCGGGCGGTTACCCGGCGCGGCGCGGAAAGATATTCGACTGACCTACCCGTGGATCCCGGACACTGCGCCGCAGCCGGTGCACTGTCCGGCCCTCTTCGATGAGCGCCGTGAGCAGGTCGGTAAACAACCACGGCGGATCACTCGCCTCCCAGAGATAATACGAGAGGGATCCCGGGAAGGTATTGATCTCATTGAGCCAAAACGACCCATCACGGCCATCGCGCAGGAAATCGATGCGGGCCGTCCCGTGACAATCCAGGGCCTCGAAGGCCCGGCAACCCCAGTCCCGAAGGGCGTCGGCCTCCGTATCGCTCAGTTCTTCGGGATGCAACACGCGGGTCGCCGAGGCCATCCCCTCCGAGAGGGCTTGACTGAGCTTGCTATCCAGGGACCCGCTGGAGAGGTACTTATCTCGGAAGTCCAACAGCTCCGACTGGCGAAGCGGGCGCTCGATCGCCGAGGCCCGGATCCCCTCCGGCGCGGCTCGCGTCACCGCCAGGTTGTACTCCTCCAAAGGCTGGATCAATGGCTCGACCAGGGCCGCATGATCGAGCTGAAAGATATCGTTGAGGGCGGTGCTGACCTCGCTCAAATCACGGGCCGTGTGAACCCCCACGCTGCTCCCCAGGTGGCGGGGTTTGACGCACCACGGACCCGGCAATTCGGCAAGGACGCCCTCTAATGAGGCCGGGGGCAGGTAACGGCCCTGGGGGGGCCGCTCGAGGGTGACGTCGTCCAAGACCGGCAGGCCGAGCGCGCGCAGATAGTGTTTGGCCGCCGCTTTATCCATGCCGAGGGCCGCCGCCCGGACGCGTGCCCCCAGATAGGGGATATCCGCCGCCTCAAAAACCCCCTGCAAGCCACCATCCTCGCCAACCGTCCCGTGCACCGCTGGGACCGCGATATCGAAAGGATAGCGCACGGTGCGCCACCGCGCCCGCCAGTGATCCGGCAAACGCCGCAATTGTGGCTGCGGGGCCCCGAATTCCGGGACGACCCGATGGAGACGCCGGCGAAGGGACTCGCTCGGCAGATAGTTCTGCCGCTCCCGCAACCCCTCCCCCACATACCAACGCCCTTCCGGATCGATGTACACCGGCAGCGTCGCATAGCGGTCGCTATCGATGGCTTCGAGGATCTGCAAACCGGTCAGGATGCTGACATCGTGCTCGATGGAGGGACCACCGAAACACACGGCCACTACGGGTTTATCGGCCATCAACGGATTCCAACGGACAGAGGGTTCGATTGTTGGCGTGCCGATCGACTCGACAGCGCCTCACCGCGCCGGACGCACGCGGTTCCGCGATGCCGAGTCAGCGCCACCCGGGTTGATCCCGGTACGGGCGCGGGCCGCACGCGCCGGCACCACGGCCCGATCCGTCTCGCGGGACTCAAGACCCTCGGCGACGGGCCGGAATCGGGTCGAGATGCCAGATATCCCGGTTGTACTCCGCAATCGTCCGATCGCTTGAGAACCAACCACTGGCCGCTGTGTTCAGGATGCTCATGCGCGTCCACTCGGCCGGATGATTGCGGTAAAGCTCGGCCGCTCGGTGCTGGGTATCCACAAAACTCCGGAAATCGGCTGCCACCAACCACGGATCGTCCGGGCTACGGATCGCATCGCGGATGGGGTCAAATACCCCGGGTTCCGACCCACTAAAGGCATCCTGATCGAAGTAATCCATGACGCGCCGGAGATCGCGATCGCCTTCGATGATCCCGTTCGGATCGTAATCGGCCCGGCGCTGCTGAACCGCGTCGGCGGTCAAACCGAACAGGAAGAAGTTCCCCTCGCCCACGGCCTCCCGAATCTCGATATTGGCCCCGTCCAAGGTCCCGACTGTCAGGGCCCCATTCATCATGAACTTCATGTTTCCCGTGCCGGAGGCCTCTTTGCCCGCCGTCGACAACTGCTCGGATAGATCAGCCGCCGGTGCGATCCATTCCATACTCGAGACCTGATAATTCGCCAGGAATGCCACCCGCAAGCGCCCCGCCGTGACGGGATCGTCGTTGACGACTTGGGCCACTCGGCAAATCAGCTTCACGATGTTCTTGGCCATCACATAACCGGGCGCCGCCTTGCCCCCGAACAAGACACAGCGCGGGGTCCAGTCCGCGTCATCACCTCGCTTGAGCCGATCGTAGAGATGCACGATGTGCAACACATTCAGCAGCTGACGCTTGTACTCGTGGATACGCTTGACCTGGATATCCAGCAGCCCTTCGCTCATGAAGGTCACGCCGGTATCCTCCTTGATCCGCGGAATGAAGCGCGCCTTGTTTTCCTGCTTGATGGCTCGCCACCGTTCCTGAAACGCCGGATCGTCGGCGTGATCCGCCAGATGTTTCAACTCGTCCAGATCCGTGGTCCAGTTGACGCCGATCGTATCGCTGATCAACCGGCTGAGTCCCGGATTGCAGCTCAGCAACCAACGTCGGGGCGTGACGCCGTTGGTCTTGTTGTTGAAACGCTCCGGCCATAGCTCATAGAAGTCCCGGAAAAGCCCTTGCTTGAGCAGATCGGAATGGAGCCCGGCCACCCCATTCACGGACCGACTCGCCACGAGGGCCAGGAAGGCCATCCGCACCTGCGGCTCGCCGTTTTCTTCGATCAGGGACATACGGCGCAACCGATCCGTATCCCCAGGCCATTTGGCCTCGACCTGTTCCAAGAAACGCTGGTTGATCTCGAACACGATCTCCAAGAGCCGCGGCAGCCACTGTCGAAAGAGCCGCACCGGCCAACGTTCCAGGGCCTCCGGCAACAGGGTATGGTTGGTGTAGCCGATGGTCTGGGAGGTGATCCCCCAGGCCGCATCCCAGTCCAGGCCTTGTTCATCCATCAGGATCCGCATCAATTCCGGCACCGTCAGACTCGGATGCGTATCGTTCAACTGGATGAAGTTCTTGTCCGCAAACCCCTCCAGGCTGTCACCGTGATCGCGCCGCCAACGCCGAACGATATCCTTCAGGCTCGCCGAGGCCAGGAAGTACTGCTGACGCAGCCGGAGCTCTTTGCCGTTTTCGTTGGCATCGTTGGGATACAGCACCATGGTGATATTTTCGGCCGCATTCTTGGCCGCGAGCGCCTCCGGATAGGCCCCGGCATTAAAATCGTCCAGGTTGAATTCGTGGCTGGCCGCGGCACTCCACAGGCGCAGGGTATTCACCGTCTCGTTGCGATAACCCGGGACCGGCACATCCCATGGCACGGCGAGAACGTCCCGCGTGTCGATCCAACGCGCCCAGGTCTGCCCGTTTTGCTCATAATGTTCGGTCCGTCCACCGAATTGGATCCGTTGGCTATACTCCGGCCGCTCGATCTCCCACGGGAAGCCGTCGCTCAGCCAGTGATCCGGTTCCTCCACCTGGGTACAATCGTGCAATTCTTGGCGGAACATGCCGTAGTCGTAGCGAATCCCGTACCCGAGGACCGGCAGCTGCAACGTGGCACAACTGTCCAAGAAGCATGCCGCAAGACGCCCCAGGCCGCCGTTACCGAGCCCCGGCTCTACCTCCGCGTCGGAGATCTGCTCCAAGCTGAGCCCGAGCCCCTCCAAGGCCTGGGCGGTCGCGGTATCCATCCCCAGGTTCAGAACGGAATTGCGCAGCAAGCGCCCGAGCAGGAACTCCATGGAGAGATAGTAGGCAAAACGGGCGTCGTTCTCCCGATAGCTCGATTCCGTCTGCTTCCAGCGCTCCACCAATCGATCCCGAACGCTCCAGGCAAGCCCTTGAACCAAGTAATGCGGGCGAGAACACTCAATATCGCATCCGAGACTCAGGTTGAAGTAACGTTGTAAATCCTGCTGGATGCTCTCGGCATCCATCCCCAAGGGCGGAAGTTGAGTCAGTTGGTCGGTGGGGTGCATCTCGGCCATGGACAAGGTTCCTCGCAGCTGGGGATCAACAGAAATAGCCCCGGTGAGTCCGGCCCCAGAAGCCGCAACCCCCGGGAATCGCGCCCGCCCCACCGACACGGGCCGGGTGGATACGCGACGGGTTTGATGGAGATTCTATCGGGCCTCACGGGGTCGTGTCGCCCCGGGCGGGCTGGAAGAAGGCATCCCATTCTCGGTCCAGGCGCACATTGGCATCGGCTGGCTCGACGGCCCAAAACCGCTCTTCGTCCCCCTCAAGCAGCCCGTCCGCCCGCAACTTGCCGACCCCGTCACTGACCTCGAAATCCACATCCAGGCCGTACGACTCGAACAGGTAGGCCTCGATCGCCGCATCGAGGGCGCTCTGGCTGAGCCCCTCAGGACCCGCCCAGCGGAGCAAGGCGTAGGCCAGTAGCCCCTCTTTACACTCCTCATCTTCGGCCCCGTCGATCAGCTGGTTGATGACGCCCAAGTTGTTATTCATATTGTGGAAATATAGGCTTTGCGAAACCTGCATCAGGTATTTGGTCCGTTGATGGAAGATCTTCATCACCTGCCGAACGATCAACCCCACCAAGCCAAAGAAGGCCGCCGCGAGGGCAATCGGATTGGTTGCCGCGGCCAGTTTGCTGACCGTCGCCGCAACCCCCCCGATGGTCCCACCACCGCCCGTGACACCGAGCCGGATCTTATCGAAGGGGGTCAGTTTGACCTCCTGATTGGGAAACAGGATACCGAGCTGACTGTAGGGCGTATCCTGGAACAACTTCAGGAAGATCGTCTGATCGCCCATCGTCGCCGGAATCCCGCGGCGATGGCGCCGCACCCGCCACCGGGCGAGCCGCGGATGCAGGCCGGCGGCCGCCAACTCGTCGATGCGCTCCGCCTCCGATTTGAACTTAACCAGCAAAAACAAACGCTTGAAACGCGGTACGGAAACGACCCGATGACGCAGATACCCAAACCGCCAGTCGCGGCGCCGCTCCTCGATCGCCTCCGCCCCCCGGTAAAAGAGGCGGATCGCCGCGAAGTCCTCAAGATCAACGGCGATCGCGACACCCTCCGGCGAGCGCTCCGTCAACAACCGATTGACCTCGGTGATGGGGAGCTCCTCGTAGTTCGCCTTGTTGAGCAGCGCCTCCAAGCCCTCCACAAGCGTCCTCTCTTGCAACTCCCGTTCCTCCGCTGTGGTCACCCGGCTGGAGACCAGATCGCTACCGGGATGGAACGGGCGATAGGCCCGTTTGAGTTCGTTCAGACGATGATGGAAGCGGTAGTGGTAAAGGGCCACAAAGATGCGAGCGAACAGCTCGAAATCACGCCGCTCCGCCTCCCCATGCCAACGGGGGGAGGCGAGCAGGTCCGTGATGATCTCTTCTACGGCAACCGGGATAAAGCGTTGACGGGCAGCGTGCAAGGCGATTTCCGTGGCGGCGATCATGGCGGCAACCTCGGCAAGCGGAGAAAGGCGTCTTCGGCACCCCGAGTTTAGCTCGGTCGGTCGCCGACCGATTCGGCCCGGACCGAACCCCCGATAGGCTCGGTCTCGGGCGTTAAGGATTCGCCTCAAGCCCACTCAAGGTACGCGCCTTCTCGGCGAAGGCGGCTCGATCCCCGACCGGGATAATCGTCCGATGGCGCTGCAGATCCGCCGCAGAGAGGATGAGGCAACGCCGGTCGGTCACCAGCACGCCGATCAGCTCCCCCTCAGCGGTGACGACGAAGTCCCCGCGGGTCGGTCGGACATCCGCCGCGGCACGGGTCGCCGAACCATCGGGGGCGAGACCCGGGATCTCGAGGTAACGCCGATCCGCCATATTGAACGAGGCGTTGACCTCAAACAGCAGCCCGCCCGTGCGACGTTTCAGAAGATACACGTCGGACAATCCCCGCAATTCCAGGGCCTCCCGGCCAATGACCGGTACCGGCTCGACCCCCTCGGGCAGGGCCTCGAGGGTCAACTGAACCGCCCGTGGGTCCGTCTCTAGGGCAGCCAGGGTCCCCTCGTAGCCCCGAGACCAGGGGTTGTCGCCGCGCTTGGCGACCGTGTAGTCCGCCTGCACCAAATCCCCCGCGAGTAGCCCACCCTGCAGACCCGACCACGCCAGGCCCAGATCGCTCCACGCGGCGACGATCCGCGGGTCCCCATCCACTCGAATGACCGGGGCATAGAGGGTCTCCGTGAATCGGGCGTGGGGTAAAGGCCAGACCTTGTCCCGGGCGAGCCGAATGGTCACCTCCATCCGGGCCTGACGCATCGGTCGATACGGCCCACGGCGCCGGACATTGAGCCGCTCGACCTCGCGCGCCAGGGCATCCCGTTCGGCCAAGAACCGATCCCGCTCGGCGCGCAGGGCTTCCGCCTCCGCCTCGGTCTGGGCCAAGCGCTTGGCCTCCGCCTCGATCCGCGACTGCAACTCGGCCGCCGTCGCGGGGTCCACCGCGTCCGCTTCTTGCATGGCTTGCAAGGCCTCCACGCGGGTGCCGAGGTCCTCCTTCAATCGCTCCAGGGTGGTACCGCGGCTCGCCAGGGCCCGATCCATGGCAAGGGCCGTTTGTTCGGCTTCCACAAGCGCGGCCTCGAGCTCCGCGGCGGGCACCGGCTCATCGGCCGCCTGCTTCTCGGGGGACGCCGCCTCCCGTGCCTGCTCAAGCTCTTGGGTCAGCCCGGCGATCCGGGTCTTGAAGGCCTGATGGGTCTCGCTGAGGCGTTGATTCTCGGCGTCAACGGCTTGCAACTCGGTTTCCAAGCGGGCCAGATCCGCGGCTTGCGCCTGGGCGCGGGCCCGGGTATCCGCTAACGCCGAACGTGCCTCGGACAAATCCGCCTGCTGGGCCGCCGCCTTCGCCTCGAGCTGGTCGACTTCTTCGCCCAGCTGCCGTTTGGCCTGCTGGGCGTCTTGCAACGCCTGGGCCTGTTCCTGACGGGCGTAGCGCGACTCCCATTCGGCTTCCATCGCGGCCACCGAGGCCGCGGAGAACTCGGATGCGCTCAGCTCGGCATCGGCCGCGACGCGCTCCGAGGTATCCGAGGGCGTGCCGGTTACGGCAAACAGCAAGGAGGCGAACAAAAAATCGAAGATAACGACAAGAACGGCCGGCCGCATGGCAAGGCCCTAGGTCTGCTCGTGGATGAGACGGTCTTGCAATGGCTGAAGGTAAAGGACCCTCAGGGAGACCGCCACCAGGATACCGAGAATGGTCGAGGTGTACGCCAGCAATCGACTCAGGTCGGCGTCCAGGGTAATCAACACGAAGGCCGTCACGGTCAGCAGCAACCCCGCGTACAACGGCAGGTCCAGGTAGATATCGAGGTTTTGCAGCCGTCGCAGGCGGCGCTCCGCGGGCTCGGTGGTGGCGTGGGCCACGGCCTGGATCCGCCGCCGCGCGATCCACCACAGGAAGGCCTGCACGAGGATCGTCGCGAAGACCACGGTGCCCGTCAGCCAAAGCCCGATTCCGCCATCCAGACCGGCGCCGCTGGCCATGGCCGCCGCGTCACCCCCGGGGGACACAGCGGGATCGCCGGGCGGGGCATTGCCCCCCGGGGACGGCCCGAGACGCGCGACGATCCACCACGTCGTGGCGACCGCCCCGCCGAGGAACAGACCGAATCCCAGACGATACCCCCCACGGCGTCCCGGGGAGCCCGCGCCAGCCCCCCGATGGGCCGCGCTGTGCCGCCGCGGCCAGAGGGTGAAGGCCAGGAGGGCGACGCTGACCGCAATCCCGAGAAAGCGCCCCAGAACGAGCCAGGGGCCGTGCTGATCCCATAGGTTGCGGTACCAACGCTCCAGCTCCTGGGAGGCGAATACCTGGGTTCGGCGGGCGTTCTTTAAGGTCCGCGCGACGAGCGTCGGATGCTTGGCCACAACGTCGAGACCCGCTGGCCCCTTACGCAGGGCGGCATAGAGGCTGTCCATCCCCCGTTGACCCCGGTCCATGATCAAGCCCACCGAGCGGCGGGCTTGGCGGGCAGAGCCTTGGCCAGCGACGGTCAGGATCTGCCCCAAGCGCTTGGCATTCCCCGGCTGCTCCGCGGCGATGCGCGTCATGGCCTTGAGTTGCGCCGGATTGTCCGCATACCGCACAAGGATCTGATAGTTCGACCAACGCCGGGTATGCTTGGCGAGCTCGAAAAAGGGCATGATCGAGTCCTTGATCCGGGTCTTGGCGTACGGCGAATCCGGGTTCTTCTTGATAAAGGTCAGCGCCTTGCGCAACTGATCGGTCATCGGCTTGGAGAGGGCCCCGGTGGCTCGACTCGCCTTGACCGCGGAGACCGCCGGATCCGCGGGCGGAAAGAGCGTTGTGATCAAACCGGCACTGCTCAAGGCAACGATGAAGGGATCGGACTCGGCCTCGAAGACGGTCTCACGGACGAGATCCCGGATGTCACCGTACACGAACAAGTCGGCGACCATGGCCCCGCCGAGGCTCTCAAAGGAGTCGACCTGCCCTGTCAGGGCCCCCCGCCCCGCGCTACTCAAACGACCGAACAGGGAATCCCGCGCCTCGAGTTCACTGAGATAGGCCTCCCGCTGGCTGACGGCCGCGGCGGTATCCGGCAACTCATTATCGATGATGTAGTCCAGCAGCGCGAGCGCCGTGTCCTCGTTACCGGCTTCCCAGGCCTTTTCCGCGCGGGCCCGCAAGTCGGCGTCCGGAAGGGCGGCATAGGTCTCAGCGGGTGTCGGGTCCTGCGGGTTTGGCAACCACCAAAAGAAGGCCAGGCAGGAAGTCAGGAGGAGGATCCAAGCGAATTTCAACATCGTCACGTCCGCGCACGCCGGCGCAAGCTCCAAGGGGATGGGGATGGGGTTTGCGCCCGTCGCCCTGACCGACCCCGGCACGGAGGCACAGCGAACGGGAAGACCGGGCGAGCGAGTCGCGCCCTACTATAAGGGATCGACACGGCCCTGACCATGTGTCGGCACGAAGACGGTTGGGCGCTCCACCGGATATAACCTGGGATCGATCGCGCACGCCGGGCGTTCGAGGCCATGTCCGGGCGGCACGACCCGCCTCAGCCCTTGGATTCCGCCGTCGTCCCGGGGCGTAGCCGAATCGCGAGCTCGCGAAGCTGCGCCTCGGGGATCGCGGACGGCGCATCCGTCAACAGGCAGTGGGCACTCTGCGTCTTGGGGAAGGCCATCACGTCGCGGATCGAGTGGCTACCGGTCATGAGCATGACGAGCCGATCCAACCCGAAGGCGATCCCGCCATGGGGCGGGGTGCCATAACGCAGGGCATTGAGGAGGAAACCGAATTTCTCCTCGGCGGCGGTCCGATCGATCCCCAAAAGCTCCAGAACACGGAGTTGGACCTCGTGGCGATGGATGCGGATCGACCCGCCACCGATCTCGGTGCCGTTCAACACGAGGTCGTAGGCCCGGGAACGCGCCTGACCCGGCTCGCGTTCGAGCCGCTCGAGATCTTCGTCCCGGGGCGCAGTGAAGGGGTGGTGCAAGGCCTCCCAACGCCCCGCCTGGGGGTCGTATTCGAACATCGGGAAATCGACGATCCACACCGGCCGCCACTCCCGTGCGACCCATCCCAGATCGTGCCCCAAGCGAACGCGCAATGCCCCCATGGCCTCATTGACCACCCGGGCCTGATCGGCACCGAAGAAGAGTAGATCGCCGTCTTCGGCGCCGGTACGCCGCAGCAAGGCGGTTAACACCTCGTCGGGGAGGAATTTCAGGATGGGCGACTGCAGGCCCTCGCGGCCCTGAAGGCTATGATTGACCTTGATGTAGGCAAGGCCCTTGGCGCCATAGATGCCGACGAACCCGGTGTAGTCGTCGATCTGTTTACGGGTCAAGCCACCGCCTTGCGGTACCCGCAGCGCGACGACCCGACCGTTGCGGTCGTTCGCCGGCCCGGAGAAGACCTTGAAATCGACGGTCTTCATGAGATCGCCGACCTCTTCGAATTGCAGCGGGATACGCAGGTCGGGTTTATCGCTGCCGTACAGGGCCATGGCCTCCGCGTAGGTCATCCGGGGGAAGGGATCGGGCAGCGGGATCTCGAGCACCTGGGCAAAGACGCGCCGGATCATGGGCTCGATCAACCCGATCAGGGCCTCCTCGTCGACGAAGGAGGCCTCGATGTCGAGCTGGGTGAACTCCGGTTGCCGATCGGCCCGCAGATCCTCATCGCGAAAGCAGCGCACGATCTGATAATAGCGGTCGAACCCGCTCATCATCAAAAGCTGCTTGAACAGTTGAGGCGACTGGGGAAGCGCGAAGAACCGCCCCGGATGGGTCCGGCTCGGCACCACGTAGTCCCGCGCCCCCTCGGGCGTCGCCCGGGTCAGCATGGGGGTCTCAAGATCCAAAAAGTCGTGTCCGTCGAGGTAGCGCCGCAATTCGCCGACGATCCGCGCCCGCATCCGCAAACGGCGCTGCATCTCCGGCCGGCGCAGATCGATGTAGCGATGACGTAGCCGATGCTCCTCCGAGACGTCGTCATCATCCAGCTGGAACGGCGGCGTTTCCGCCTCCGCCAGGATCGTGACCGACCGCCCGAGCACCTCCACCTCACCACTGCGCAGTTCGGGGTTTTCGGTCCCGACGGGACGCCGCCGGACCACCCCGACCACCTGGATCACGTACTCGTTTCGCACGCGCTCGGCGGTGTGAAACGCCGCTCGGGCATCGGGATCGAAGACCACCTGAACCCGTCCTTCGCGGTCGCGAAGATCGATGAAGATCACCCCGCCGTGATCCCGACGCCGGTTGACCCAACCGGCGAGGGTGACCTCCTCCTCGAGGTGGGACGTATCGACCGCGCCGCAGTAGTGACTACGCATACGGAATGGACATCTCCGAGGGCTTCAAAGAAAAACGGCCGCGTCAAGCGGCCTCGCATCGGATCAATAGTAGGGGCTGGCGAAAGGGGACGCAAGGCCCACCCCGACCGGCTCAGGAACCGGATGAGGACGTGGCGGCCTCGCCCGTCCCCGAGGCACGCTTCGCGTCATCGGACTTCGACGCGCCATCGCGGGAGGCAGCCTTACCGCCCTCCTCCTTTGACGATGCGCCTTGCTCTGATTGGCCCTCGGACTCCGATCGATCGCTCGAGGCCACGCCTCGCTGACCCCCTTTCTTGAAATCGGTCTCATACCAGCCGCCGCCCTTCAGGCGAAAACTCGCTGCAGAGACGAGCTTCTTAAGCGCCGAGGCCCCACACGCGGGGCACTCCGTCAGGGGGGCGTCGCTGATCTTCTGCAGCGCCTCGAGGTGATGATTACATTCGCGACAGGCGTATTCATAGATGGGCATGCTATGGTTCTCCCAGCTCAGATGCAGCGTATATGGGGGGAGATGATACAGACTCAAGCCCCTGTGGAGGAGTCCGACGCGCAACCGCCGCCGGATCCCGCTGCACCCGGTTCGATTGCCGGTTTACCGTCCCCGGAGGCCCCGTCCCCTATGCCCAGTCGTACTGTCCTCATCACCGGCTGTTCCAGCGGCATCGGCCACGACGCCGCGCACACCTTGAGCGCCCGCGGCTTCGATGTGGTGGCCAGCGCCCGAGGCGAGGCGGATGTCGAGTCGTTGCGAGCCGAGGGCCTCGAGGCCCTGCCCTTGGATCTGGCCGACAGCACGTCGATCGGTGAAGCCGTCGAGGCCCTCCGGACGCGCACAAGCGACCGACTCTACGGGCTGTTCAACAACGGCGCCTTCGGCCTACCCGCAGCGGTCGAGGACCTGGATCGCGATGCCTTGCGGACCCAGTTCGAGGCCAATCTGTTCGGCTGGGTGGAGCTGACCAATCGGTGCCTGCCCATCATGCGTCGCCAGGGTTTCGGCCGCATTGTCCAGAATAGCTCCGTCCTCGGCTTCTCGGTCTTGCCCTTCCGGGGCGCCTACTGCGCGACCAAATACGCGCTCGAGGCCCTATCCGACGCCCTGCGTCTGGAACTGGCGGGGACCCGCATCTACGTCAGCCTCATCCAGCCCGGACCCATCGCCACGCGGTTCACGCACAACAGCATCGCCGCGTTCCATCGCTATGTGGACCCGAGCGCCAGTGCGCACCAAGCCGTCTATGCGGAGCTCGAAGCCGCGATCACGCGCCGCCGACGGCCGACGCCCGGGATGCGTCCCGCGGCCGCCGTCACCCGCAAGCTCATCCACGCCCTGGAGAGCCCGCACCCCCGGACCCGCTACCACGTCACCTATCCAACGACCCTTTTCGCCGTGATGAAGCGTATCCTTCCCCCCGCACTGTGGTACGGTTTCCTCCGGCACGTCGCCGCACAGGATCTCAACCGACGACGCGGCCAATGATTGGGTCCCCCGGGAATCCTACGGCGCGTCTATACTCGAACCAGTCGCGCTTGAATCGGATCGAGCGTGGCCTTGGGCGGATGATCCGGGGAGATCGCGCATCCCGGCGACGGCCTTCGCCTCCGACTCTCAGACGCCAGGCTCACTGAACGGCCTATGTCCTCCCAACCCGATATTGCACCGAGTCTTCTTGCTGACTTGGGCGGCACCAACGCACGCTTCGCCCTGTTGAATGGGCGAACCACGGCGCCCTACAGCGAGCGCACCTATGCAAGCGCGGACTACCCGAACCTCGCTGAGGCGATTCGCGCCTACCTGAGTGAGATCGGCTCGCCTCGTCCGGTGGCCGGGGCCATCGCCGTGGCGACCTCGGTGACAAGCGACTGGGTGAGCTTCACGAACAGCCCTTGGGCCTTCTCCATCCAGGAGCTGCAAGGGGAGCTCGGTCTCCGACGACTCGAGGTGCTCAATGACTTCACCGCCCTGGCCCTGGCCATCCCCTACCTCAAGGCGCACGAGCAACGACGGATCGGCCCGGGGCATGCCCAACCGAATGCCCCGATCGGCGTCATCGGCCCCGGGACGGGGCTCGGCGTCTCCGGGTTGATCCCGGGGGCGTCCGATTGGATCCCCTTACAGGGTGAGGGGGGGCATGCCACAGCGAGCGCCGTGACGCGGCGCGAGGCGGACTTGATTGCTCGGGTCGCCCGGCGCTTCGAACACGTGAGCTTTGAACGATTGATCTCCGGCCCCGGCCTCAGCAACCTGTACCGGGCGGCGGCCGAGATCCAGGGCACCCGGGCCCTGGAGCTGACGCCGGAGGTGATCAGCCGGCGCGCGCAGATCGGCGACTGCCCCCTGTGCAGCGAGGCCTTGGAGGATTTCTGTGGCTTCTTGGGGATCGCCGCAGGCAACCTGGCCCTGACGCTCGGTGCCCTGGGCGGGGTGTACATCGGCGGCGGCATCGTCACGCAGCTCGGCCCGACCTTCGAGCGCTCCGCCTTCCGCAGCCGATTCGAGGGCAAGGGACGCTTCCGTGACTACCTCCGAGCCATCCCGACGTTCGTCATCCAAGCCCCGAATCCCGCCTTTCTCGGGTTGGCCTACCGCCTCCATACCGGTGCTCCTGGGGCCCGGTGAGCCTCCGGCGCTAACCCGACCCCATCGCGTGGGACGTCACCTGAGCCCCCGCGTCGCGATAGGCCCGGTAGCGCGCCCGGCCACCGGCACGACATTCGGGGTCATCGGTCAGGATCTCGGTGATTCGGCTAACACCCGTCCACCAATCCGGCGGAAGCCGATCGGTCACGTTCACCAGCACGTCGCCCGGCAACACCGTGTCCAAGCGGCCGAGACAGACCGGACTCGTGGGCTGCGTCCCGTCCGTACACCGTTCATGGGGAACGAAACTCGCCGGACGAAAGGTCCAGAGGAGCTGATCGAATCGCTGCAGGGCCTCGTCGGAATCCAGCCGAACCTGAACCCGATGGCCGCGCTGATAGGCCTTTTCCGTGACGCGGCAGGCGAAGCGCAGGCGCTCGGTCGGATCGGAAGCCGTCAAGAGGTAGAAATCCACCTGGGGAAGGGGCTCAGTCATGGGCGTGCCCAGGGGGTCAGCGGATGGATCGCGGGGGTGGGACAACCGCGAGGTGACCGCAAGCAGCCCCCGGTCGGGGGGGCCGCCTGCGGTCCAATCGATGCGTTATTCCTCGCCCATCGCGAAGCCGAGGAGATGCAGAAGACTGAGGAACAGGTTGTAGATCGACACGTAGAGGGTGATCGTGGCCATGATGTAGTTGTCCTCACCCCCATTCACCAGCTCGCTGGTCTGGTACAGGATCAACCCGGACATGAGCAGCACGAACATCGCCGAGACGGCCAATGACAGGGCAGGGATGCTGAAGATGGCCGCCACCAGGCCGGCCAGGAAGGCCACCAGGATGCCAACGAACAGGAAGCCCCGCATAAAGCTGAAGTCCCGCTTGCTGGTGAGCGCATAGCCGGATAGACCCAAAAAGATCGCGCCGGTCCCACCCATGGCGAGCATGACCAACTGGGCCCCGTTCTTGAACATCGTCAGGTAGGCGCTGATGATCGGTCCGAGGGTGAGCCCCATGAACCCGGTCAGGGCAAAGATGAAGACCAATCCCCAGGTGCTGTTGCGGAACCGATGGGTGAGGAACAACAGCCCGAAGTAGCCGATCAGGGTAATGATGAGTCCCGGATGGGGCAGCCCCAGCGCCATGGACATCCCAGCCGTGCCGGCGCTGAACAACAACGTCATCGCCAACAGGGTGTAGGTATTACGGATCAGCCGATTGGTCTCGAGGACCGACGTCTGGGTCCGAGTCATGCCAATGTTCTGCATACGGGAATCTCCGTCATAGTTGAGCGTTCGATGAACTGAGGGTATTGGAACCGTTCCAAAGTTCCCTGGGATCACCCAAGCGTCTAGGTTAGCACAGCCAGGCCGGTCGGAATTATCTAAGACAAAGGCCCGTCAAAACAGGGTAGTCCCGCCGTCGGAAATTCAGTTATCCTGCTCTTCTGAGTGGAGAGGTGGCTGAGCGGTCGAAAGCGGCGGTCTTGAAAACCGTTGAGGGCAATCCCCTCCGTGGGTTCGAATCCCACCCTCTCCGCCATATCCAGGCCCCGTCGCCGCCACGATTCACTTTGAGGGCGTTCGGCACCGGTACCCTCGCGCCGAAGGCGGATCACACGGACGGCATGGCTGCCCGATCAACCACGCATGCCCTACGACGCTCCCACCGTTTCCGGTTGTTGTCTCCTGTCGGCAAGACCCGATCGGTACGACCGCGAGCCCGGACGTCGGGCCCCCGGCGATCGGGCGGAACTCGATCGGATGCGGCCCATTCCCATAGCCGACTTCTTCAGTCAGCCCTGAACGAGTGCAGCGCACGTGGTATGACATGATGCCCTCAATCCCCTATTCAATCCCCCTAGGCCTCGCCTTGCTGCTGTGGCTCGCAGCCGAGCCCCAAGCCGCCGAGTACCGCGCAGCGACCGTCCAAGCCGGGGAGGCGACAGCCGAGGTCACGATTGGTGGTACCGTCGTGCCCTACAAGGAAGTCACCCTGTCCGCTCAAGTCAGCGGCCAGGTGAAGGAGGTCGCCGGGGAAGAGGGGACTCGATGGCGGACCGACGACCTGCTCGTGCGCATCGACGACAGCGACATCCAGGCGCGCCGACGCGCGGCCCTCGGGCGATTGCGAGAGGCCGAGGCCGCGCTCCGCGACGCCCAGGTGCAGTTCCAGCGCGAGCTGTTCAATCCGACCCTCGACAACCCCAATCGAGCCCCTGGCTTCGGGGTCCCATCGATGTTCGATCAGTTGTTCACCCAGAACGCCGCCGATGCCATGGGCATGAACGACACGGGCCTCGAGCGTTATTCCGATCTCTATTCGCAGGATTCCCGGCGTGAGCGCGCCCGAGCCCAGTGGTATCAGGCGCGTTCCACCTTGGAAGAATTGGACGCCAAGGTCCAAGAGGCCAAGACAACGGCCCCCTTCGACGGCGTCATCCTCGAGCAACACATCGAGGCGGGCGACACGGTGCAACCCGGTCAGCCGCTGCTGAGCTTCGCTCAAACCCGCTACCTGCGCGTCGAGGCCAAGGTTCCCTCCCGACTGGTACCGGAGCTGCGGCGAGGCCAGTTCGTGCCAGTCCGCCTGGATGGCATGGACCAACGGGTTCGTACCCGGGTCGCCCAGGTCTATCCCGCTGCGGATAGCGAACGCCACACCGTGACGGTCACATTCGACCTACCCCAGGGGGTGCCCGCAGGCCCGGGTATGTACGCCGAGGTCTTCTTACCCGACCGCGATACACGCCAAGCCACCCTGCCGATCATTGCGCGATCGGCCGTGCTCCGACGCGGCACGCTACCCGGCGTGTATATCATCAATGCGAAAGGCGAGACCGAATTGCGGATCATCCGCCTCGGCGAGGCCGTCGAGCCCGATCGAGTCCGGGTACTGTCCGGGCTGCGGACGGGCCAACGGCTGATCATTAATCCCGACACGCGACTGACCTCGGGCCAACGCGTCGAGGCCCGATCCGCCGAACGGCGACGCCCCGACGACCGGCTACAGCCGGTTCGAGACCGGTTTTTGCGGGACTGGTAAACCATCGCTATGACCGAACCACATTCCGACGATTTGGGCTTGGCCGGCGGCATCGCGCGCGCCTTCATTACTTCCCCGCTGTCGCCGCTCCTTTTTCTCGCCTGTTTGGGATTGGGCCTCCTCGGCCTCGCCATGACCCCGCGCCAGGAGGACCCCCAGATCTCCGTGCCGATGGTCGACCTGTTCGTCAGCTACCCCGGGGCGTCGGCTACGCAAGTGGAGACCCTCGTTGCCAATCCGCTGGAGCGGATCATGAGCGAGATCCCGGGGGTCGACCATGTCTATTCCGTCTCGCGCCGTGGTGAGGCCCTGGTCACGGTGCAATTCCAGGTCGGCGAGGTCATGGAAGAATCACTGGTCAAGCTGAACGACAAACTGCAATCCAATCGACAATCCATCCCCCCCGGCACCCAGGAGCCCCTCGTCAAGGCGAAAGGGGTCGACGACGTCCCGGTGGTCACCCTGACCCTCCACTCCGCCCAGGTCGATGACGCGCGACTGCGTCTCATCGGGTTGGATGTTTTGCAAGCCTTGAGCCAAGTTGAGAACACGAGCCAGGGCTTCGTTGTCGGCGGCCGTTCCGAGCAGATCCGAGTGGAGATCCAGCCGGAGAAACTCTCCAGCTATGGGGTCGGCCTGCAGCGGATTGCCGATACCATCCGGGCGGCCAACCAGGAACGTGGCGTCGGCCACCTCGAGGCCATCGACGAGCGCGTCGCGGTCTACAGCGGCTCGTTTTTGCGCTCCGCGCCGGATGTCGCGCGTCTGATCGTGGGCAGCGCCCAAGGCGAACCCGTCTACGTACGCGACATCGCCCGCGTCCGCGAAGGTGCCGAGGAGGCCTCCGATCTGGTGACCTACTACGCGGGTCACGGGGAGACGACGGATCAGCCAGCGGTCACGGTCGCCATCGCCAAGAAGACCGGCAGCAACGGGGTCACGGTGGCCAATGCGGTGCTTGCGGAACTGGAGGACCTCAAGGGGCGGTTGATCCCCGACAACGTCGCGGTCGATGTCACGCGCAACTACGGCGCGACGGCCAAGGCGAAGGTGGATGAGCTGATCCTCAAGCTCTTCATCGCCACCGGGGCCGTGACCCTATTGGTCTGGGGGTTCCTGGGCCGGCGAGCCGCAGCGGTGGTCTTGCTCGTGATCCCGGTGGTGATCCTATTGACGGTCTTCGCCGCCTGGATCCTCGGCTACACCATCGACCGAGTGAGCCTCTTCGCCCTGATCTTCAGCATCGGCATCCTAGTCGATGATGCCATCGTCGTCGTCGAGAACGTCTACCGCCGCTGGTTGAACCGCCAGCAAGCGGATGCCGAGACGGCCGTCGATGCGGTGGCCGAGGTGGGCAACCCCACCATCCTCGCCACCTTCACGGTGGTCGCCGCCCTCCTGCCGATGGGCTTTGTCAGCGGGATGATGGGTCCCTACATGCAACCCATCCCGGCCCTCGGCTCCGTAGCGATGGTATTCTCATTACTCGCGGCCTTCCTGTTCACGCCTTGGCTCGCCCTGTGGCTCCGTCCCTCACTGGCCCGTTTGCAAGCCGCCGAACACCGCGAACACCGACAGGCTGAACGCCTGGATCGGCTGTATCGCCGCTGGCTACTCCCCCTGCGCACGGATCGGCGGCGCGGGTATGTCTTCCTCGGCACCATCCTCCTCGCATTTTTCGGCTCGTGTGCCCTGGTTGCCCTCACGGCCGTGCCCGTGAAGATGCTGCCCTATGACAACAAGGGGGAGTTCAGCGTCATCGTCGACCTGCCCGAGGGGACCGCCCTGCCGCTGACCGCGAGCCTCACGCATCGCCTCGCCTTGAGCGTGCGGGAGTCCCCCGAGGTGGAGGCCATGCAGACCTATGTCGGCACGGCCGCGCCCTTCAACTTCAACGGACTGGTACGCCACTATTACCTGCGCCAGGAGCCTTGGCAGGCGGAGATCCAGGTGGAGCTGACCGACAAGCATCACCGGGATCGGTCGAGCCATGCCATCGCCGCGGCGGCCCGCGAGCGATTGCAACCCATCGCCGAGGCAGCCGGGGCCCGGATCCAGGTCGTCGAGATGCCCCCCGGACCGCCGGTCCTGCAGTCCGTGGTCGCTGAGGTCTATGGACCGACCCCGGGGATCCGCCGTGCGGTCGCCCGGGATCTCACCGGCTTCTTCGAAGAAGCCTCCTACATCACGGATGTGGACAACCACCTGCAACATCCCTACGCCATCTGGCGCTTCGAGATCCAACAGGAGAAGGCCCTGCGACAGGGCATCTCCGTCGCCACGATCAATCGAACGCTGGAGATGGTGATGGGTCAGCACGTCGTCGGAGACGTCAAGCGCGGCTCGGCCCTGGAGCCGACCTTCATCGTCATGGAGATGCCGCTGGGGATCCGGGCGGAGCTCGCACGGCTGGGCGAACTACCCGTCCACGGTTCCGACGGCCAGACCATCCCCTTGGCGGAGCTCGGGACGTTCGTCCGTCAACCCCAGGATTCCCCCATCTTCCACAAGGATTTGCGGCCGGTGGAATACGTGACCGGTAACACGGCAGGGCGCCTGGGGGCACCGCTCTACGGGATGCTGGAAGTCGAGGACGCCCTGGCGGACTATACCCCACCGGACGGGGGGCGTTTGACGGGTCAGCTGACGGGGCCACCGGCGAACGACAATCAGTCCGGATTCGAATGGGCCGGGGAGTGGACCGTCACCTACGAGACCTTCCGGGACATGGGCATTGCCTTCGGGGTCGCCCTCATCCTGATCTATATGTTGGTGGTCTGGCAGTTCGGGAATTTTCTTCTGCCCGCCATCGTTATGATCCCCATTCCCCTCACCCTCATCGGGATCCTCCCCGGTCATTGGTTACTCGGCGCCCAGTTCACGGCGACCTCCATGATCGGGTTCATCGCCCTGGCCGGGATCATCGTGCGGAACTCCATCCTGCTGGTGGACTTCACGCAACAAGAGGTCACCAAAGGCCAGGACGTCGTCGAGGCGACGCTCGCGGCCTGCCGCACCCGAACGCGTCCGATCTTGATCACCGCCCTCGCCCTGGTCGCCGGCTCCTTCGTGATCCTCTCCGATCCCATCTTCGAGGGCATGGCGGTGTCCCTGCTCTTCGGGGTCGTGGTATCCACGGCCCTCACGCTGGTGGTCATCCCCCTTGGGCTCATGGATGCCCCCGGGGCCCTGGGCGCGCAACCGGTACCGACCCCGAGCGGCGGACCGCCGTCCGGGGGCGGCGGGACGACCCCGGGCGGAACCACTCGCGCGCGGGTAATGGCCCGCTTGAAACCGCGCCTCGGCGCGATCGGACGACGGTTACGCCCGGCGAGCGCCGCACTTCGCCGAGCGACCCGAGCCCAGCTTATCCAGGGATGGGCCCGGTTGCGAGGCGGCGCACCGGATCCCGAGGGCTCGACCTTCGAGGGGCAACCGCCTCACGCCGGGGCACCCCGTCATGAGGCATCACGCCCCGACTCAGCCTCGGCGACCGAGGACCCCGACCTCGATGCACTGCAATCACTGCAGGAAAGCTCCGATGGGCCGGAAGAAACGGGCCCGAGCGCTGGGGCGCGTTGGCGGCGGGCGCCGCCAACGCGCCAGCCACCGCAACCCCGAGCCCCCGCCGAACCGGAACCCCGGGGACGCCGGACACGCCGCGGGATCCGGCTGAAGACCATGCCGGGTGATACGGAAGGCCCCAGCGATCCCGCCGATCCGTCACAGACCCCGCCGGACGGTGAGCGGCCCTGATGAGCGCTCGAGCCCGACAACGCGTGGTTCAACAGGCCATGGGTGGGCTCGTCGGACTGACCGTCGCGGGTTTCAGCCCCGGGGCCGAGGGACCGATTAGCCCACCGCCACCGCCGGGCCCCTACAACGAAGCGATCGCCACACGCCCCGCGCCAAACCCGGAACGCACGAACCCCGCCGATGGCTCGTCCCGTGATCCATCCGCGCCCGCACGTCCGTCCCCACCGGAGGCACAACCCCCGTCGGGCGAGCCATCCGCAACGGAACGCCCGCGGTAACGTTCACCCCGTGAGGGTGGCTATACTCACCCCCGGGGTTTGCAATCAACGCCTCCGCCGAGCCAACCCGTCATTGCAAGGGTTTCTCTTTGCCCCCGAAACCACACGACACCCATCGGCCGGAGGTGCCATTTGACTCGTATCATCGCTTGAGGAGGATTCCGTGTTGACTCCCCGTTGTTCGTATCGTCATCCATCGCACCGGCGATCGGCGACTGGCCCGATGGCCCTGACCCTCACCCTAGTCCTGGTCACCGGGGTCGGGGAGCTCGCCGCCGCAACATTCCAAGCCAAGGTCGTCCAGAGCCGCGGCGACGAGCGCCAGGTCTCCGCGTTGTACGTCGACGGCGACAAGGTACGCGAGGAATTTACGCGGGCCGATCGACGCTTCATCCGAATCCGCAATCCCGAACGTGGCGCCATGTGGCTCGTCGTGCCGGAGCGGCAACAGTATGGGACCCGCCCCCTACCGCAGGGCGGATCACCGGACTCCCCGGAGGAAGCGCTCCGTGGGATGTGCACGGCGCAGGATGCCGTTCGCTGTGAGGCTCAGGGGACGGAGACCGTGGCCGGGCGACCCGCCCGCAAGTGGCGAATCGTCAGTCACCTGCGCGGTCGGCCCCAGGTCTCCTACCAATGGTTCGATCAGGAGACCGAACTGCCGGTGCGCCAGGTCAGGCCGAATGGCAGCATGGTCGAGCTGGTCTTTCAGGAGACAACGGAGTACAACGGCCGCCCGGTCCAGATCTGGGACAGCGTGATGCAGCGGCCTAACGGGGAGCAACAGCGGGGGCGGAAGTGGTATGATCCCGCGCTCGAGACGATGATTCGGGAGACGTATCCCGGCGGCGGCTACCGCGAGCTGACCGACATCCGCGTTGGTGATCTCGACGACGCGTTATTCCAGCCGCCGGCCGATTACCGGGAGATCGAAGCCCGGCAACCAAACCGCAACCCGCCCGAACCCCGCTGACGCCCCGACAAACGCACGCCCGCGTCCATGCGCCGCGGGCCCGCACGCCCACCGCCCCATGAGGCAACCGCGAATCCATGCTTTGCGTAATCGGTAATCTGAAAGGCGGAACGGGCAAAAGCACCTTGACCTTCAATCTGGCCGTATGGCTGCTGGGGTTCAATCGGCGGGTGGGCGTCTTTGATCTGGATCCACAGCAAACCTTGAGCGATGTGGCCCAGATCCGGCGCGAGGAGGGCCATACGCCGCGCTTTCACCTCCTGACTCGGGCGGATCAATTCGAAGAACGGGTCCAGATGCTCCGTCGGATCAACGCCGAGATCCTCGTGGATGTCGGGGTATCGGACCTGCCGGCCATGCATCGGGCCATGGCCGTGGCCGACTGCGTTGTGATCCCGCTTGCGCCCAGTCAGGCGGACGTGTGGTCCACACAACGCTTCTTGGAGCGGATTCGCACCGATCGACGCAAGACCAACCCGCGGGTTCTGGCCGTCGTCAATCGAGCGGATCATGCCGTCGAGGACTTGAACGAGACGGAAGCGGCCTTGGACGAGCTACCGGAGCTCGAGCGCCTCCCCTGCCGGCTCTACTACCGCACCCTCTATCGTCACTCCTTCAGCGAAGGGCTGGCCGTGTTCGAACTCGACCCCTTCAGTCGGGCGGCCAACGAGATCGTCGCCCTCGCCGAAGCGATCTACCCCGATCAGTAACGGCCATGAAGATCCCCTACCCTGCGAGGGACCCGATTCGTCGGCTCGAGTTAGGGCTCGGATTCGGTCTCGCCTGCCTGCTCATCGCCGGGCTCGACAGCCCCGTCCGCGGGGCAGAGCCCGAGACGGACTATCGGATCCCCCCGGGTACCCCGCTGGCGGACGCGCCGGAACGCTGGGCCCAGGCCTGGGCTCGCGGACGCTCGGCCTTCTGGGGGGGCCGATTCCCGGAGGCCGAACGCTACTACGGAGCGGTTCGCGAGGCCCTCCCGGAGAATCCGGACGTGCTCGGCGAACTCGGCGATCTTTACTACCATCAGTTCCAGTGGGAGGCGGCGGCAGCGGCCTATCGCGAGGCCGTCGAGGCCCTGCTGAAGACCGGCGAGCCCGTGGCCGCCGCTCGCCTCCTCGGGATTATCGGGCGACTCCAACCGGAGACGGCGGTGGAACTGCTGGAGCGATTCCCCGACCGAGGTTTTCCCGTGGAGCGTCCCAGCCTGGACGGGGCGCCCCGAAACACGAAACCGGCACCCGATATCAACAATCTGCGGTCGTCACAGTCTAAAAAGAATGGGCGTGGAGGCCCGTAGCCGCCGGAGGGAACGATGCCTTGCCTGGATCGCAGCCATCGTCCCCCCGAACGTTCAACCCTACGCCTTCGGATACTGAACCCATGGCCGAGTATGAATCCAATCTCAACGCCCTGCGACGAGTCGCCCCCGAGCTGACCGGCGGCTCGCAGGGTAGCTGCGATATCGACCAACGGGATACGGAAGTGGATCGCCTTGAGAACATGGACCGCTTCACCCAATCGTTCGAGGCGAGCGCGCGGCGGTGGGAGCTCATCGTCTATCCGTCCCTGGTGGCCTTCATCATCCTCGCGGCCTACGGTTTCTACCTGATCTATAACCTATCCCGGGATGTCTCCATCCTGGTGGGCACCATCAGCACCATGACGGAGACCGTCGACCGCAATATGAACATCATCTCCGATAACATGGTGGAGATGGCGTACAAGATGGATTCCATGCGGCCGATGCAGAAGAACATGCAAGCGATGGAGGCGGAACTCGCGAGCGTCAACCGCCATATGCAGGGCATGAGCCGGGATATGAGCCAGATGCGGCAAAACATGGACGTCATGACCGGCATGACCGGACGGATGGCCCAGAACACCGGCCAGATGGGCCGCGACATCTACAGCATCAATCGATCCTTTACGGCGCCCTTCTCTTTCGTCGAACAATTCTTCCCCGGCTTCCTGCCGAATCCGAGCTATGGCGGGCCAACCACGACGCGGGCACCGCCCGGCGCCTATCCCGTCGCGGCAGGGCCGGCGGCGAACATGCCCTTCATGAACGGCATGCGGCCCTTCTGACCCCAACGACCCTTAAGCCCCTGGCCCGGGTATCCCTCGGCCAAGCCGATCGGCGGGCCGGGCTCCTGTGGCCAGGGCTTGGTGCGGCCCGCGCCGAAGACCAGACCGATTCAACCGGAATCAATCCTCGCATCCCGTCTCGCTCAAACGAGTGGCTCTCAGATGGGCGATCAACCCCTCGCTGGCGTGCTCGATCAGGTCCTGGACCTGTTCGAACCCGTGGATCCCACCGTAGTAGGGGTCCGGCACCGACTGCTCGGCACGGTCCTCGGCGAAGTCGAGGAATAGCCGGATCTCGGCGCGATGGTCCCCCGTTGCCAGGCCCTGAACCCGCGCGAGATTGTCCTCATCCATGACGAGCACGTAATCAAAGGCATCCAGATCCTCGCCGATTATCTGCCGGGCACGTTGCGCGGTGATGTCGACCCCCACTTGCTGGACGGTCTCTTGGGCCCTCGGATCCGGCGGATGCCCGATGTGATAGGCGTGAGTCCCCGCCGAATCGACGCGCACCCGTTCGGCGAGCCCGTGCTCATGAAGGCGCTTCACGAAGAGCCCTTGAGCCATCGGCGAGCGGCAGATATTACCGAGGCAGACGAACAGCACTCGAATCACGTGGCGTTACCTTTTGGCTGGTGGGGGCGCCGCGGGTAGCCGCCCCCGGCACGCGGTCGCCCAATCGCCCTGAACCTCAGGTCAGGGGCTCGCGATCCTCCGCTTGCGCGGACTCCTCCGAAGACGCGGGGTCGGCCGTCTCCGTGACGGCCCCTGACCCCGTGGATTCCGCCGACTCGGTGCCACCATTGGCATCGCCCCCCTCGGAATCGCCGGGACGTGCCTTCTTGGTGGGCGAACGGCGCCGGCTTCCGCCGCGCCGCCGAGAACTCCCGCGTCGACTGCGCGAACGGCTGGACGACGAGCCGCCCTCTTGGGTCTCAGCGTCGTCCTGCCCCGAACCCGAGCCGTCGGCCTCAGCGCTCGCGGGGCGATCGGTGCCCTCGGAGGCGGCTTCGGACTCAACGCCCGCGCTCGAATCGGCCGCCGAACGCCCGCGGCCCGACGAAGCCGCCTCGCCCCTCGCGTCCGCCTCCGGCGAAGCCGCCACGGCATCGGCCCCCTGCACCCCATCTCCCGCGTTGTCATGCGTCGACTCGGACACCCCCTCCTCCGAGGTCACGGTCTTATTGCCCTGATCCCCGCTGGCACTTCGCCGCCGACGTCGGCCGCCGCGCCGAGAACGCCGGGAGCGCCCCGTCGCCCCTGCGGCACTGGATGATCCGCCCGCCGCGGTCTCCTGATCCGCTTCGAGCGCCTCCGCCGACACGGTCTCGGGGGCTTCGAGCTCCGCCTGAGCCACCTCCGTGGAGGACTCCGATGCCGCCTCGGGGCCACCGGCCTCGGCAGCCCGATCCGCCGACCCGGGCGGCTCCGAGGCGGCCTCTCCGGAGCCGAACAGATTCCCCCACAAACGTTTCAACAGCCCGCCGTGAGTCGCCGCCCGAACGCCGCGTAGCGGCATGGGGCCACGCGGCTTGACACCGGCAACCGCCGGGAGCTCCCGCGCGGCCGTCGCCGCGCCGACCTCGGCGGCGCTTTCGCGTTCGGGCGCACCCCCTCCGGCGGTGCGCCCGAGATCCGCCTCCTCTTCACCGCGACGAATCCGCTTGACCTCGTATTGGGGGGTCTCCCAGCCGATCTGGGGATACACCGTAATCCCAATGCTGTAGCGTTCTTCGACGTCGGCGAGCACGCTGCGCTTGTCGTTGAGCAGAAAGGCCGCGGCATCGACTGGGACAGACACGACCACCCGGCTGGTACTGTCTTTGATCGCCTCCTCCTGCACGATCCGGATAATCGCCAGCCCCAACGATTCCGTACTGCGAATGGTGCCATGGCCGTTACAGCGAGGGCAGACGACTTGGCTGGACTCGCCGAGCGAGGGGCGCAGACGTTGGCGCGACATCTCGAGCAGGCCGAAACGCGAGATGCGCCCCACTTGGACCCGAGCCCGATCGATCTTCAAGGCCTCGCGCAGCCGATTCTCCACCTCACGTTGATGACGCGGGGCATTCATATCGATGAAATCGATGACGATCAGCCCCCCGAGATCCCGTAACCGGAGTTGTCGACTAATCTCCTCGGCCGCTTCGAGATTCGTGTTGAAGGCGGTCTCTTCGATATCGGAACCCGCCGTGGCCCGGGCGCTGTTGATGTCGATGGAGATCAAGGCCTCGGTGTGATCGATGACGATCGCCCCACCGCTCGGGAGGCGGACCTGGCGCTGATACGCCGATTCGATCTGGCTTTCGATCTGGAACCGGCTGAACAGGGGGATCCGGTCGTTGTAGCGCTTGAGCTTGCGCAGGCTTTGGGGCATGACCTGCTCCATGAACTCCCGGGCCTGCTCATAGACGTCGGGGTCATCGACCAGGATCTCGCCGATGTCGTTGCGGAGGTAATCGCGCAGGGCGCGAATGATGAGGTTGCTCTCCTGATAGATGAGATACGGTGCCTTGAGCTCACGCCCCGCGCGCTCAATCGCCGCCCACAACTGGAGCAGATAGTCCAGGTCCCACTGCAGCTCTTCTTTGTTGCGACCCACACCCGCCGTGCGCACGATCAGGCCCATCCCGTCGGGGATCTCCAGACTGGCCATGGCCTCCCGTACGCTCGCCCGGTCGTCCCCCTCGATCCGCCGCGAGACCCCGCCGGCACGGGGGTTGTTGGGCATCAGCACGAGATAGCGCCCGGCCAGACTGATGAAGGTGGTGAGCGCTGCGCCTTTGGTACCCCGTTCTTCCTTGTCGACTTGGACCAGGACCTCCTGACCGTCTTTGATGGCCTCCTTGATGGAGGGTTTGCCGCCGCCTTCAGGCCCCCCGTTCGCAAAATAGCTCCGGGCGATCTCCTTGAACGGGAGGAAGCCATGGCGGTCGGAGCCGTAGTCGATGAAGGCCGCTTCCAGGCTGGCCTCGACCCGCGTCACGCGGCCTTTGTAGATGTTGGATTTCTTCTGTTCCCGCGACGGGACCTCGATATCCAAATCGTACAATCGTTGGCCATCGACGATGGCGACACGCAACTCTTCCGGATGGGTCGCATTGATCAGCATTCTTTTCATGGGGAAGATCTCTCTGTCGTCCCCACCGGGTCGCGCCACGAGTCTTCGGCGCCCACGGGCGTTGGGGCCGTGGCCACGCCGTCGGCATCCGCTGCGTGCGGGGCCGAGCCGATCGCTTCAGCAGTCGCAGCCCGAGGGTAAGGCATGCGAGGAGGACTCGTAGGGCCATTGCGGGGACCGTTTTGGGTTGTCGTTCGCTTGGGGGAGGGACGCCGGGGATCGGCGCCAGCCTCGGGGAGATCGTTGTCGTGTCGCCGATCGGCAGCCGGTCCGGCCGCCGCACACGCCGAGACGTCATCGGCCGGCCGTGTGCGTCCGGCCCGATCGGTCAGGCCATCCCAACGCCTGTTCCTGTTATACTGACGGAACGGCGTATGGCGCACTGTACGGGATCGGAGAGGAGCCATCGCAGGCAGGCGAATCCGCCGATGGGCGGAGGCGATCCGTTCCGGCGTCGGCCGTCTCAATCGAGTGCCCGCCCTCGGAACGGCGTCACGTATCGTCCGGTAGGCAATCGGCGTCGACGGCGCAAGCCGGCCGAAAAATCCCGCCGAAACGGCTTAATATAACAGTCGCCCCAGCCACCATCAAACGACTCAAGCCCCGCATGAATGGTTCTTCGAGCGGCTCCCACGGCCCGCCCGAGCGCTCGGCGCCCCAACACCTGGACGTCGATGCCAACGCCGCCGAACAGCGCATCGACAATTTTTTGATTCGGAAACTCAAAGGCGTACCCCGTGCGCACGTCTACCGCATCCTGCGCCGCGGCGAGGTACGCGTGAACCGAGGTCGCGTGCCACCCACCTACCGGCTCCAGCCCGGGGATTCGATCCGAGTGCCCCCGATGGAGCCGCCCCCCAGCCCGCGTGCCACCCCGCAACCCCCGGAAGGCCTCTGGGAACGCCTGCGCCAGGCCATCCTGTGGGCCGACGACGACTTCCTGGTCGTGGACAAACCCGCCGGACTCGCGGTGCACCGGGGAAGCGGCGTTTCCTATGGCGTCATCGACGTCATGCGCCGATTCGCCGATGGCGGAGATCAGTTGGAGCTGGCCCATCGCCTCGACCAGGGGACCAGTGGATGCCTGGTGCTCGCGCGGCATCGCCAAGGCATCCGGCGGTTCCAAACAGCGGCCCGCGAAGGCCGTTTGCGCAAATCCTATATCGTGCTGGTCAACGGGGAGTGGCCACGGGGCGCGACACACGTGGCCCAACCACTGACGCGCCACCGACGCGCGAGCGGCGAGCGCGCCGTGCATGTCGATGCCCAGGGCAAATCCGCGGAGACGCGATTCGCCATTCGGGCGCGCTATCACGCCAACCTTTCAGGACTTGCCGCACAAACCCGTTTCACCTTACTCGACGCAGAGCTCGCGAGCGGTCGGACCCATCAGATCCGGGTTCACACCCAATCGACCGGCCACCCCATCGCGGGGGACGACAAATACGGCCGGCGCGAGGTCAACCGCGGACTCGCCAAGAATGGCCTCAAACGCCTATTCTTGCATGCCGCCCGCATTGACCTGCCGACGCGGGACGGGCGAGTCACGGTGACCACCGGATTGCCCCCGGAGCTGGCCCAATTCCTCGATCACCTCCGTGAAGCCGCCACCCGGTCCTCATGACGACCGATCGACACGCCACGCAGCTCATCGTCTTTGACTGGGACGGGACCTTAGTGAACTCGATACCACGCATCGTGGCCGCGATGCAAGCCGCGGCTCAAGCCCTCGGCTACCCGGTGCCTGCCACGGACCGGATCCATTCGATTATCGGACTCGCGCTCGACGTCGCCATCCAGCGGTTGTTCCCCGAGACCGAAGCAGCCGAACAGGCGCGTATTATCGGGGCCTATCGTCAGCAATATACCGACACCTGTCCGATTCCGGAACGCTTATTCCCAGAGACTCCGAGGGTACTCGAGGCCCTTAAAACCCACGGGTATCGCCTCGGCATCGCGACCGGCAAGGGTCGACCCGGCCTGGAACGGAGTTTGGCACGGAACGGCCTCCAAGCGCAGGACTTCGTCATCCGTTGTGCCGATGAGACGCGCTCCAAACCGGATCCGGCCATGCTCGCGGCGATTCGCGCCCAAACCAGTATCGCCCGCGATTCGACCCTCCTCGTCGGCGACAGCGTCCACGACGCCGAGATGGCCCACCGCGACGGGACGCGTTTCATCGCGGTCACCACTGGGACCGCATCCGCCGCTACGTTGTCCCAGTGGGGACCCATCTTGACCCTCGACCGTTTGGATGGTCTGCTGGAGCATCGATCGGCGTGGGATCCGGGTCTTTAGACATAAGGCGGGCATCGCCCAGCCCCCGCGACGGATCGTCCCTGGCGCGCCGCCGGCTGAGGGGATGGCCGAGCCCGCTCACGAAACGACAACCAGTCGCCGAGCAACCCCACGACGGATCACTTGACCATGACGACTAACGACGCTTCGTCCCGCGACGAGTCCACCGGTAGCTGGGAACGCAAGACCATCGAAGAATTGCTGTTCGAGGTCCACCGCGAGCGCAAACGCCAACGACGCTGGCGGATCGTCCTCGCCCTGCTCGTCTTTACCTACCTGTTCACGATGCTGTTCATGACCCGTGGTCTACCCTGGCCCGACTCCATGGGGCCAGAGCAATACACGGCCGTCATCGACATCGAGGGCATGATCAGCGAGGATAGCGAAGCCAGCGCCGCCCACATCAACGAGGGCCTGCGCAAGGCATTCGAAGACGAGGCTGTGGCGGGTATTCTTCTCAAGGCGAACAGCCCCGGCGGAAGCGCCGTTCAAGCCGGCTACGTCTACCAAGAGATCCAACGCCTGAAGGCCAAGCACGACGAGCAACGCGTTATCGCGGTTGTCACAGACATGTGTGCGAGCGGCTGCTACTATATCGCCGCAGCGGCGGACGAAATCTACGCCGATGAGGCGAGTCTGGTCGGATCCATCGGCGTGCGCATGGGGGGGTTCGGTTTCGTCGGCCTGATGGAAAAGTTGGGCATCGAACGGCGTTTGTTGACAGCGGGCGAACACAAAGACCTCTACGACCCGTTCCAACCGGTCGACGCGGAAGACAAGGAACACCTGATGCAGGTATTGGACGACGTACACCAACAATTCATCGAACGCGTCAAGACCGGCCGGGGCGACCGCCTCAACGGAAACGATGATGAATTGTTCTCCGGTCTGATTTGGTCCGGGGCCCAGGCTCAAACGCTGGGGCTTATCGATGGCTTGGGTAGCCCGCGCGAGGTGGCCCGCGACGTGTTCGGCGCGACGAGCACCGTCGATTTCACCCAGGAAGACGATCTGCTCAAGCGCCTCGAGCGCCGAATCGGCTCGGCGCTGGCGCGAGGCTTGCAGGAGGTCGGCGCACCCGCGCTCGAGATGACCCCTTAGCCCGGCCGGATCCGCAGTCGAGGGGAAGCCGGGTCGACCACCGCCGCACCGGCAACGATCGCCTCAAAGCCCACTTGGCAAACGGTCACGTTCGACGAATTTGGCATACGGCGCGACCGCGCCGCGGAGAAAGGAGCGTAGTAATGACAGTTCGACGTGCCCTGGTGGTGGATGACTCACGGCTGGCCCGCCAAAGCCTCGTGCGACTATTGACCAAACTCGATCTGGAGGCGGTGAGCGTCGCGAGCGGCAAGGA
>CAYFWJ010000026.1:0-1062 GCA_964346755.1 uncultured Ectothiorhodospiraceae bacterium
CGCCAATCCATCAGGCGTCGCCTCACCCCGGCTATCCTGGGAGACCTCAAGGTCCATGAGCACGCGATCATCCGGTGTAATCTGGGGTGTGACGGTGACTTCCAGGGTCGCATCCTGGAACTCGGTTTGGGTGCCGTCCTGGGATACGGTCTGGAACGGGATCTGTTCACCCTGCTCGATGGAGGCCTCGGACCCGTTGGAGGTGATCACCCGTGGGGTGGAGATGATCTCACCCCGGCCCTCGGCCTGCAGCGCGGAGAGTTCCAGATCGAGCAAGAAATTCGAATCGAGGATGGCGAGGCCAAGCTGGCCTCCACCGACCGGAAAATCGACGGCGGTCCGGTCTTCAAGGGCGGGAATCTCAACGGGGAATGGGGAACCGGTACTACCGAGGTTGTCGGCCGCACTGTTCACCACCGTATCGGCGGCCTCAGACGACCCGCTCAGGGTCGTCACCCCGTCGCCATTATCTCGAGCGACCACACCGCCGAGCCGCACCCCGAGGTCGCGACTGTAGCCATCATTGGCGACGACGATGCGTGATTCGATGAGGACCTGCTTGACCGGCCGATCCAGTTCGTCGACGAGGGCGCGTACGCGACCGAGCTGTTGCTCGGTGTCGGTCACGATGAGTTTGTTGGTGCGCTGATCGACCGCCACCGTGCCGCGGCTGGAAAGGACCGCACTGCGGTTTCGATCGTCACCGGTGCCGCCTCCCTGGCCGCGCTCCTCGATGAGCGTTTCGAGGTTGATGGCCTCTGCGAAATTGACCTGGATGAACTCGGTCTGAAGGGGTGCGCTTCGCTGGTTCTCCAACCGCAATTGCCGGAGCTTCTGCTCTTGTTCAGCGATCTCGCTGGTCGGCGCAACCCAGATGACATTCTGATTCTCACGCTTGCTCAGACCCTTGGCCTTGAGGATGATCTCCAGGGCGAGATCCCAGGGGACCTCTTTGAGGCGTAGCGTGATGTTCCCCGAGACCGAATCGGCGACAACGATGTTGAGATCGGTGAAGTCCGCGATCAACTGAAGTACCGATCGGACCTCGATATTCTGGAAATT
>CAYFWJ010000026.1:1162-7758 GCA_964346755.1 uncultured Ectothiorhodospiraceae bacterium
CCCGCTCGTCGGGGGGCAATGCCGTATCCGAGAAGCGTACCTCGAGATTCCCTTCCCGCCGTTCGATGCTCGGGGATAAACGCTCGGTTCCGAGTTCCATGACGACCTGCCCTTGGCCTGTGTCGCCACGGCGGAAATCGACATTCTCGATGGCCCGCCGTGGCGTGCCCGAGGCGACCTGGGTTTCTTCCGGCGAAGCCGGGGTGGACCGGGTCCCCTGACCCGTCCCGTTGTCGGCAGGGATCGATTGCTGCGGTGACGATTCGGCCACGGTCTCCGCCGTCTCCTGCTCGGTGGCCGCCTCGTCCCGATCCCCCGTGGCGGCACCACTGGCAGGGGCAACCTCGCCCGGCGCCGCCACCGAGATGATGAAGGTGTTATCGGTGCGTTCGGTCTCGTAGGGCCGCATATTGGAGAGGTTGAGCACCACCCGGGTCCGTCCACCCGCCTCGACGCTACTGAGTGAGCGCACCGCGCCGATATCGATCGTCTGGGAGCGAGGCGTCAGCTGATTGGCAACCCCATTGAAGTCCCAAGCGATTCGAGCGGGGTTTTGAATGCGGAATGACGCCGGCGCCGGCGGGGGTTCGTCGAACTGTAGCCGAATCGAGATCCGACCGCCCCCTTCGTCGGTGAAGTCCATGTCGGTCAGGCCCAGCGCCCGACTGGTGGGGCTCCAGACGAGGAGGCTTACCGTCAGCAGGAGGACCGTTCCCCACCACCCCGTCCGGATACCCGTCAGCGGCCACGCGGGCGCTCCCGGGGCGTCGTTCGACGAACCCAGGGGTCGAGCCGATTCAGCTAACGAATGCATGGATGATGATCCCCCCGAAACCCTAATCGTGTTCATGCGTCAATCGGACAAAGCGATGGCATTTTCCCGCTCCATCCAGCCCCCGAGCCCATCGGGGATGATCTCAACGATCGGGATCGAGTCCGGGCGAATCGCCTGAATCTCCCCGTAGTTTTGACCGAGATGGTCGCCTGGACGAACGGTATGAATCGTGCCATCACGACTCTGAATGAGCCCGAGGCGGGTTCCGTAGCGGGAGAGGGTCCCGACCATCCGGAGGCTATCGAGCGGAAAGCGTTCCAAGGGCTCTCGGCGCCGGTCGAAATCCGGTTGGATCGCCGAGGTGCTGACCGTTTGGGTGTCTTCTTCGGGCTGCTGAGCCGCGGGCGTGGGAATCAGCCCCCGAACCGGCGCGAACGGATCCCGCAAGCCGGCTGAATTGTAGCTGTAGCTCTCATAGGGAACGATCTCGGGAGCGGGAGGGATGGGACGCGGTGGGCGTTGTTGGACCGTATCGATGTAGGCCTCGAGCTCATCCATATCCGCACCGGTGCACCCGCCAAGCCCCACGACAACCGCCGAAAGCAAGAGCAAGAAGCGCCGAGACAATCTAACAGATCCCGACGATCGCGGCTGCCATCGGCGGCACACGATCAATGAACCGAAACCCGTCGATCGGGTTCCGAGGCGGCCGATGCGCATCATAACCTCGCCCTTTTTATCCACCTTCGCCGAGATAACGATAGGTTTGAGCCTGTGCCCGCATGTTCAAATCGGGGCGCCCCTGATTGGCCTGGTTACCCCCACCGGTCGGACTGAGATTGATGTTGCTGATGGTGACAATGCGTGGCAACGCGGCGACCCCACTGATGAACGTTCCAACCTCGTGATAGTTGCCAACCACCTGGATCCGAATCGGCAGTTCGGCGTAGAACCCCTTTTGGTTCTCACCCCGCGGTTGAAACACCTGGATCTCGAGACCACTTGCGAGGGCCGTCTGGGAGATATCCACCAAGAGGCTATCCACCTCGGTCTTCGCGGGCAGTTGCCGCAACAAGGTACCGAACGATTGCTCCATCTCCTGAAGCTGCTCTCGGTAGGCCGGCAGACTGGCGGCCTTCTTTTGTTTGTTCTCGAATTCGTTACGCAGGTCGCCTTCTTCGGCCTCGACCTCGTCCAGCTGAGCCAATCGGTCTTCGATGCTCGGGAAGTACTTATACCCCCCGTAGCCAAGGCCGCCACAGAGGATCACGATCAACAGGATTCGGATCCATAACGGGGCCGATCCCAGGTTGTTGGGATCGTTGAGGGCGCTCTCGAGCTGGCCGCTTAGTTGCTGTACGTCGATGTTCTTGAGATCGAGCGCCATGGATTACTCCTCTGAATCGTCCGAATCATCCGGAGCGGCCTGCTCAACGCTGAGCCGGAACTCGCTGACCTCGATGCCTTGACGCTCTTGGACTTGGATGATGGCGAGGGCGGGCTCAGTGAGCCACTCGGAGGCGTCGAGGCGACGCATAAAGGACGAGACCCGTGCATTCGATTCTGCGCGGCCCTCGACGGTGACCTTACTCCCTTGCTGCTTCAGGGAGGTCAGATAGACCCCATTCGGCAGGGCGTCCGCGATCTCGTAGGCCAGATGGACGACCTCGGGGCGTTCCGCCTGCAGATCCTGGATGACGGTAATCCGCTCCTCGATCTGGTCGCGTTGCTCCTCGAGTTCGTTGATCTCCCGGATCTTCCCTTCCAAACGGCGGATCTCCTGCTCGAGCCGCTGGTTACGGGCTTCTTGCCCTTGAATCCATTGCTCGACTTGATAGTTAACCCCATACACGACCCCTGCCACCATCAATGCGGCTAGCCCCAGAACGGTCAGGAATTCCTGCTGCCGACGCTTGCGTCGCTCCTCCCGCCACGGCAGCAGATTGAGCTTAGCCATATCAGTCGTATCTCCGTGTCGCCAATCCGCACGCAATCAGGAGCGACGGCGCATCGTCGGTCAACCCCTTCACGTCGAGCTTTTTCTCATCGAGGGCCAGGTTCGCGAACGGGTTCGCCAGCGCCACCGGGACGCTCACCAGGTCTGCGACGGCCTCTTCAATACCCGGGATGGCAGCGCATCCCCCGCCCAACAGGACCTGATCGACCTGATCGAACCGGCTCGACGAATAGAAGATCTGCAGTAACCGATTGACCTGCTGGGCCGTTGCATCCTTGAATGGTTCGAGGACTTCACTCGTATAGCTCTCGGGGAGTCCGCCGGACCGCTTGCTGCGCGCCGCCTCATCGTAGTTCAACCCGTAGCGGCGCATGATCTCTTCGGTGAGTTGCTGGCCACCGAAAGGCTGTTCTCGGGTATAGACGATCTCGCGGTTGTGGATCACATGCAGGGCCGTCATGGTCGCCCCAACATCGAAGACCGCCACGGTTCCCTCGGCCGTCGTCTCAGGCAATCCCGTTGCGAGCAAGGGAAAGACATGCTCGATCGCGTAGGCCTCGATATCCATGACCTTAGCGGTTAGGCCCGCCGCTTCGGCCGCAGCCACCCGGGTCTCGACGTTCTCGCTCCGAGACGCCGCGATCAAGACATCGACGGTATCCGCTCCGGCTCGACTCGGTCCAAGCACCGTGAAGTCGAGGTTGACTTCTTCGATCTTGTACGGGATGTATTCCCCCGCATCGGCCTGGACCTGGGCCTCCCGTTCGTCTTCACCGAGATCGGCCGACATCTGGATGACCTTGGTGATCGCCGCAGCCCCTGGAACCGCCATCGCACACTGCTTGGCCTTCGTGCCCGATTTTTTGATGGTTTTGCGGATCTGTTCCGTAACCGCTTCCATATCCTTGATATCCTTTTCGACGACCGCATCGGGCGGTAACGGAGTCACCGCGTAGGCAATGACTTCGAAGGCATCACGCCCGCGTTTTAACTCGATGAGCTTGACTGCCGAGGAGCTGATGTCGAGCCCTACGAGCGGGACTGATTGGGGCTTAATGAAGGGAAGCACGATTCGATTCTCGAACTAACTGGCAAAATCGCAGACCCATGAACGTCGCCTCTCGCGCTCGCCGCCGTCGGATCGGTCTCAACGATACCAAGGGCAGATGATAATTGTATGACTCGCCGGACGCGAGTGGCCCGTGGGATCCTAATGCGTCTCCAAGCCCCTCGCTAGCCTTTAAGCGGGGACCAAAGGGCGGTATCCTGACTGGCGATCGTCGACGCATCCATCGAATCACAGCCAGTGTCTCAATGGGATGAAAGCATAGCAGATCCATTCCCGTCCGTGGGACCGAGACCGACCCCCGAAGTGACGAGGTTACTCGATCCCGCGACGATCAACCGGAGTTCGGCCCAAATCCGTGAGCATCGTGCGTTTCGTCCGTTTTGCCGGTCTCGTGACCGGTCTATTGCTGTTCGTCATCGCGTTGGCCACGAGCATCTGGTTATGGCGTCTGAACGCCTCCTTACCGGATCCTGCGCAGCTCCAGGAGGTGGATCTGGTCGTGCCGTTACGTATTTACACGGCAAGCGGCGAGCTGATGGGGCGTTTTGGGGAGAAACGGCGCATCCCAATGGCCTACGAGGAGATCCCTCAAACACTTAAAGACGCCTTCATCGCCGCGGAAGATGATGATTTCTTTGAGCATCCGGGCGTCGACTATCGGGGACTGTTACGCGCCGCCTATCACCTGATCCGCACCGGCGACCGTTCCCAAGGCGGGAGCACCATCACCATGCAGCTGGCGCGCAACTTCTTCCTGTCCAGCGAGAAGACCTACATTCGCAAGCTGCGTGAGATCCTGCTAGCCCTGCGTATCGAGCGCGTGCTCTCCAAAGAAGCGATCTTGACGCTCTATCTGAACAAGATCTACCTGGGCAATCGCGCCTATGGCGTCGGTGCGGCTGCGGAAGTCTACTACGGCGCGCGCCCCGATGCCCTGAGTTTGCCACAGCTCGCGATGATCGCGGGTCTCCCCAAGGCACCGTCGCGATACAACCCGTTGGCGGATCGCGAGCAGGCGCTCAACCGCCGCAACTATGTCCTCCGTCGGCTCCACGAGAAACAGATGATCTCGGAGGCGGCTTATCAGACTGCCCGCCAAGCCCCCCTGACGGCCGAACGCCACGCACCGCTTCGCGAGCTCGAGGCCCCTTACGTCGCCGAGCTTGTTCGCCAGCAGGTCGTCGAGCAACTCGGCGACACGACGTACCGCAGCGGGTATCAGGTAACGACGACGATCAACGGCGAACGCCAGCGCTTGGCCACCGAGGCGCTGCGCGAGCAGTTGGAGGCATACGACCGGCGACATGGCTACCGGGGCCCGGAGACTCAACTGAACCGCGCGGCCATTAACCAACCGCAGCAGGCGCTGGCGGATCTCGCCCCAGTCGCCGGACTGCAGCCGGCGCTGGTCGTGGCCATCCTGGATGCCGACCGGGCTCGCGTGGCGTTGCCCTCCGGGGCGACCACCCTCCTCGAGCGAGCGGACTGGACATGGGCTCGACCCTATCGCGACGAGGATCATGTCGGTCCAACACCCGAGCGCGTCGATGACGTATTGACCGTGGGGGATGTGATCCGCGTCGAGCGGTCGGCCCCGGCCGAGCCCCCCTCGGAGCCCTCGCCCGAGGAATCGGCCTCCGACTCCCCCGCGTCGGACGAAGCCCAGTGGCGGTTGGCTCAGGTCCCCGAGGCCCAGGGGGCCCTCGTCGCGATCGACCCGAGCGACGGGGCCGTCGTGGCCTTGGTCGGTGGCTACGACTTCGAGCGGAGCGAGTTCAATCGCGCGGTGCAAGCCCGTCGGCAACCGGGCTCTAACTTCAAGCCATTTATCTACTCGGCGGCCTTGGCAAGCGGATTCACCCCCGCCTCCCGGATCAATGACGCGCCCCTGATCACCGAGGACAACGCCTTGGGCCGGCGCTGGCGCCCCGAGAATTACAGCGGCGCCTTCCACGGCCCGACCCGCCTCCGCGAGGCCCTGATCCACTCGCGCAATCTGGTATCCATCCGGCTATTGCAAGCCACGGGGGTCGATTTCAGCCGTGACTTTATCGCCTCGCGCTTCGGCTTCGACCGGCGGGATCTGCCGGAGAACCTGACCCTGGCTCTGGGGACGCCGAACGTCACCCCGCTCGAGGTAGCGCGGGGCTATGCGGTCTTCGCCAACCACGGCCAACCCGTTGAGACGCGTCTCGTCGAGTCGATTCGCGACGCCCGAGACGAACCCGTCGACCACGAGCCGATTCGGCTGGTCGAGTCCCGCGCAGGAACGGAACCCCTCGACAAGGAGATCACCTATTTGATGCGCTCGCTGTTGCAGGATGTGATCCAACACGGAACGGGACGCCGAGCCCGTGCGCTCGGGCGCGACGACCTCGCCGGCAAGACGGGCACTACGAACGACCAACGGGATGCCTGGTTTACCGGCTACACGGATCACCTCGTCGCCACCACCTGGGTGGGGTTCGATGACTACAGTCCTCTGGGACGTAGCGAAACCGGGAGTCGGGCGGCCCTGCCGATGTGGATGGATTTTATGAAGGGTGCCCTTGACGGGCTTCCGGAGACGGAAATGCCTCGCCCCGAGGGCATCGTGACGGTGCGCATCGACCCGGAAACGGGGGCCCGGAGCCGAAGCGGCTCCGACGAGGCGATCTTCGAGCTCTTTCGGCAAGGCCATCAACCAACCGATTCGGGGACGGGTCTCAGTCCCGAGACCGGCCAGGCCAGCCCGGGCCAGGATCCGGCGACCGGGCTCTTCTAGTCGTCCCGACTCGACCCAGACGCTGGGGCAG
>CAYFWJ010000026.1:7858-31346 GCA_964346755.1 uncultured Ectothiorhodospiraceae bacterium
CGGGCATTGCGCCGATCCGAGGCCTCGACGAGGAACGGGGTCGCGTTGTAATAGCTGTGAAAATCCGTGGCGAGCTCCCGAAGGTAGTGGGTCAGCCCATGGGGCTCATGCTGGAGTGCCGCTTGCTCGAGCACCTCCGGGTATTGCTCCAATCGCGCGATGAGGGCCTGCTCATGGGACGTCTCGAGGAGCGGCAGGCCGGCCTCCCCGACTTCCGGGTCCCAGACCTCACCGCCGGCCCCCAGCTTCTCCATCACGCGGCACACCCGGGCGCGGGCGTACTGCACGTAGTACACCGGATTGTCGTTGGTCTGGGCCTTGGCGAGCTCGAGGTCGAAATCCATGTGCTGCTCGCATCGACGCATCACATAGTAGAAACGCGCGGCATCGGCACCGACCTCGTTGACGAGCTCGCGCAGCGTGACAAACTCACCCGCCCGGGTCGACATCGGCAGCCGCTCATCCCCGCGGTAGAGAATGGCGAACTGGACCAGGAGAATATCCAGGGCTCGATCACGACCCCCGACCCCCAGACTCTCGAGGGCCCCGCGGACCCGGGGTACATAGCCATGGTGATCGGCCCCCCAAATATCGATAACGCGGGTGAACCCGCGATCGAACTTATCCAGATGATAGGCGATATCCGAGGCGAAATACGTGGTCTGGCCATTCTCACGGCGTACGACACGATCCTTGGCATCGCCGAACGACGAGGCTCGAAACCACAGGGCCCCATCGGCCTCATAGAGACAACCCGCGGCCTCGAGCCGACCGATGGCGGCCTCGATCGCGCCGGATTCGACCAGTTGGCGTTCCGAATACCAGCGGTCATAGGCAACCCGAAAGTCCCGCAGATCCTCGGCGATGCCTTCGAGGATGGCATTCAGCGACCGCTCGACGAGCCTTTGGAATCGCTGTTGCCCGAGCAGAGCTCGCGCTCGGGCAACGGCCTGATCCACATAGACCTCCTTATCGCCTCCCTCGGGTGCGTCCGCCGGTAAGCCGTCCGCCAGGGCGGCGCGCTCGACGAGCCAGTCATCCCCGTCGGAACCGTGCAACGTCTCGGCAATCGCCGCGATGTAATCCCCCTGATAGCCATTCGCGGGGAATGCGAGATCGAGGCCCTGCTGTTGAAGGTAGCGCCACCAGACGCTTAGGCCCAAGATATCCATCTGTCGGCCGGCATCGTTGACGTAGTATTCCCGGGTCACGGCGAAACCGACCGCCTCAAGCAGATTGGCAACCGCGGAGCCGTAGGCCGCACCGCGTCCGTGACCGACATGTAACGGACCGGTCGGATTGGCGGAGACGAACTCGATCAGAACCGACTGCCCCTGCCCCTGAGCCGATCGGCCGAAGGCCTCACCCTGGTCCAAGATATCTGAGACGATCTGGCGACGGGCCGCCGCTGTGACAAAGAAATTGATGAAGCCCGGACCCGCGATCTCCGTGCGCTCGATCACCGAGGAATGCGGAAGCCGCTCCACGAGCCGTTGGGCGAGATCCCGCGGTTTGATCCCGAGGGCCTTGCTACTGACCAACGCAATATTGGAAGCGAAGTCCCCATGGCGCGCGTCGCGAGCCCGTTCGATCTGGACCGGCGGCGGCTCGGGACGATCCGCGCCCGCATCGCGGTGGAGCTCGTCGATAACGATCACAAGGGCCTGCTCGAGGAAGCGGCTGAGGGTGTCTTTTAGGGGCACGAAACGCCTCGTGGGATGCGCGTGGAGTGGGGCGGGGCGAGCGGATGTCGAGTGGTCGGGTCCATCCCGGTCCCAGCGAGCGTTGCCGGCCATTCAGCGCCGACCCGATCGGGGGGGCCGATCTCTTCGAGGCCTGCGGCCTCCTCGAAGCAACCGCCCCCAGCCCCGGGTGGGGGCGGTTCATCGCAGCCAACGGTGCGCGGAAGGGACCCGCCTCGGGCCCGGCCCGGAACGATACCGGGTGACGGGCGGCAACCCCGGACCGGCGACGACGCGACGTTGGCCGGCTCAGGGGGTGTCGTTCGAGGCGCTGTCGACACTCGCGGACTGGGCGAGGGTCTCTGCGACTTGGAACATGGCCTCATAGCCACCGGCCAACCGACCGCTAGTGCGATACGCCCCATTGATCACCAGGGCAGGCACCCCGCGAATACCGCTTTGCCGCGAGTACCACGCTGCCTTGCGCACCTGCGAATCGACGCTGAACCCGTTGTAGACGGATTCGAACGCGCCGCGGTCGACGCCCTGTTCACTGAAGAAATCCGCGAGGCGATCGGCGCTGTTCAACGACCGGCCATCGTCATGGATCGCCTCGAAGAGGGCGTTGTGCGTGCGGTCCAAGACACCAAGTTCTTGGGCGGCGAAGTAGGCCCGCGCCAGGGGTTCCCAGCGGGCACTGAACACGGCAGGCAGACGGGTAAAGCCGATCGCGTCCGGTTTATTCTCGAGCCACTGTTCGAGCACCGGCTCAATCCGTTTGCAGTGAGGGCAGCCATACCAGAACAGTTCCACCACTTCACTATCCCCTTCCATGAGCCGTGGCAGCTCGGCGGCTGTTGTCTCGTAATCGGCGCCTTCCATGAGCATGCCCCTCGATCCCGCTTCTTGCGCAACCGCAGGGGCGGTACTGAACACGAGGGCAACGACACTCAGGAGCGTCAGGAGGGTGGAGCGGCGGGGCGACCGCCAGGGTAGAGCATACCGCAGCATAGCAAGGTTCCTCGAGGATCGAAGGGCTTTCGGGTGGACGAACCTAGGGTCGGCCCCGCCACCCCCCACGCGGTGCCGCGACCCGATGGATCGGCGGTTCGCCCGCGCACGGGATGGCGATGAGGCGGGGGATCAGTTCTCGCCTGCGCGGATAACCCGTGCCGCAGTCGCCTCACGGCCCTGCAGGCCCGCGAGGTACTCGGCGACGGCCTTCATCTCCTCGTCCGTCATCCGATGGGCCACGTTGCGCATCATGCGACCGGCATCGTTGGCGCGTTCCTCCGAGCGGAAGTATTCGAGCTGAGTGACGGTGTACTCGGGGTGTTGACCATTGAGTCGTGGGAATTTCGCCATCGGGTTACCCAAGCCCGCAGGACCATGACATCCCATGCAGGCTGGGATACCCGCTGAGACCTTGCCCCCCCGATAGATCTTGCGCCCTTGATCGACTAACTCCGGATCGGCCTCTTCGTCCGAGATCTCCTGCGCGGCGAAATAGGCGGCGAGGTTGCGCATGTCTTCATCGGAGAGCGCTGCGACCATACCGGCCATGATGGCGTTCTGCCGCTCACCGGATTTGTAGTTCTTGAGCTGCTTGTAGAGGTACTGGGGATGCTGGCCGGCGATCTTTGGGTATTGCGCGCTCTGGGAGTTGCCATCCGCCCCGTGACACGCAATACAGGTGGTGGACTTCTGTTGGCCGGCCGCCGGATCGCCGTCGAAGGCGAATGCGGGTACCATCCCCGCGATCATCAGCACGGCTAGGAGGGTCTGCAGCGTCTTCTTCATCGAGTCGAGCTCCTCGTTAATGGATTGTCCCGCACGGCCGTCGGCCCTCCGGACCGGGATCGGCTTGCGTCAGTGGGGAGCGGGTATACCATACTCCATAAAATGCATTCAATGGCATGCGTCGGGATCACCGGCGGCGGCGATGACTCCTGTTCACGTCGTGCCGCACCGCCGAGGCGAGCGGCGCATGGCCCGCATCCACCCCTTACAGACACGTCTCGGCCGATGAGCGATCCCTTTCGTGCAACCCGTTTCTTGACGAGTGCCCACGATCTGCATCAGCTACCACCCGACGCCGGGTGCGAAGTGGTCTTTGCCGGTCGCTCGAACAGCGGAAAATCCAGCGTTATTAACCGATTGACGGGCCAGAAACAGCTGGCACGCAGCGGCAAGACGCCTGGGCGGACGCAGCTCATCAATTTCTTTGCGGTCACGGGCTCGAACCGGCTCGTGGATCTCCCCGGTTACGGTTATGCCCGCGTCTCTCAGCGCCAACAGGCCCACTGGGGGGTGGTTATCCACCGCTTCCTGGAGCAGCGGCGCGCCATTCGTGGACTCGTCCTGATCGTCGATTGTCGACGGGGATTACGTGCGGGGGACGACTGGCTCGTGGATTGGGCCACGCGCCGGCATGTTCCGACCTTGGTGGTCTTGAACAAGGCCGATAAACTCGGTCGCAGCGCCATCACGCAAGTCGAGCGGGCAACCGCCTCGGCCCTCGGCGACCAACCGGGCCGCCAAACCCTGGTCTTTTCGGCCGTGACCGGCCATGGACTCGAATCCCTGGCCCATACGGTACAGACCTGGCTCACGGGCGAATCCCCACCCCGCAGCGATTAATCAGAAACCACGCTCATCGTCTAAACCGTATCGCCGTACAAAAAGAGACCCCGGCGTCCAAGGGGGTCGGGACGAATCCGGGGTCAATACCCGGTCATTCCACCGGGTGCGCCCGCTCAGGGAGGGAAGCGGGCAAGCGCCGGGCTTTAGCGCTTGCCGATTGAGACTATCGGGTCTTGAGCGGAGTTCCGCGGACAAATCCCCGACGTTGTCAAGGGGAAAAGCCCGCGAGCATGCCAACGAATCCCCGCATCCCCGCCCTCGAAGGCTGACTGACCTCGATCGCGAAGACCACCGCTTCGCGCCGTGATGGATCCTGGCTCGCGCGCTCACGGTCCATCGACCCGGGACCTTCACACCGCCTGGGCCCAACTGACGATCCGCCAACCCGCCTCTTCCGCAGCCTCCCGCAAGATCGGATCCGGGTCCACTGCCACGGGATAACGGACCCACCGCAGTAGCGGCAAGTCATTGCGCGAGTCGCCATAGCCGTAGCTGGTACGCCAATCGACCCCCGCGCCGAAGGTCGCGAGCCAGTCTTCGACGCGGCTCACCTTGCCCTCGCGAAAGCTCGGAACCCCCGCCGCTTCACCGGTGTAGCGGCCACCCGCCATGGCCGGCTCGGTGGCAATCAAGAAATCGACACCGAAGGCCTCGGCGATGGGGGCGGTCACGAAGCGATTCGTGGCGGTCACGATCCCGATACAGTCCCCCGCCTCTCGATGGGCAGCCACCGCGTCCCGTGCCACCGGGCGAATGATGGGCTCGATCCACTCGCGCATGAAGACCGCGCGCCACGCCTGTAGCCGTTCCACCGGGTGCTGGGCCAAGGGGGCCAGGGCAAAACGGAGAAACGCCTGGATATCCAAACGACCGGCGGCGTAATCCGCATAGAATTGCTGATTCGTGGCTTCGTAGCGGCCGGCATCGAGCACCCCCTGATCCATGAGAAACCGCGCCCAGAGGTAGTCACTGTCGCCTTCGAGCAGCGTATGATCGAGATCGAACAAGGCCAAACCCATCGAGTAACTCCTAATCCCCGGACTCAACGGCCTCGCCCACACGTCTCACCGGGGTTTTGCACGGCGGCGATCGTTTGCCCTGATTCCGGGCTTGTGAAAAAATAAACCCAAATCCCGACCGATATCCAGTTCTGTTCCGTGATCGACGCCGACGGCTACCGACCCAATGTAGGCATCATCGTCAGCAGTGCCGAAGGGCAACTGTTCTGGGCCCGCCGTATCGGCCAACGGGCCTGGCAGTTTCCTCAAGGGGGGATTCGTGCCCAAGAAACCCCACTCGAGGCGATGTATCGAGAGCTGAACGAAGAGGTCGGATTGACCCGCGAGGACGTTGCGGTCATCGGATGCACCCGCGGTTGGCTCCGATACCGACTACCCAAGCATATGATTCGTCGACATTCACAGCCGGTCTGCATCGGACAGAAGCAAGTTTGGTTCCTCCTCCGGCTGACTAGCGACGAGGGCTGCGTGCGACTCGATTGCTCGCAACAACCGGAGTTCGACGCCTGGCGCTGGGTGGACTACTGGCGCCCGCTGGAGGAGGTCGTCTTCTTCAAGCGACGGGTCTATCGCTGTGCCCTGTTGGAATTCCGCCCCCTCATCGCGGACGACGCCCTCTGCGCAAAGGCCGAATCCCAGACCGATGACGGGGCGCCATCGGTCAAGGCCAATCGACGCCCCAAACGACGTGGACGCGCGCGCTCCTCGAGCCCCTCCAGCGCGCTGACCGATTAGGGTTGGCGCCGTCATGAACTCCCGCGAGGAGCACACCCCGGAATACACCCCGACGATGCTCGACCGGTTACGCCGGGTGACCCAGGAGGTTATGTCGGCGCCGAATCTCGAGGAGGCCTTGTCACTCATCGTGACCCGGGTCCGGGCAGCCCTCGGGGTCGATGTGGTCTCCGTTTACCTGTGCGACGCCGGGGAAGGCGAGGGCTCCGATCGTCTGGTCTTGGCGGCCTCCGAGGGATTGAACCCCGACTCCGTCGGTCGAGTCGCCCTCCCGTTCGGTGAGGGTCTGGTGGGCTTCATCGCCGAGCGGGCCGAACCCCTGAATCTTGAGAACGCCGCCGACCACCCGGCCTACCGTTACTTCCGGATCACCGGGGAAGAGCGCTTCCGAGGCTTCCTCGGGGTGCCGATCATTCATCGTCGCCGCCTGCTCGGCGTACTGGTCGCCCAACAGCGGACCGCGCGACGCTTCCGCCGCGATGACACGGCCTTTCTCGCCACCCTCGCCGCGCAGGTCGGCTCGGCCATCGCCCAAGCCGAGGCGGCTCGTGCCGCCCACCCAGCCCGTCAGGCCGAGCCCCGAGCCCAGCGGGGTATCAAGGGGTTGGCCGCAGCCCCCGGGGTCGGCATCGGGCAGATCGCCGTCGTCTATTCGGAATCCGAGCTCGAGGGCGTCTCCGACCAGACGGTCGAAAACATCGAGCAGGAGTTGGAGCGCTTCCGGCGGGCCTTGAACGAGGTCCGCGCGGAGTTCCGCACGATCGGCGAGCAGTTTCGCTACACCCTGCCAGATGGGGAGCGGGCCTTGTTCGAGGCCTACACCATGATCCTCGACAGCGACTCGCTGACCCGCTCGATCGAGTCCTGGATCCGCGCCGGGCATTGGGCCCCCGGGGCACTGCGTCGGACCATCGACGAGCACTGCCGGGTCTTCGCCGAGATGAGCGATCCCTACCTCAGCCAGCGTTCCGAAGACATCCGAGATCTCGGACGCCGCATCCTTCAACGCTTGCGCGGCGACCGCCACGAAGAACGTAGCTACCCACCGCAGACCATCCTGGTCGGCCACAGCATCAGCGCCAGCGACCTCGCGACGGTTCCGGTCGAACGTTTGACAGCGGTCGCCTCGCGCAGCGGCTCCAGCTCCTCACATGTCGCCATCCTCTGTCGAGCCTTGGGCGTACCGGCGATCATGGGGACCTCGGAGCTACCCCTCGATGGGATCGATCATGCGCCCGCCGTCGTCGACGGTTATCGCGGACGTTTCTTCATCTACCCTGCGGAGACCCTCCTCGGCGAGTATCAGCGGCTGGTCGCCGACGAGGAACGCCTGAGCGAGGAGCTACAGGCCATCTGCCGCGAAGACTCGGTGACGATCGACGGCACGCGCATCTCGCTTCAGGTCAACACGGGCCTACTCGCCGAGGTCCATGCCTCCGATCATTGCGGGGCCGATGGCGTCGGGCTGTACCGTACCGAAATCCCGTTCCAAGCCGGGCAGTACTTTCCGAGCGAGGACGAGCAGACCGAGCTTTACGCCCGCGTCCTGGACCTCTTTCGGCCGCTGCCTGTGGTCTGCCGAACCCTCGATGTAGGGGGAGACAAGCCCCTTCCCTATTTCCCGATCGAAGAAGACAACCCCTTCCTGGGGTGGCGCGGCATCCGTCTGGCCCTCGACCAACCCGAGGTCTTCTTGAGCCAGTTGCGCGCCCTGTTGCGGGCCAACGAGGGGCGCGAGAACCTAAAGTTACTGTTACCCATGATCAGCGGGGTGCCCGAGCTGGACGACGCCCTGACGCTGATCCATCGCGCCCATCGCGAACTCACGGCCGAGGGTCACACGATCCCGCATCCCCCGGTCGGGATCATGATCGAGGTCCCCTCGACCCTGTTTCAACTCGATGCCCTCAGCCGACGGGTGGATTTCGTCTCCATCGGCACGAACGATCTGACCCAGTATCTGCTGGCCGTCGACCGGAACAACGAGCAGGTCGCCAAACTCTACGACGCCCTCCATCCCGCGGTATTACGGGCCATCCGGACCGTCATCCAGGGGGGCCGGGCCGCGGGGCGACCGGTCAGCGTATGCGGCGAGCTCGCCGGTGACCCCCTCGGGGCCCTGGTGCTCGTTGGGCTCGGAATCACCGATCTCAGTATGAATCTGCGCAATCTGCCCCGGGTCAAGTGGGTGATCCGCTCCTTCACTCGCTCGGAGACCGAGGCCATCGCCGAGCAGACTCTTCAGCAGGAAGACGCGGGGCAGGTCTACACCCTACTGGTGCATACCGTCCAGGATAAAGGATTAGGCCGTTTGGTGCGCCTGACCTCTTAGAGGAGCGCCAGCCCCCTGGCCCCTGGTGACCCGGGGGCTGGCGCGTTATGATCCTGACCCATCGGGGCGCTCCCCAAGCACCCCGATGATTGGTCCCTGAATGCACGAGACACGCCATCCATGCGCTCTGTTGCCATCGTCGGCGGGACCGGTTACACCGGTTCCGAGTTGTTGCGTCTTCTGGCCCATCACCCCGAGGCCCGCGTTGACCGTATCACCTCCCGCCATGCTGCGGGGACGCCGATCGCCGAATGGTTCGGTCACCTGCGGGGTGTCTCGTCACTGGTCTTCGAAACACCGGACCCAGCGGCCTTGCGGGATCACGATATCGTCTTCTTTGCGACGCCTAACGGGACCGCGATGCATCACGCCCCCGAGCTGTTGGAGGCGGGCTGTCGGGTCATCGACCTCGCTGCGGATTTTCGGCTACCGACCGCCGAACGCTGGGAGCAGTGGTATGGCATGCCCCATGCTTGCCCCGAACTCCTGTCGAGCGCGGTCTATGGCCTACCGGAGTTGTTCCGGGAAGCCATCCGCGAGGCACGTCTCATCGCCAACCCCGGCTGCTACCCCACGGCCGTGCTATTGGGTTTGGCCCCGCTGGTCGAGGCCGGGTTGACCGAGGCCCGACCCGTGATTGCCGACGGCAAATCCGGCGTCTCCGGGGCAGGCCGCCAGGCCAAGACGAGCCTGCTGATGGGCGAGCTCAACGAGAACTTCAAGGCCTATGCCCTCGGCGGGCACCGACATCAAGCGGAGATGGAGGCGGTACTGACCCGGTTAACCGATGGCAGCCCCGTGGAGGTCGTCTTCCAACCGCACCTGGTGCCGATGATCCGGGGGATCGAGGTGAGCCTGTATACCGGGCTGCGGGCCAGCGCCCAGTTTGACGACGTGCAGCAACGCTTCGAGTCCCGTTACCAAGACGAGCCCTTCGTCGAGGTCCTGGGCCCCGGTGAGGCCCCAGAAACCCGGCATGTCCGCGCCTCCAACCGGTGTCACATCGGGCTTCAACCCCGCGACCCAAGCCAGACGGTGGTGATCTCCGCGGTCATCGACAACCTCGTGAAGGGGGCAGCGGGTCAGGCGGTTCAAAACATGAATCTCCTCTTCGGTCTGCCGGAGACCACTGGGCTCGACGCCGTGGCCGTCCTGCCGTGAGGCGAGGCACCCGATCGGTACTCGCCCTGGCGCTCCTGGTTTGGATGGCGGGCTGTCACACCTCGAGTTCGGATGGCTCCGAGACCCGGGATTGTCCGGAGCTCCGCGCGGAGCTTTCGACCTTGCACGAACGCGTGCTAGGCACGGTTGAATCCCGGGCCGATGCCGATCAACGGATTCGCATCGCCGAGGCAGCCCACCGCGCCTGCAAATCGGATCTCGTGCGACTCGAGCGACGCATCGCGGATCTCGAACAAGAGCTCGCCGTTTACCGGGGGCTCTTGGCACCGGATACCGAACAGCCCCCCCTGAACATCCACCGGGTCCGCGTGCATTGCCCGGCGGAAGGCACGGATTGCCGCTATCGCCTGCTGGTCACCACCCACAATGACGGCGATCAGCGGGTCGAGGGCACGCTGGATCTCGTGGTGGTCGGTGAACGCGCGGGCGAGTCGGTGCGGCTGCACCACGATGTGCTGGAGCCCACCCACACGCGTTTCGATTTTCATCGCTATCAACGCCTCGAGGGGGTACTGACCCTACCCGCTGACTTCCAGCCTCGACGGCTCATCATTCGCCTCGAACCGACGGAAGGCCCGGTTCGGGAACGACGCCAGGCCTTCCCCTGGGAGGCAATCCGCGCCCCCCGAGCGACGGGCATTAAAGTTGACTTGCCGAATCAAGAAAGGTAGCTTACGGGTATTACCGTAGCGAGAACAACGAGGTTTGTCATGACTGACGCTTCGACTTCCGCGGTGGTGAACACCGCACCGGTCGACGACATCCCGCCGCCCTTGATCTTCACGGACAGCGCGGCGCACAAGGTAGGCGAGCTGATCCAAGAGGAGGGAACCTCCGACACCAAATTGCGCGTCTTCGTGAGCGGTGGTGGTTGCTCCGGATTCCAGTACGGATTCACCTTCGACGAGAATATCAATGACGGGGATACCGTCGTTGAGAACCAGGGAGTGACCCTGCTCATCGATCCCATGAGCTATCAGTACCTCCTCGGCGCCGAGATCGACTACAGCGAAGGCCTCGAGGGGGCGCAATTCGTGATCCGCAACCCGAACGCGTCAACAACCTGCGGCTGCGGCTCGTCCTTCTCGGTCTAACCCGGAGGCCGGGCGACGGCCCGCGCCGACCCCAGCGGCTTCGACCGGCCCCGATCACCCCCGTGGTGATCGGGGCCGGTGCGTTAGGACGCGTGATAAAGCCCCCTCAGTCGATTGCCGGCTATCGAATGGGGCACCGACCAACGGCTCGTGCCGTTCCGTGAGTCCGGCGACGCAACGGCTAGGGCCCCGCGCATCGAGCCCCGTGCACGGCGCTCGTGGACCAACCGAACCGGTGGAGCAACCCCCGCCATTGGGCATCGAGCGGGGCGGTCAGGCGGATCGCTCGGCGATGTTGCGGATGCGGGAACTCCAGCACCCGAGCGTGGAGGAACAGCCGCGGGAGTCCTAGTGTATCCCGAACGAATCGATTGTGATGGCGATCGCCGTGCTCGGCGTCCCCGATCACGGGATGGGCCAGGTAATTGAGATGGCGACGGATCTGATGCCAGCGTCCACTGACCGGATAGGCAAGCCCGAGGGAATAACGCGCTGTCTCATAGCGGCCGACCGGGATCGGAAGCTCGGTTCGAGCCAGGCAACGCACGAAGGTCAAGGCCGGTTGGGGGGTCTTCCCCCGGGCGGCGATCGGATGCTCGGCGACGGTCCGCTCCGGCAGATAACCGCGGGCGACCACGAGGTAGGTCTTATGGACGCGTTGGTTCGCGAAGGCCTCCCCGAGCTTGCCAGCCATCGCAGGGTTGCGAGCGAAGACGAGGACCCCCGAGGTGCCCCGATCCAGGCGATGCACCGGATACACCCGCTCCCCGAGTCGGTCACGCACCGTCTGAAGCACCACCGGCGCGTCATCGACGCGGGGATGGCGATGGACCATCCACCCGGCCGGCTTGTTGACTGCGACCAGAGCCGCGTCGAGGTAGAGCCACGGTAGGGACCCATCGCTTGCCATAAGACGCTCCATCGGAGTGAAAGCCGGCGACGGACGGATCGCGCTCCGATCCCTCGCCTGTCCCCCTATTGATACAGGAGATTACTGACGATGTCGCGCCCCACGAAGGTCGTACTCGCCTACTCCGGAGGCCTGGACACCTCGGTCATCCTCCGGTGGCTGCAAACGGATCGTCACTGCGAGGTCATCACGTTCACGGCGGATCTTGGGCAAGGCGAGGAGCTCGAACCGGCTCGGGCCAAGGCCGAAGCCCTGGGCGTGCAGGCCATCTACGTCGAAGACCTGCGCGAGCGGTTCGCTCGGGATTTTGTCTTCCCGATGCTTCGAGCGAACACCGTCTACGAAGGCGAATACCGACTCGGCACCTCCATCGCCCGCCCGCTCATTGCCCAGCGCCTGGTGGAGATCGCCCGGGAACAGGGGGCGGATGCCATCGCCCACGGGGCCACCGGCAAGGGCAATGACCAAGTCCGCTTCGAACTCGGCGCCGCCGCCCTCGCGCCGGATCTGAGCATCATCGCGCCCTGGCGGGAATGGGACCTGACCTCGCGGGAGCGCCTGCTCGCCTACGCCGCGGAGCATGGCATCCCCATCGAACAAAAGCGCGAGGGCGGTTCACCCTACTCAATGGACGCCAACCTGCTCCACATCTCCTACGAGGGCGGCCCCCTCGAAGATCCGTGGCAGGAGCCCGAACCGAGCATGTGGCAGTGGACCCAGGCCCCTGAGGACGCACCGGACGAGCCGCGCTACGTGACCCTCGGCTTCGAAGCCGGGGACTGCGTGCGCGTCGACGGCCAAGCCATGAGCCCGGGCCAGATCCTGAGTACCCTGAATCGGCTGGGCGGCGAACACGGGATCGGTCGACTCGACCTCGTCGAGAACCGCTATGTCGGTATGAAATCCCGGGGGTGCTACGAGACCCCCGGGGGGACGTTGCTCCTGCAAGCCCACCGGGCGATGGAATCCCTGACCTTGGATCGCGAGGCCGCCCACCTGAAAGATGACCTGATGCCCCGGTACGCACGGCTGATCTATAACGGCTACTGGTGGAGCCCCGAGCGCGACATGCTGCAACGGCTGATCGACGCCTCGCAGGCCCGGGTCAACGGGGATGTTCGACTGAAGCTCTACAAGGGAAGCGCCCAGGTGGTCGGGCGACGTTCACCGACGGACTCCCTGTTCGATGCGGCCATGGCCACCTTCGAAGAAGACGCCGGCGCCTACAACCCCAAAGATGCGGAGGGATTCATTCGGCTCAACGCCCTGCGCTTGCGAACGGCTGTCCAGCGGGACCGCGGCTGACCCCACGGGGCGAGAGGCCATCAAACGGTCATGCCGACGCAATCATGCCGTCATGATCGCGTTTTAACCTGAGCGGGTTCCGTGGCGTTTCGCCCTGCCTCGAACTGCGAATGCGCTGCGCGGGTCGGGTGCTTGGGGACGCCGATGGCCCATTCGCGACGCGAGTCCCAGCATGTCAGCCCACGTCTCCTACCGCTCGGTCTTCATCTCCGATGTCCACTTGGGAACCCCGGACTGCCGCGCCGATTACCTGTTGGACTTCCTCGACCACTGCCACTGCGACCGGCTGTATCTGGTCGGGGATATCATCGACCTGGAACGGATGCGCCGGCGCACGGTGTGGCCCCGATCCCACAGCCAGGTCATCGCGGCCGTACAGGCCAAGGCCGCCCAAGGGACGGAGGTGATCTACATCCCGGGGAATCACGACGCCGCCATGCGCGGCCTGGCGGGACAGACCCTGAACGGCATCCAGATCCGCACGGAAGCGGTCCACGCCACGGCCGACGGGCGCCGCCTTCTGGTCCGCCATGGGGATGAGCTCGACGGATCCACCCATTACCCAGCCTGGTTCCAGGGCCTGTTGGATCGAGGCTACAACCTGCTGCTGGCCGCCAACCGGGGGATCGCCAGCCTTCGGTCGGCCTGTGGTCTGCCCTACTGGTCCCTCACCATGGCCCTCAAGACCGTCCTACCGGCGGCGCAGGGCTACATCCGTCGATTCGAGGCGGCCGCCATCGCCTCCGCGCGGGCCGCGGGCTATGACGGCTACGTGGGCGGACACATCCACCAAGGGACGATTCGCGCGGAGCATGGCGTCGTCTACTGCAACGACGGGGATTGGGTTGAGCATTGCACGGGGCTGATCGAGACCGCCGCGGGCGAACTCCAACTCATTCATTGGGCCGAGCAGCCACAGCGGGTCGCCTCGGCTCCCCTGCCGACAGCCCCTGTCCTCGATCCCGCCCTCGCCGCATCGGAGTAGCCCGCCCGAGCCCCGGTCGACTACCGCCGCGCAGACACCGGGCGCTGTCCGAGGGTGGGATGGGCGGCCAACGCATGCGCTTGGGGCCGCCCCGGCCGCATTGCGCGCGACATCGGGCTAGACGGCGCCTTGGAAATCGCGCAGGATCTGCTGCGTCTGTTCCATCGACAAACGCGGCCCGAAGCTCGTGACCAGACGCGATGAGGCCAATGAGGCCAGACGAGCGGCCTGGGTCTCCTCCATGCCGTGGGTGATGCCGTAGAGGAAGGCACCCGCGAACATATCGCCAGCCCCGACCGTGTCGACCGCCTTGACGGGATGCCCCTCCACGGCGATGCGCTGTTGACCATCGAAGACCAAGGCCCCGTCCGGGCCACGGGTGACAACGAAACGCGTCGCGAGGCGCTCAAGGTAGCTGAGGGCCGTCTCGAGGTCCTCGGTCTGGGCCATCCCGAGGGCCTCGCTCTCATTGGCGAAGAGCAGGTCGACCCCGTCACCAATCATCTCCATGAGGCCCTCACGGAAGAACTTGACGATGTTGGGATCGGACAGGGAAAGCGCCGTCTTCACCCCGGACGAGGCGGCCACCTCCCGGGCATAGGTCACGGCATCGCGCCCATTCTGGGAGGTCACGAGATAACCTTCGGCGTAGAGATAATCGGAGTTCTTCAGGGCATCGAGCTCGAGCTCGTCGCGGGAGATATCCGCGGTGATACCGAGGAAGGTGTTCATGGTCCGATCCGCATCGGGTGTCACGAAGACCAGGCACTTGCCGGTCACGCCGCGCTCGCGCTGATCGAGGTTCAGGTTGGTATCGACCCCTGAGCGGTTCAGATCCTGAATATAGAAATCGCCCGCCTCGTCGTCGGCCACTTTGCAGGAATAAAAGGCCCGTCCGCCGAACTGAGCGACGGCGATCACCGAGTTGGCGGCCGACCCACCGCTGCCCCGCTTAACGCTCTTCTCGCGGAGTTTCTCCAGCATCTCCTGCTGATGGGCCTCATCGACCAGGGTCATGACCCCCTTTTCGGTCTTAAGCTCCGCCAAGGTCTCGGGCGTGACTTCGTACTCCATGTCCACCAAGGCATTGCCAAGCCCATAGATTTGGTAGCGTTTCATCGGTTAACCCCTCTGAGCTGCGAAGGCCGGTCTCACCGGATTCCGGCGCACAAAACCATAAAGGATAACAGCTCAGGTCGCTGTTCACCCAATCCACAGCCGAGGCGTTGTGCTGCCCCACAGCGCTGAGCGGCAACCGGCTACGCTGGCCAGCATCGGATCGACTTGCTACTGTCCTAGTTTTCAACCCGTGAGGCCTGTGCATCCATGGCTCGACCCTTGCCGCGTCCCCTTGGCCGGTTCCTGATACCGGTGATTCTGATAACGCTCGCTGCGACGATGCCGGCTGCGGCAAACCCGAGTGAGTCCGAAGCCCCATTGAGCGCCCGCCTCGGCGAGGGGGCGCTCGCCTATGTCCGGCTACCGAGTCCCTGGGCCGTGCTCTTCGCCCCCAAAGGAAATCTCTTCGACGCGGCGCAGCGGACGCCCGCCCACGCCTCCATCGAGACGCGCCTGATCACGGCATTGAGTGACGTCCTCGAGCCAGTGTTGGCTGAGGCAGATGCGGCCGCCGCACGCCCGCTGGTGGAACGGCTCCAGGGTCCCGTCGAGATCGCCGCCCGCGCCACCCAGCAAAGCCCGCTTCCCCAGGTGTTGGTGACAACGCAACTGGATCTGGAGTCGCCCGCCGCCATCGATCAGGCCTTGACCGCAGCGGCGGCGCGCAACCCGGGGTTGCAGGTGCAGACCCCACTGGCCGAGGGCACGGGCTTTCTCATCGTCGAGTCCCTGCCCATGCGGCTCCGCTTCGACGCCGAATCCGGTCGCCTGTTCGGCATGCTCGGGATCACCCAGGCGACGGTCCTCGACGCCACCTACGAGGCCCTCTACGGGGCCAACTCACCCGCGCCAGCCGACACGGCCCTACAGGCCATGGACCAACGCATCGATACCAGCGGCCAAGGGGCCCTGCTGTGGCTGAACACCCGCGCGTTGATCCCGTTGGCCATGACCACGCTGCCCCCGGAGCAAGTACAGCGGTTGCGCCAGAGCGGCCTGGACGAACTCCAACGCCTCGCCCTCGGCTGGGGTACCCGTGATGGCAAGGGCCGGGTGACCTTGCTGGCCGATTGGGGACCCCGATCCGCGTCCGGTCCGCAAATCGCCCCGCAGACGCATCCGTTGACCTTCACCACGCGGGGTCGACCCCGTTCGGTGGCCGGGTTGGCCTTACCCCCAGCCGACCCAATCGCCTGGCTGCGCACGCAGCTCCGCGGTACCACCGGCACGGTCCCCCCGTGGTTCATGACCTTGGAACAGGAGCTGGACGGTTTCGCTGAGCAAGCCGGTGTCACCCGCGAGACACTACTCGACGCCGTCGGTCCCAAGCTCTTTCGTGTTCGGGATGCCGCTGGGCAATACACCGTGTTGGAGGTACAACGCCCGGCGATCGCCGAGCAAATGATCGACGCCCTTGCCCAGGACCCTCAAATCGAGCGGACGCAGCTTCGCTACCAGGATCGCCTGATCCACGGCCTGCACTTCCCAAACCCGCTGGCACCGTTGTACCAGGGCATGAGCGAACAACTGGACGATCCTGTTGCCAGCACCCTCGTACCCTTGGCCACCCCGAAGCGCCGTACCGTGTATTGGCTCGCGAGCGATGGTTACTGGGTCATGAGCGATCTGCCCCAACCGCTGATGGATCGCCTTGACCACGGTGCGCCGACCCGGCTCGCGGATTGGCTGGAGGCCGAACAACGCATGGATTTGAGTGAGTCCCTGGCCTATGTCTCCGCCGAGCTCGACGGGGTGCCGAAGCGGGCCTACTACGGCTACCTCAACCTCCTGCGGCGACTCGGCAACGCCGTCGACACCCCGGTCCAGATCGGCGATCTGCCACCCGCCTCCGCCCTGCAACTCCCACAGCACGGGACCTACGGACTACAACTCGATCAGACCGGGACCGGCCTGGCCCTGGAGTGGACCTTCGAGGCAACCCCCGGGGATATCCTGCTCGCGGCCAACGGGTCTCCGATCGGACTCATCGCCATCGGCGCGGTCCTCGGTTCCGCCATCGCCGCCTATGCGGAGCAACAAGCCGATGAACCGGGGTCGGGGCTCATGGAGCCCCTCCTGCCCGGGAGACCCGTCGAACCCGGCCGGCCCTGAAACCCCAGCCGACGGTCGACGGTCCCCTGGCGCCGGACCCGGAGTCCCGAAAGGACCCGGATCCGGCGCTAGGGATGGCCCCGGCAACCGGAGCGCGAGCAGGCTAGTCCGTCGATGATTGGGGGGATTGCGGTTGCAACAGGGCCGCCAACGCCGAATAGTCCTGTTCGCCCCGTCCTTGCGCCACCGTTCGGTTCAACAGATCCGCCTCCGCATCCAGCCACGTCGTGTCGAGGCCACGAGCAAGCGCCTCCTGGCGCATTAGCCGCACATCCTTGAGCAGATGCTGGGCCGGAAAGTTCGGGTCGCTGAATCGCTCCGCCTGAATCCGTCCGAGCTTCTTATCGAAGGTGGGTGCATAGAGGGCGCTTTGGCGCAGGATCCCCATGAACCCCTCGATGTCCGCGCCGGAGGCCCGCAGAAAGCCGAGGCTTGCCGCAAAACTGCTGGTCAGACCGGCGATCAGCTGATTGAGCGCGAGCTTGTTGGCCGCCGCCTGACCGATATCGCCCAGGGAATAACGATGGGTCCCAAGGGCCTCTAACGGACCCTGCCAGTACGCCTCTTCGGCCGATGGCCCCCCGAAGAGGAGGATCAACGAGCCGTCCCGGGCCTCCGGTACGCTCCCGAGCACCGGGCACTCTGCGTACTGCCCGCCCCGATCCTGGATACGCGTCGCCAAGTCCCGACTCTCCTGAGGCCCGATCGTCCCCATCTGCAAGACATGCGCGGCCCCGAGATCGGCCGCCTCCTCGAGCAGGGTCGACTCGAGGGCCCTCCCATCGCTGAGCCAGGTCATAACCCCCGGGGCGCGCTCGAATACCCCAGCGACACGGTCGTGCACGGTAACCCCCGAGTCCCGTAGGGGGGCAGCCCGCTCCGGCGTCCGGTTGTAAACATGCACCGGCCAGCCGAGCCCAGCCAAACGAGACGCAACCGCGGACCCCATGAGGCCGGTGCCCAGGATACCGATCGGTTGATTCATGTCTCCTCCCCGGACAAACGTGAGTGGATTCGAGGCCAATAGGCCTCCTGTGTCAACAGAGCACCGCGACGCTCGCGGTTCAGGCGTTGCAACAGATACTGGATTCGCCCCTGGAGGTTGTGCCGTTCCTCTTCGGTGCGCGCGATCCGTAATAACGATTCCGCATCGGCGATCTCCCGACGCCATTGCACCTCTTCAGGGACGTATCCGGCATTCTTGAGCAACCGGTAGCCGACCCGGAGGGTCTCCGGCACGAGGGCATCGTCCTCCTCGGCCAGGGGCCGCCCCTCCCCGGGAAGGCCCTGGAGGTCCCCCCGATCGACGGCCTCCTGGATCCGATGTTCAGCGATTTGATCGAGCAACCACATCAATCCATCCTCTGCCAATGAGACGCCGCGTACGGCCCGTCGCGAACGGGGCAACGAGGCGTCCGATTTATAACCCCTGGGAATGCATTGAGCGTAGCACGCGAACGGGCGCGACCACGATGTACAAACGACCGGCCCATGTCCTGCTGTTGCATCCGGACCCGGAGCGAATCGCCTCCCTAGCCGCCCAGGCCGTCTCGGAAAACACCCGTTGGCTGATCATCCGGGTCCGTCGTCCTCACCCAGCCCCCATCGACGAGGTCGCATGGGCGGATCTCATCATCAGCCCGCCTTCCCTGGACACGACCTCGTTGGCCGGGTCGACGCCCCAGCGTCACTGGTCCGAGCTCGAGTCCGTTGACGGGAGCGATGATCCAGCGGGGATCCGCCGACGCATCCAGGGGATGGTCGGCGGCTTGCGGATGCTCGCCCGAATCGATGCCCCGGGGACACCGACGGACGAGGCGGAGGACTAGGCCGGGATTTGATGGAGGCGCTTGTGCATGTACGCGTAGTACAGCACCGGGATGACGATCAGGGTCAATAGGGTCGAGACGAAGACCCCGAAGATGAGGGAGATCGCCAAGCCACTGAAGATCGGATCATCGAGGATGAAGAAGGCCCCGAGCATAGCGGCCAGACCCGTCAAGACAATGGGCTTGGCCCGCACGGCCCCCGATTGGATGACGGCCTCCTTGAACTCCGTGCCTTGACGCACCGAGTCATTGACGAAGTCCACCAGCAGGATCGAATTACGGACGATGATCCCAGCGAGGGCGATCATGCCGATCATCGAGGTCGCCGTGAACTTCGCGCCCAATAGGGCGTGTCCCGGCAACACCCCGATCAGGGTCAACGGGATCGGGGCCATGATGATCAGGGGCACGACATACGATCGGAATTGCGCGACCACCAGGAAGTAGATCAGCAATAAGCCCACGGAATAGGCGATGCCCATATCCCGGAACGTCTCGTAGGTCACCTGCCACTCGCCGTGCCACTTGACGCTGTACTCGTAGGGATTCTCGGGCTGTTGGATCAGCGTTTGTTGCACCGTCCCCCCGAATCCGAGTGCCTCTTCGCTCAACCGGCCGAAGATGCGGAACATCCCGTAGAGGGGACTATCGGTTGCCCCGGCCATATCCGCCGTCACAAATACGACGGGTAGCAAGTCCTTGTGATAGATCGTCTTCTCCCGGGTGGTGAACTCCACATGGGCGATCTCGGACAGCGGCACCAGAGCCCCGGAGTCGCTTCGGAGCTTGAGGGCAAGCAGCTGCTCGAGGTCTGCCTTGTCCGCTACCGGGTACTCGACGCGAATCGGAACGGGGTACTTCATCGTGTCCCCGTGTAGGTAGCCCATGTCTTCGCCCTTGAGGACCGTCGCCACCGCCGCGGCGACCGTGGATTGGCTGACCCCGAGCATCGTGGCCCGTTGCCGATCCACGTGCACGATCAGGCGACTGGACAGGGCCTCGACCGAGTCATCGATATCGACCACCCCATCGGTCTCGGCGAAGATCTGGCGAATGTCCTTGGCGACCTCGATCTGGCCGGCATAATCCAACCCGTAGATCTCCGCGACGATCGGGGATTGAACCGGCGGCCCCGGGGGCACCTCGACGATCTTCACATTGGCGTCGTATGGGGCGCCGATCGCCTGGAGGGGATCACGGACGGCCTTAGCGATCTCGTGACTCCGGCGATCCCGATCGTGCTTATCAACCAGATTCACCTGGATGTCACCCACGTGCGATCCTTGCCGAAGGTAGTATTGCCGCACCAAACCGTTGAAATTGATCGGTGCTGCGGTCCCCGCATAGGTCTGGTAGTCGGTCACCTCAGGAACCGTCGCGATGTAATCGGACAGCTCGCTCAGCACCCGATGGGTCCGTTCGAGGCTGGTGCCTTCGGGCATATCGACGATCACTTGGAATTCCGATTTATCGTCGAACGGCAGCATCTTGAGGACCACGGCATTGACCATCGGAAGGGCCAATGAGGCGCCGATCAGACCGAGCATGACCAATCCGAGGAACAGCCGACTCGTGGCCGAGCTGAGGAAGGGACCGAGCAGCCCCCGGAAGAACCGTAGGAGCCGGGACTCCTTGGCTGGCTGGTTCCCGTCGTGCTCCCCGTGGGCACCGACATGGGCCCCGAGGAGTTGGCGGCTCAACCACGGGGTGATCACGAAGGCCACCACGAGCGAGACCAGCATCCCGATGCTGGCGTTGATCGGGATCGGGCTCATATAGGGACCCATCAATCCCGTCACGAAGGCCATCGGCAAAAGGGCCGCGATCACGGTAAACGTGGCCAGGATCGTCGGCCCACCGACCTCATCCACAGCGGGCGGGATGGCCGTGGTCAGATCGCGAGCCCCCATCTCAAGATGGCGATGGATGTTCTCCACCACCACAATGGCGTCATCCACCAGGATGCCGATGGAGAAGATCAGGGCAAACAGGGAAACCCGGTTCAACGTGAACCCCCAGGCCCAGGAGGCGAATAACATGATGGCGAGCGTGATGACGACCGCCGTGCCCACGATGACGGCCTCGCGCCAACCCAGGGCGACAAGGACCAAAAGCACCACCACCGAGGTCGCGAAGAACAGCTTCTTGATCAGCGTCTTGGCCTTGGCATCCGCGGTCATGCCGTAGTTTCGGGTGATCGTGATGTTCACACCCTCGGGGATGAACACGCCCTCGAGCTGTTCGAGGCGTTGGATGAGGTCCTCGGCGATGTTGACCGCATTTGTACCGGGCTTTTTGGCGATCGCCAAGGTTACCGCGGGATACGCCCCGGCCCCTTCGATCCCCTTGCTCGAGGCCGCGGGCCCGGTCCCGAAGACGACATAGTCCTCCGGGCTATCCGGCCCGCGTCCGATCGTCGCGACATCCCGCAAGAACACCGGCTCCCCGTCATGCATGGCGATCACGAGATCGCTGACCTCTTGGGGCGTTTGCAGGAAGGTCCCCGCCTGCACGGGGATCTCCAGGTTATTGTCGACCATCACCCCGGCATCCCGTGAGGCATTGGCCGCGCGCAACGATCGGCGTAGATCGCCGAGGGCGATCCCATAGCCGGCGATCCGGGTCGGGTCCAGGGTCACGTGCACGACCCGATCCGGACCACCACGGGTATAGACGTTCCGAGTACCCGACACCCGTTTCAGCTCCGTTTCCAGGGCGTGGGAGATCCGGAGCAGCTCATGTCCGCCCCATTGATCTTGCTCGCTCCATAGGGTCGCGGTCAGGATCGGTACGTCGTCGATGCCCTTGGGCTTGATGATGGGATCCAGGACCCCTAGGTCGCGGGGTAACCAGTCTTCGTTGGAAAAGACCTTGTTATACAAGCGAACGATCGCCTCGGTACGGGGCTCACCGACCTTGAAGCGCACCGTGAGCTGGGACATCCCGGGCCGCGACTGGGAATAGACGTGTTTGATCCCCGCGATCTCGGAGAGGACCTGTTCAGCGGGTGTCGAGACGAGCTGAGCCACCTCCGAGGCGGTGGCTCCAGGATAGGGGATGAAGATATTTGCGAAGGTGACATCGATCTGAGGTTCTTCCTCGCGTGGCGTCACCATCACCGCGAACACCCCCATCAACAGGCCCAAGAGGGCCAGCAACGGGGTAATTTCAGTGGTCAGAAAGCGCCGGGCCAGGGAGCCGGCGATCCCCAAGGAGGCCGTCGATCCATTACTCATTCCCGGACGCCTCCTTCTGCAGGCTGGCTCGCTGTTGCTTGAGGACGACACCGGCTGCGATCGGATCCAAGGCGACTCGCTCCCCTTCGGAAAGGCCGCTCAGGACCTCGACCTGCCCCCCGGGATAGCTCGAACCGCGCCGAATGTAGCGAAAATGGACGCGGTCCTTGGAATCCAGGATATACACCCCGGTCACCTCGCTGCGATAGACAATCGCCGGCGCGGGGATCATGAGCTTGGTCGCTCGTCCGGTATGGAAGACAACCCGGGCGAAGGCCCCGGGGTAGACGCCCTCCAAGCCCTCGGGCAACCGGACCCGAACCCGCACGGTATGACTCGACGGCGTCGCCGTGGGGTAGAAGGTCAACGCCGTTGCCTCGACCGTCCGACCGTCGTCGAACAGCACGCGGGCTTGGCGGTGACGTTGCACCGCATCGATCACCCGCTGCGGTACACCCACCACCACGCGCATTGCATCGAGCTCAACCCCCGTCATGATGGGGGTGCCCGGGCGAACGGTCTCGCCGATCTCGATATGCCGCTCGGTCACCACCCCGCTGTAGGGGGCTCGAATCGTCGTGTACTCGAGCTGTTCCCGGGCCCGCTCGAGTTGCGCCCGCGCGCCCTGAAGCCGGGCATCGCTCGCATCCAGGGCAGCCTGGGCCTGGTCGAATTCCGACTCGGAGGCGGCGTCCCGGTCGAACATCTTCTCGATGCGATCGAAGGCGAGCTTGGCCTCCAGCCGTCGCGACCGGGCCTCGGCCACCCCGGCCCGAGCCTCGGAAACGGCCGCTCGTTGCTCGGTATCGTCCAGTTCGACGAGTAGATCCCCCTCGGCGACCTCGTCATTGATGTCGTAGGAGATCTCCATGACCGTTCCCTGGGTCTGAGCAGAAACGGTCGTCTGGTTTACCGCTTCGATCCGGCCGTTCAAAACGTATTCGGCGGGCCGCTCCTGGCGTTTGGCAATAACGGTTTCCAGCCCTCCCCCGGAGTCGGCGTCTTGAGCACCGACCGAAACCGATGCGAGCCCAAAGGTCATCCCGATTCCGAATAATCGACCAAGCATGCGCTGATTCTCCTCAGGTTTCATTATCTTGACGAGTTGCATTGAGGTAGAGACGAGAAATGGGGCATGCCGGCGCGTCCTCCCGAAACCATCAGCTCGCATCCACGTAAACCGGGACCTCCCCTTCGCAATAAAGGGTGTCTTGTCCGGGGGTCACCGCCTCACTTACCACGATTTGGGCCCGGGTAAGCCCATCGCCGTGGAGGGCCGCATCGACCACATGGCCAACGACTTCG
>CAYFWJ010000027.1:0-14583 GCA_964346755.1 uncultured Ectothiorhodospiraceae bacterium
GGTGTCCGGGCAGTCTTGCCGGATGGCGGCGATCTCATCGAGGGCGAGCTCCCGGGACAGGATGATCCGGCGAATCCCCTGTTGCGCCCAGAACCGAACGGCGGCTGAATTGACCGTATTCGCTTGAACGGACAAGTGAATCGGAAGCTCGGGCCAGGCCTCCCGGGCCAGCAAGATGAGGCCGGGGTCGGAGAGGATCAGGGCATCCGGCCCGAGGGCGATGACCGGCTCCATGTCCCGCCGGAATGTGGCGATCTTGGCATTGTGGGGGGCCACGTTGGCGGCGAGATAAAAGGCCTTACCGGCCGCATGGGTGCTGCGAATCCCTTCGGCCAACACCGCGAGGCGGTGGAAGCTGTTGTTTCGTACCCGCAGGCTGTAGCGGGGTTGCCCGGCGTAGATCGCGTCGGCCCCGTAGGCCAGGGCAAAGCCGAGATGCTTGAGGGTCCCGGCCGGCGCGAGCAACTCGGGCCCAGTGGGGCGGCTGCGCCAAGCGGTATCGCCCGTCGTCTTCACCCAGTGCCGTTGAGGATCGTTCATAGTCCGCTGTCCGGGTCCTCGACCTGGATCGTGATATCGTCGGTCGCGCCTTGGTATTCCGCTTCCACGACCCCGATGCCAAGCGAATCCCCGGTTACCTCGCCTTTGTCGTCGTCATCATCGACCGAGACGGCCTCGTCGCCTTGGTCGGTGGTCGACCAGGAGGCGTCATCGGTGACGTCCTCGCGGGCGCCATCCGAGAAGATCGCCTCGGCCTCGAGTTGCGTGGTCGCACCGCGGTCGAGGGTGATGAAAGGATCCCCATCATTGATCTCGATGCGCGTGAGGGTGGCGGCCTCCGCGACGGTGAAATCCTCCCGCGCCACGATACCGGCGCAGGTCGCCGTGACGGTGGCCGATCCGGTGCCTTGGGGTGTTACGCTGCCGTCCGGGTCGACTCGAATGACGCCGTTCTCCGGTTCGCTCCCCCAGGTGACGTTGGCCGTAATGTCTTCCCGCTCGCCGTTGTAGCGCCCTTCGGCGGTGAAGGTCTCGGTCGCACCCACGGCGAGGGTGTCGATGTCGGGTGCGATGGTAATCCCTTGGGGCACACCGGCGACCGTGATCGCGAGGGGGCCCGCCGAGACGTCGTCCAGGGTGGCGGTCACCGTGGTGCTTCCCAGGGCGCGGGTTTGCAGTTGCCCGGCGGGTGCATCCGCGAAGCGCGCGATGGTGGTGTTATCGCTTTGCCACTGAACCTCCTCGGTGACATCCCGAATCGTCCCGTCCGCGAAGCTTCCGTTGGCCACCAGGGTGAGATTGCGGCAGGCCTCGGTTTGGGTCGGAGATTGGCTGAGATCCAAGGACTGGACATCCGCGTCGCTGACCGTGAGATCCAAGCGATCGGCGAGATTGCCCACCTGCGCGGTGATCGTCGTCGTCCCGATCGCTCGCGTCGCCACCAGGCCGGTCGCATCGATGGTCGCCACCGCCGGCTCCGAGCTGGACCAGCGAACCGCCTCGGTGACATCGCGGGTTGAGTTGTCCGGGCGGCGGCCGGTCGCCGTGAACTGGACGGTGCGTTCCGGGGCAACGACCGGGTTCGTCGCGTTCACGGTCAGTGACTCGATGTCGAGTTCGGCGAGGTCCAGGGCCTCGATGAGGGGATCATCGTCACCGTCCGTGGTACAACCGCCGGCGATGAGGAGGTTGATCAGCAATCCGCCGAGCAGCGCCGCGAAACGGATCGGATGGGTCGATGGGTTGGATGGATCAGAAGTCATAGCGTACCCCCAGGGCCAATCCACGCAGGTTGACGTCATCCTTCTCGATCCACGAGAAGACCTCGCCGGTCACCCACAGGTTGGGTAAGCGGCGTAGCCGCTCCTCGGCCCCGAGGGCCAGTTTGATGCCCTCGAAGGTCTCGCGCACGTCCTGGCCGCCGTCGGGGTCGTCGAGTTCGACCTCGGTGCGCCCGAACCCCAGGAGGAAATAGGGACGTGTGCGCGTCGCGCCGGTCCCGAACAGGCGCAGGTTGATCCCGTAATGGGTCGGAACCGATCCATCGAGCCCTTGGGCGCTGTCGTCGATGAAGTTGGTGCCGTATTCCAGCTCGGCGGCGAAGCCATGACTCAGGGCATAACCCGCCCGAACCCGGGTCAGCCAGGGCTCGAAGCGTTCCGAGCCGACCTCCAAGCGGCTGTAGGCCCCATCCAGGCCGATATAGGGCCCGGCGGCCGCCGGTAAGCCGACGAGCAGTCCGAACAGGGCGAGCAGGGCGCCGCCGCGCCGTATGACGGGGCGGATATGCAGGTCGAGGCCCATGGGTCCTCCGGGTTGGCGAGGGGCGGGCGGATCACCGGACTACGGGACGACGATCCCGAACATTGCGAGCCCGTCCACGAGGCGAATGAGCGGCAGTCCGACCAAGGCGTTGGGATCCTCGCCGTCGATGCCCGCGACGAGCGCGATCCCGAGCCCCTCCGATTTGAAGGCACCGGCGCTGTCCAGGGCAGGCTCCCGGTCGACGTAACGTTGAATACGGGCCTCATCGAGGGGCCGGAAACGCACCCGGGTGACGATATCATCGCAGATCCACCGACCGCTGGCGATATCCACCAGGCACAGCCCCGAATGGAAGGTGACCGGGGTCCCGGCGAGGCGACGCAGTTGTGCAACGGCCGCCTCCCGGTTACCGGGCTTGCCCAGGAGGGTCTCACCCGGGTCATCCGGCGATGCCGGATCCCCCGGAGCGGCAACTACTTGATCGGCCCCGATCACGAGGCCCTCGGGGTGACGGGCTGCCACGGTCTCGGCCTTGGCCCGGGCCAAACGCTGCACCAGTTCCGTCGCTGGCTCCTCCGTCCGTGGCGTCTCGTCGATATCGGCCGGGTCGGTCTGAAACGGCAGTCCGAGGCGCTCCAGCTGGGTCCGTCGATAGGGCGAGCCGGAGGCCAGGACCACGGGGGTCATCGGATCTCCACCAAGGTCTCGTCCGGGTTCACCCGATCGCCTTTTTGAACGTAGACGGCGTGAACCGTGCCCCCTAAGGGGGCTTGGATCTCGGTCTCCATCTTCATCGCTTCGGTCACCAGCAGGGGCTCCCCGGCTTGAACCGTCTGACCTTCCGAGACCAGGACATCCACGATGCTGCCTGGCATGGAGGGGGTCACGTGTCCGGGTTTGGTGGCCCGGGGCCGATGGCTGCCGCGGCGCTCCTCGCCGGTTCCCGCGCCCTCGGTGGAATCGAGCTCTTCGAGGGGTTCGACCATGATCTCTTCTGGGATCCCATCGACGGTCATGTAGAAGGGGCGCTGCGCCTGTCGCTTATGCCCGGTCCCCGTGAGCTTCACATGGTAGGTCTCGCCGTGCAGGGTGATATTGAACTCCACCGGGACGGGGGAATCCGCCGCGTCCGCGTCCACTAGCGGCTCCGTCGCCTCCGGTTGGAGCGTGCCGGCCTGGCGTTGTGTCAAGAACTCGCGGCCGATCTCCGGGAACAGCGCAAAGGTCAGGACATCCTCCTCGCCGTGTGCCAAGGAGTCGATCTCACGCCGCAGCTCGTCGAGCTCGTGGCCAAGGGCATCGGCGGGGCGCCCCTCGAGGGGCGTCTCATTGCCGATGGCCATCTGATGGATGAGTGGATTGACCGGGGCCGGCGGGCGGCCGTAGTAGCCCTTAAAGTATTGCTTCACCTCGTTCGAGATGGTCTTGTACCGGGTCTCAGTCAACACGTTCAGCACCGCCTGGGCCCCGACAATCTGCGAGGTCGGCGTCACGAGGGGCGGATACCCCAGGTCTTCGCGGACCCGTGGGATCTCCTGCAAGACCTCGCCGAAGCGGTTCAGCGCCCCCTGCTCCCTCAGTTGCAGGCTCAAGTTGGAGATCATCCCGCCCGGCACCTGATAGGTCTGCACCCGCGTGTCGAGGCCAGTGAACTCGCTTTCGAAGGCGCGGTACTTCGTCCGCACCTCGCGGAAATAGAACCCGATCTCTTGCAGGAGCTCCAGATCGAGACCGGAGTCATGGGGCGTCTCGCGCAAGGCGGCGACCAGGGATTCCGTTGGCGGATGGCTCGCGCCGCCGGCGAAGGCCGAGATCGCCGTATCGATGTGTGAACACCCTTGCTGGATCGCCTCCCAATGACACAACTCGGCGACCCCCGCCGTCGCGTGGGAGTGCAAGTGGAGTGGCACCCCGATGTGCTCACGCAACGCAGTGACCAGGCGACGCGTGACCATGGGGGTCAACAGGCCGGACATGTCCTTGATCGCGATACTGTCGCAGCCCATGGCCTCGAGTTCGCGAGCGAAGCGCACGAAGTGGTCGACGGTGTGGACCGGACTGACCGTATAGCTGATCGCACCCTGGGCGTGCTTGCCTGTCGCCTTGACGGCGGCGATAGCCCGTTCCAGATTGCGGCGATCGTTCAGGGCATCAAAGATCCGAAAGACATCGATGCCGTTGGCGGCACTCCGACGGACGAAGGCATCGACCACGTCATCGGCGTAGTGGCGATAGCCGAGGAGGTTTTGGCCCCGGAGCAGCATCTGCAGGCGCGTATTCGGTAAGGCCTCGCGGAGCCGTCGCAGACGCTCCCAGGGATCCTCTCGCAGAAAGCGCAAGCAGGCGTCAAAGGTGGCCCCGCCCCAGACCTCGAGTGACCAGAACCCGACCCGGTCGAGCTGCTCGCAGATCGGTAGCATGTCCTCGGTGCGCATCCGGGTCGCAATGAGTGATTGATGCGCATCACGCAGGATGGTGTCGGTGATCTTGACCGGAGCGGCCATGCAAACTCCTCTAGACGCCGGCTCGGGCGGCGATGGCCGCCGCCACGACCGCGGCGACGGTGCGGTTGGACCGGCGCACAGGGTAATCGCTCAGCTCCGGGTGGGCGTCGACAAAACCGGTGTCGAAGCAGCCTTCGCGGAACTGCGTGTTCTTCAGGATCTCAAGATAGTACGGGATGGTCGTCTTGACCCCATAGACGCCGGTGTCCCGCAACGCGCGGCGCGCCCGTTCCAAGAGTTCCTCCCATTCGAGGGCCCAGACCACCAGCTTCGCGCACATCGAATCGTAGTGAGGCGGAATCTGATAGCCGGTATAGATCGCCCCGTCCATTCGTACCCCGGGTCCGCCCGGCGCGAAGTAACGGGTGATCCGTCCAAAACTCGGCAGGAAGTTGTTCTGCGGGTCCTCCGCGTTGATGCGGAACTCCAAGGCGTACCCGCGACGCTGGATGGCCGCCTGGGTATAACTCAACGGCGAGCCGCCGGCGACCCGTAGCTGTTCTCGGACCAGGTCGATCCCGGTGATCATCTCGCTGACCGGGTGTTCCACCTGCAGTCGCGTATTCATCTCCATGAAGTAGAAATGTCGGTCCGCGTCCATCAAGAATTCGACGGTACCCGCGTTCTCGTAGCCGATCGCGTGTGCGGCGCGCACCGCTAACGCCCCGAGATAGGCGCGCTGATCCGGGTCGATCTGCGGTGAGGGCGCGATCTCCAGAAGTTTTTGATGGCGCCGTTGAATTGAGCAGTCCCGCTCGAAGAGATGAACTACGTTACCATACCCATCCGCGAGGATCTGTACTTCAATGTGGCGGGGATCGACGATGGATTTCTCGAGGAAGACCTCGGCATTGTCAAATGCCTTTTCCGCCTCCGAGCGGACCCGGGCGTACTGCCGACGCAGCTCCTCGGCATCGTCACAGCGTCGGATACCGCGACCGCCACCGCCGCCGGCGGCCTTGAGCATCACCGGATAGCCAATTGTCTCGGCGAGCCGCATCGCCTCATCGGCGTCGCGCACGTGACCCTCACTGCCCGGGATCACCGGCACCCCGGCATCGATCATCGCGCGACGCGCCTGGACCTTGTCGCCCATGGCGGCGATGACCGGGGCGGATGGCCCGACGAAGCGAATGCCGCGGGCGACGCAAGCCTCGGCGAGGGTGGGGTTCTCCGATAGGAAGCCGTAACCGGGGTGAAGGGCGTCGCAGCCGGTGGCGGCGGCCAAGTTGACCAACCGGTGGACGTTGAGGTAGCCGGAGACCGAATCGGGACCGATGTTATAGGCCTCGTCGGCCTTCTTGACATGGAGGCTATGGCGGTCAGCGTCGGTGTACACCGCGACCGAGGTGATACCCATCTCCGCGCAGGCTCGCACGATGCGCACGGCGATCTCGCCGCGATTGGCGATGAGGAGTTTGCGAAGGGGCGCCGGCGCAGGATCGACGGGTGCGGACACCGGGATTCTCCCAATTAAGCGTAGGTTCGCGGATCGCGGGGTCAGGGCCCGAGACTCAACCGGAAGTCGGGGCGCCGCCGGGATGTGCGCCGTTGTAAGAGATCCGTCCCCTACTGTCAAGCCGCGGGAAGCCCTTGCACGACCTCCTTCGATTTTGACAGATGAGGCCATAATCGATAGATTCTGCGGTTTATGTTGGATCGACTGCCTCGTTATGTCGATGTCCTCCGCGCCGCCTTCGAAGGGGTGATCTACGAAGGCCGCGTTGACGCGTCATGCCTGCCTCGACTCGGTGAATCGATCGAGCACTTACTGGAACCGGCGAGTGGTCGACTCGTCTTAGATCGGGATTGGGAATCGAAACCCCGACTTCGGCTCACCGGCCGGGCTGATGTGCAAGTCCGTTGCGAGCGCTGCCTCGGGCCGCTTCAACTCCCACTCAGCGTCGACGTAGAATTCATCCTGGTGCGGAGTGAAGCCCAGGGTCAACGGATCACCGAAGAAGGCGGCGATTTTCTTGTGGCCGTTCCCAACGAACCGACCGATGTTCACGCAGTGCTCGAGGATGAATTGATCCTCGCGCTGGCGCCGATTCCAAAGCATGAGGATGCGGCGTGCATTGCGGCCCTCGGGGATTCGGCCGTGGCAGCGGTGACCGACGAGGCGCAGTCGCCCGCGCCACCGGAGGCCAATCCCTTTACCGCTTTGAAAGCGCTCAAGGACGCCCCGGACCGCGATGAGCCGGGCGAACCGACAGACGACTGAACCGGCCTGACGCGCCGGATCAACCGCGCGCCCGGGGTTTCGACGGGCACGCCGCCATCATTCCAGCCACAACGCAGCCGAGGAAACGCGACCATGGCCGTTCAACAACGCCGCAAGACGCGGTCCCGCCGCGGGATGCGTCGTTCCCATGACGCCTTACAGGGTCCGACGCTGTCGGTGGACCCGACCACGGGCGAGACGCATCGGCGTCACCACATCGGGGCCGACGGGTATTACCGCGGCCGCCAGATCTTCAAACCCAAGAGCGAGGTCGTCGAGGACGACGAGGATTGACGCGGGATCGGGTCCGACCCGATCCGCTTCGGCGTTGCTCCGCGTTCGATTCCCGAATCCGTCATGAGCGTTGAACCGACCCTCGCAATTGATGCCATGGGGGGGGATCATGGGCCGTCCGTGACCATTCCCGCTGCCCGGCAACTGGTCGACGCACACCCCGGCCTCCACGTGCTGCTCGTGGGCGATCAGACGCGCATCCGTGCGGAGCTGGAACGGTACGGATCCGGCATCCCTGAGGGCATCGCGATTCGCCACTGTAGCCAGGTGGTGGCGATGGACGAGCCGCCAGCCCAAAGCCTGCGGACCAAGCGAGATTCGTCGATGCGGGTCGCCATCGATGCGGTGCGTGCCGGGGATGCGGATGCTTGCGTATCTGCCGGCAACACTGGGGCCCTGATGGCGAACGCGCGGTATGTGCTCAAGACCCTTGAGGGGATCGATCGGCCTGCCATCTGTGCCCCGATGCCGACCCGCCGAGGGCGGACCCACATGCTCGATCTCGGTGCCAATGTCGATTGCGAGGCGGCCCACCTTCATCAATTCGCCACCATGGGGAGCCGCGTTGCGGCGGCCGTGGACGGGATCGCCGAGCCCCGGGTGGCGCTGCTCAATGTTGGTTCGGAGGCCATTAAGGGGACTGAGCAGGTCAAGCAGGCGGCGGACCTACTGGAGGCGAGCTCGCTCCACTACGTCGGCTATATCGAAGGCGATGGCATCTACACCGGGGCGGTGGACGTCGTCGTCAGTGACGGGTTTGTCGGCAACATCGCCCTGAAAACGAGCGAGGGGGTCGCTCGGATGATCGGGCGCTACCTGCGGGACGAGTTCGAGCAGGGGGTGTACAGCCGGATCGCGGGGTTACTGGCGGCGCCCGTGTTGCGTCGTTTCAAACAACGTATCGACCCGCGCGGCTACAACGGGGCAAGCTTTGTGGGCCTCCGCGGCGTCGTGGTTAAGAGTCACGGCGGAGCCGATGCCATGGCCTTCGCCAATGCCGTTCGCATCGCGCGCCTCGAGGCCATTCAGAAGCTCCCGAACCGCATCGCCGAACACGTTGAGCCCCAGGGCCAAGCAAAGGAAATCGTGTGATCTATTCCCGAATCGCCGGAACGGGGAGCTATCTGCCCGAACGGAGCCTCAGCAATCACGATTTGGAACGGCTCGTCGATACCTCCGACGAGTGGATACAGGAACGAACCGGGATCGTCAGCCGGCGTATTGCCGGGGAGGGGGAGTTCACGGTCGACTTGGCCGAACAGGCCTCACGTCAGGCCCTCGAAGCCGCGGGCTGCCCCCCCGATCAATTGGATTTGATCGTCGTGGCAACGACAACGCCGGATCGGATCTTTCCGAGTACGGCCTGTCTGCTCCAGGCGCGCCTGGATGCCCCGGGCTGCACGGCCTTCGATATCCAGGCGGTGTGTACCGGGTTTATCTATGCCCTGGGGGTCGTAGACCAATTCCTGCGGACGGGAACGGTCCGCCGGGCCCTCGTGGTTGGTGCCGAGACCCTGTCACGCATCGTCGATTGGACCGATCGGTCCACCTGCGTCTTGTTCGGGGACGGGGCGGGGGCTGTGGTCCTCGAGGCCTCGGACGAGGCCGGCATTCTTTCGACTCATCTGCACGCGGACGGCCGTTACGATGATCTCTTGATGGTGCCCTACGGGGTCTCCCAAGGCCTGCAGGATGACCTCGGCGTGTGGGATACGACCATCAAGATGCGGGGCAATGAGGTCTTCAAGATGGCCGTCCTAACCCTCGATCGGTTGGTCGAGGAGACGCTCAGCGCGAATGACCTGCCGCGCACGGCGATCGATTGGCTCATCCCCCATCAAGCCAACATCCGCATCATTGCGGCCACGGCCAAGCGCTTGAAATTGCCCATGGAGCGTGTCGTCGTCACCGTGGATCGGCATGGTAATACATCGGCTGCCTCGGTGCCGTTGGCCCTGGACGTCGCCGTGCGCGACGGGCGGGTGCGTCGCGGCGATCTCCTCCTGATGGAGGCCTTCGGCGGCGGCTTCACCTGGGGCGCGGCCCTGGTTCGTTACTAGCGACGGCTGAAACGGGTCCGCCGGCCCGGCCGTCCGTCCCCATCGACGAGGAGGAGACCCGCCAGCCATGGGCGTGGAGATCGAACGCAAATTCCGGGTGATGAACGACGATTGGCGGGCCGCGGTTCAACGCGAGGAGTGGTTGCGCCAAGGTTACATGGCGAGCTCGCCGCAGGTCTCCATCCGGGTTCGCACGGACGGCCGACAGGGGTATTTGAACATCAAGGGGGCGACGCTTGGCGTGGAACGGGCCGAATACGACTATCCCATCCCCGCCAACGAGGCCGACGAGCTGCTCGATACCCTGTGTGATCGCCCCTTGATCGAGAAGACGCGTTATCATCTGGAATACGCCGGCTACCACTGGGAAGTGGATGTGTTTACCGGGGATAATGCCGGTCTCGTCGTCGCGGAGATCGAGTTGCCAGCGGTGGATGCCACATTCGCACGGCCCCCCTGGGTGGGTGCGGAGGTCTCCGACGATCCGCGTTACTACAACGTCAGCCTCGTCCACCATCCCTACAAGGATTGGGAGCGAGATTAAGGGGAACATCGAGGACTGTCTGTCCGGGCAAGGTTCCCCAGCGGGGGCTCGAACGGGGAGTGGCTTCAGCGGGTAAGCACGCAGCGTCTTCGGGCATTGCCCTAGCTCGCGGGTAACGAGAGCTCGGTGAGGGTCTCGTGTCCCTGGGGGGTATAGGCTTCCAGTTCCAGGCCCCGCTCGTCCGTCGAAGCCGCGCTGAGTCGGATCACGAGATCCGCTGCGGGCAAGGCCGCTCCGCCTTGCTCCGGCCACTCCACCACCCATAACGTCCCTGCATCCCGGTAATCCGCGAGGCCGAGCTCTTCGACCTCCAGCGGATCACTCACCCGATACAGGTCGATGTGCAGTACGCGCCGGGAACCCAGGTCATAGGGCTCGATCAGGCTGTAGGTCGGACTGTGCACCGTCGCTTCGATGCCGAGGCCCCGGAGCAATCCGCGGGCGAGCGTCGTCTTGCCCGCGCCGAGACCGCCGCAGAGATAAACGATGGCCGCCGACGGTAGCACGGCGGCGAGACGCCCCCCCAGATCCTCGGTCGCCTGGGCGGAGTGGCTGACGAGCCGTCGCCTCGAGTTCATGGAGTTATCCCCGCCTGATTGACCTCGGGTGGGGCGTGGCCATTCAGCACCGCCGGAAGGGCGGCGATGAGATCCCGCGCCAGGAGTCCGTGCTCCCCCTGGCTCGCCGCGGCCCGATCCCCGGCGGCGCTGTGATAGCAGACCCCGCGCCAAGCGGCCTCCGGGAGGGGCAGCCCCTGGGCCAACAAGGCGGCGATCAAGCCCGTTAGGGCATCGCCCATGCCCCCGCTGGCCATGCCTGGGTTACCCCGATCACAGAGCTGCAAGGTCTCTGAGGCCTCGCCGATCAGGGTGCCGGCGCCCTTGAGGACGACCACCCCACCGAACCGGCGTTGGAGCCGACGGGTCGCCGCGATTCGATCCGCCTCGACGGCGCCGGTATTCGTCCTCAGGAGGCGGCCCGCCTCGCCGGGATGCGGGGTTAAGATCCAGGTGTGGCGGGCCGTCTGAGGTCGGGCCGCCAAACGGTTCAGGCCGTCGGCGTCCAGGACCATGGGTAAACCCGCATCCAGCGCGATCTCCCACAGAGCGGTGGCCCAACGGGATTGCCCAAGGCCTGGGCCGACCGCGAGCACGTCGACTCGGTCCAACAGACCGCGCAGGGCACGCGTCCCCCGAACCCCGTGAACCATGAGCTCCGGGGGGCCGCTGCCGACGGCCGGCACTGACCTCGGATGGACCGCCGCCGATACTCGCCCCGCCCCGCCCCGCAGCGCCGCTTCGCCGGCCAAGCGCACGGCGCCGGGCATCCCCTCGCCGCCTCCGATCACCAGGACATGTCCTTGAACGCCTTTGTGGGCGGTGCGTCGGCGTCGTGGCAAGGGAGACGGGGCGCCTGGGGTCGCTCGCTCGCGGTAGGCCACGGGTTTCAGCCCGGCGAACACCGCGGGTGGAGCCCCGAGGTCCTCGTGACGGAGCAGCCCGACACACTCCGGACCGGCCCCTGTGAACAAGCCCACCGTCGGCGCAATGAACGTGACGGTTCGGTCCGCCCGAACGGTCGCGCCGAGGCGAGTCCCGGTATCCGCGTGTAGACCCGACGGGATGTCGGCGGCCAGCACCGGGGCGGAGTGGGCGTTCAAGGCCTCGACGAGCTCGGCCCAGACGCCGCGCACCGCTCGGGTGAGCCCCGTACCGAAGAGGGCATCCACTAAGAGCTCCGCGCCCGACACGACCTCCGGATCGAAGGTTCGTACCTCACCCCCGGCTGCCCGCCAGCGCTCGGCGGCAATCGCCGCATCGCCCCGCCATTCCGGTGGCCTGTCGGAGGCACTGAGCACCGTGACCGAATAGCCGGCTTCCCGGGCCTGTCGCGCCAAGACCAATCCATCGCCGCCGTTGTTGCCCGGTCCGACGGCGACCACCCATCGGTGCGCCGTCGGCCAGGCGGATCGAGCCTGAGCGAACAATCGGGTACCTGCCCGTTCCATTAAGCCCCCGGCGGGCAGGGCCAAATGATGGGCCAGGCGTTGATCGAGTGCACGGAGTGCGTCGGCGGTATAGAGCGGATCCATTCAGTCGGACCTCGGGATCATGGGTCGGCCAGTGGCGACGGGAGACGCCATTCGATGATCGCGGGAACCCCCGGTTCGTGACCTGTCTGAAGGGACGTTGGGTATCGGCGGATGCGTGTTTCGACCGCCAGGGACGCGCAGCCGCTGCCCGGTCGAACGAGAGGCAGGCATGTCCGAGGACCTCCAAACGGTAGCCCGGGCCCTCCCCCGCTGGGCGAGTGAGCTCGGCTTCGATGCCGTCGGTATCACGGACACCGATCTCCAGGAGGCGGAGGCACGACTTCAGACGTGGCTGGCTCGAGGCTACCACGGCACCATGGCGTATATGGCGGCCCACGGTCTTAAGCGCAGCCGTCCCGCCGAATTGGTTCCTGGCACGTGTCGCATCATCAGTGTCCGGATGAACTATTGGCCGGCCCGGGCGAGGGAAGCCGGTGTGACGCTGGCGGATCCCCAGCGCGCCTACGTGGCACGCTACGCCCTCGGTCGAGACTATCATAAGGTCATGCGCCAGCGTCTCAAACGGCTCGCGGCGCGCATCGAAACGGCGGTCGGCCCGTTCGGCTACCGCGTCTTCGTCGATAGTGCCCCAGTGCTCGAGAAACCGCTCGCCGTGAAGGCCGGCCATGGATGGATCGGCAAACACACAAACGTGATCAACCCCGGTCATGGCTCGTGGTTTGTCCTCGGGGAGATCTACACGGACCTCCCACTGCCCCACTCGGCGCCATTTGAGACGGATCATTGTGGTTCCTGTCGCCGGTGCCTGGATGTGTGTCCGACCGGCGCCATCATCGGACCTTACCAGCTCGATGCCCGTTTGTGCGTCAGCTACTTGACGATCGAGAATCAAGGCCCCATTCCTGAGGAACTGAGGCCGATGATCGGCAACCGAGTCTTCGGGTGCGACGATTGCCAATTGTTCTGCCCCTGGAATCGCTTCGCGCGGGAGACCGGCGTCGAGGATTTTGCCCCACGGCGCGATCTGGATGCGCCATCGCTCGTGGAGCTATTCGCTTGGACGCCGGCGCAGTTCGACGAGCGTACGCGGGGTTCGCCTCTGCGGCGGGCCGGTTACGCGGGTTGGTTGCGGAACCTGGCGGTTGCCCTGGGCAACGCCCCGAGTGAACCGGCGGTGATTCGTGCCCTGCAGGAACGGCGATCGGATCCCGAGCCGCTGGTTCGCGAGCATGTCGGCTGGGCGCTTCGTCGTCACGGGATCGAATGAGCCGTTTGATTTGGACTGGACAAACGAAGATTCCCGACTAGGATTTATGAGCAAGCTCAGGGAATCGGCCTGTCCTACGATATCGGCATCACTCGGCTCGACTGACCAGGACATTTTTGGGTCATGCAGAGCGATTTGCGCCACCCAAGCAAATGTGCATAATCGATGCTGGCTGTAGGCCAGGGCAGGAGAAAACCGGGACATCGACCCGGGGGTTGCGAAGTCCAGAATATTAGAATATTCTGATCTGGACTCGATGGCAGCCTCCCTGCCCTCGAAAGACAAAGACACTGTCTCCAGGCTAAATCGATTCCTTCGGAGGATAATGTATGAACGCAATCACTAAGATCGCCTCGATCGCTGTTATCGCGGGTGCTGCCGCTCTCGCCGTCGCCCCCGTGAACGCCCAGTTCTTCCCCGGCTTTGGTGGCCCGGGTTATGGCTACGGCGCCCCGGGGTATGGCTACGGCGACACCTTCGGTGACGCCTTCGGCGACATGTTCGGCTTCGGTGACATGTTCGGCGACATGGACGCCAACCTGAGCACCCGTGGCTTCGGTCGCAGCTATGGCCGTGGCTACGGTCGTGGTTATGGCCGTGGTTATGGCGACGTCTACGGTAACCCCTACGGCTACGGCTATGGCGCGCCCTACGGCTACGGATACGGGGCTCCCTACGGCTACGGCGCTCCGGCCCCGGGTTATGGCGCCCCGGCCGCTCCGGGTTACGGCGCCCCGATGAACGCTCCGCAGCAGCAGGAGCAATCGGGCGAGTAAACTCGCACGATGGGCCGCGGGTCGATCCTCGACGCGCGGCCTTTTTTTGCCCACACTAGCTTTTCCCGCAACTCCTTGGAGATCTTGATGAAAGCAATCACGAAAATTGCCGCTGCCGCAGCTATCGCCAGTGCCGCCGCTTTGGCCATCGCCCCCGTCAACGCCCAATTCTTCCCGGGCTACGGCGGCCCGGGCTACGGCTATGGCGCCCCTGGCGCTGGCTACGGTGACGGCTTTGGCGATGCCTTCGGCGACATGTTCGGCTTCGGCGACATGTTCGGCGATATGGACGCCAACATGAGTACTCGCGGCTTCGGTCGCAGCGCTGGTCGCACCTACGGCCGTGGCTACGGTCGCGGGTACGGCAGCGGTTACGGCAACCCCTACGGCTACAGCGCACCCTACGGCTACGGTGCGCCAGGTTACGGCTACGGTGCGCCGGGCTACGGTGCGCGGGGCTACGGTGCGCCGATGGCTCCTGGCTACGGTGCCCCCATGGCTCCGCAGCAGCGTGGCATGGCAGCTCCCCAGCAGCCACAGCAGCAAAACTCCGGCGAGTAAGTGAACTCGTGGCGGGGTCGGGTTGACCCGACCCC
>CAYFWJ010000027.1:14593-29183 GCA_964346755.1 uncultured Ectothiorhodospiraceae bacterium
AGGGGGGGGGCAGGCCAGCCCCCCAGCACCCACAGAAAAAAACCGCCGGGGGGTGAGTGAGGGGGGGGGGGGGGGGGGGGCCCCCGCCCCCGCCGGTGTCGAGGGATCGATGGGCTCGGCCGCGTTGATCGGGGTCGAGCGCCTCGCTTCCTTGGTTTGAAATCTCGATCCACTTAACTTTGTTCGCGAGTCTTCGTATGAGTCAGCATTTGAATTCCATCGCACTGGGCGTTGCTGTCAGCATCGCCGCTTTGTTCACGACGACGTCTATTGCCGGGGAACAAGCCGATAGCAACGGCGGTTACGGTGCACCGGCGGCCCCGAAAGCCCCGGAGCAGCCCGCGATGCCGAAGCGTTCCGACATGGGCGCTCCTGCAGCACCGGCCATGCCCCAACCCCCCACCCCCGGCATGATGGGTGGGCCCCGTCCAAACTACGGCGGAATGGGTAACTACCCCATGCCACCTCAGATGCCCCGCGGCGGTGCCTACGACTACCCGATGCCGAGTGCCCCGCAAGGTCCGCGCGCCCCGGCGATGCCGGGCTACGGCCAGATGGGCGGGATGCCCCAGGCCCCGCAGATGCCCCAAGGCATGCCCGAGGGCATGGGTACGCCCTACGGTGGTGAAGGCGAGACGCCGAAGCGCATGAACGCTGAAGAGGCGATGAAGCGCTTCCAAAAGATGATGGAGCAGCGTCTCGAGGCTACCGAGAAGCGTTATCAACAAGCCATGAAATACCATCAGAAGATGGCTGAAGAGGCTGGGAAGCGTGCTGAAGAGGCGCGCAGCGAGCTTGAGACGGTTCGGGGCACGATGGCCGAAGAAAACGACGGCTCCGAGCAGGCGAAAGAGGACGACTCCAAGAAATAAGCTTGGAGGGGCCCTTAAGGCGGGGTACTCCCCGCCGACTTTTCCTACGGGCAACGGCGCGAAGCCTCGCAGCACATGGGTTGAGTCCCATTCACGCGGCGAGGCTTCTTTGTGGTGTCGGACCCATTCCCGGCAGGCGGTTATCTCGCCTAGACCGCGGGCCGAGTCGGCTCGCTCGAGGGGGCCTTCGCGTCGGCTGGTAAGCGCACCGCCAGGACATCGCAACCCGCACGATGGAGCACCGCGTCGGTGGTGGTCCCCATGAATAACGCCAATCCGTGGCGACCGTGGCGGCCCACGATGAGCAGATCCGCCCCTTCCTCCTCGATGACGCGCTGGATCTCGAGCCCCGTGGCGCCGAGTTCGACCCGTCTCGGGGTCTCAAGCTCACCCACCTTTTGGGCGATCTCCGCCAATTGGTTTTGGGCGAGATCCACCATCTGCTGTTCCAGATCCACCGTGTTGGGGACCATGACGTCACCGATCCCTTCGAGCAGCACCGGTTCGACCACGTGCAACACACACAGATCGGCGCCGAAGGCGTCGGCCAAGGCGCGTCCCCGCCGCCAGAGTTGCATGGCCTCATCGCTGAGGTCCACTGCCACCATCAGGGTCTGATACATAACTGGTCCTCCGTCATAGGCCCGAGTCCACCCAGGATCGGGCATTGTGAAACAGCTGGAACCACGGGGCGTTGTCCGAGGTGATCCCCCTGGGCCGCCATGGCCACTGAACCCACCGGAACGCGCGTTCCGGATGGGGCATCAAGAGGGTGACGCGGCCGTCGCGGTTGGTGAATCCGGTCATCCCCCCCGGTGAGCCGTTGGGGTTCGCGGGATAGGTCTCGGCCGGCTCGCCTCGGCCGTCCACGTAGCGCAGCGTTGCCCGCCATTCCGTCAAAGCGGCTGCGGCCTCCGTCGCATCGGCGAAGGCCACTCGCCCCTCACCGTGGGCCACGGGAACGGGTAGACGCACCCCGATCAGCCCCCGCAGCAGGATGGACGGCGAGTCGAGCACCTCCACCTGGGCGAAACGGGCCTCGAATTGTTCGGAACGGTTGCGCACAAAGCGGGGCCAGCCCTCGCTCCCCGGGATCAATGGCCGCAAGCGGGTCAACATCTGACACCCGTTACAGACGCCCAGAGTGAAGGTGTCCGGTCGTGCGAAGAAGGTGCTGAAGGCTGCTCGGGCTTGGGGATGATTCAGGACGACTTTGGCCCAACCGCCCCCGGCCCCGAGGACATCCCCGTAGGAAAAACCGCCGCAGACCGCAAGACCGGAGCAATCGGCGAGGTTCTCGCGTCCTGTGAGCAAATCCGTCATGTGGATATCCCGAGCCCGAAAACCGGCCCGTTCGAAGGCGGCGGCCATCTCGACGTGGCCATTGACGCCCTGTTCCCGGAGGATAGCGACGGCGGGACGCTCGCGCCGGCTTGCCGGGGCCGGCCGCTCCGGGGGCGGATCGTCGAACCCGGCGAGGTGTAGGCCGGGCTCGGAGGCGGCCTTCGCCTCCCAGGCCTCTCGGGCACATATGGGGTCATCGCGCTCAGCCTGGAGGTGGTAGCTGGTCTCGGACCACCGCCGGTGCAACGGACCGCGTTCTGCGTCGAAGAGCACTCGGCCCCCCTGCTCGATGCGAATGCGTTCGTCGTCCCGGGGTGATCCCAGCCAATCCGCAAATGGCATCAGCCCCTCGGCCTCCAGCGCCGCCTCGATATCAGCCACCCCGTTTCCGGCCACCTGGAGCACGACGCCCAGTTCCTCGCTAAACAGGGCGCCCATCGGGGTGCGGTCCGCCGGCAACGCGATCTCGAGCCCCGCGTGTCCGGCGAAGGCGAGCTCGAGTAGGGTCGCGATCAAACCGCCGTCGGCGCGGTCGTGGTAGGCCAGCACGTGGCCCGACTGATGAGCCCGCTGCAGGAATCGGAAGACGGCAGCGAGGCGATCGGGGTCGTCGATATCGGGGGGCCTTGCGCCGACTCGGCCATAGACATAGGCGAGCGCGGAGCCCCCGAGTCGATCCTGGCCGCCCCCCAGATCCAACAACAGGAGTCGGCTCTCGGGTGCCCGCTTCAGCTCCGGCGTCGCGACCCTTCGGATATCCGTCACGGGTGCCACCGCGGTGACGACGAGGGACAAGGGGGCTCGGGCCTCTTGAGTGCCGGCCTCGCTCGACCAGCGGGTGCGCATGGACAGGGAATCCTTGCCGACCGGGATTGCGATCCCTAAACGGGGGCATAGGTGCTCGGCCACCGCCTGCACCGCATCGAACAGCTCCGCGTCATCCGCCGGATCACCAGCCGCCGCCATCCAGTTCGCCGACAACTTGACGTCACTGAGTTCGGCAATCGGCGCCGCCGCGAGATTGGTCAAGGCCTCACCCACCGCTAGGCGGGCCGAGGCCGCCGCATCCCGCATCGCAACGCCCGGGCGTTCCCCCAGGGCGATGGCCTCACCGGTGGGTCCCTCGAAGTCGGTCGCGGTCACGCCGACGTCGGCGACCGGGACCTGCCAGGGGCCGACCATGGGCTCGCGCGCCACGAGTCCACCGACAGAGCGGTCCCCAATGGTAATGAGAAAGCTCTTATCCGCCACCGCCGGGAGACGCAATACCCGATCGACGGCCTCCTCGAGGGGGATGCCTTCGGGGTCCCACGCGAGCTCGCCAGGCCGTGTCATCCGTCGCCCGGCCCGTTGCATCCGCGGCGGATGACCGAACAGCACACGCAAAGGCAGGTCCACCGGTTGCTCCGGGAATGTCCGGTCGGTCACCGTCAGCTGCAAGTCCTCGGTGGTCTTGCCGACGATCGCCATCGGACAACGTTCCCGGGTGCACAGGGCCTCGAAGCGATCCCAGCCGTTCGGATCCAGAGCGAGCACGTAGCGCTCCTGGGCCTCATTGCACCAGATCTCGAGGGGGGAGAGGCCGGGCTCGGCACTCGGGATATCCCGCAACTCGAAGTGGCCGCCGCGTCCGCCGCCATGGACGAGTTCGGGCAGCGCATTCGAGAGACCGCCGGCGCCGACGTCGTGGATCGCCAGGATGGGGTTGGTCTCGCCCAAGGCCCAGCAGCGGTCGATGACCTCCTGGGCCCGCCGTTGCATCTCGGCGTTATCCCGCTGGACCGAGGCGAAATCCAGGCCATCGTCCGCGGTGCCGGCGACCCGGGAGGAAGCCGCCCCACCGCCGAGCCCGATCCGCATCCCGGGTCCGCCGAGCACGACCACCAGGGCCCCAACCGGGAGACGGGCCTTCTCGACATGTTCCGGCAGGATATTGCCCAGGCCGCCGCCGAGCATGATGGGCTTGAAGTAGGCCCGGCCCGGGGTCCCGTCGGCGAAGGGGCCCCGCTCTAAGGTTCGGAAAAAACCGGCTACGGTGGGTCGGCCGAACTCGTTATGATAGCCAGCCGCCCCGAGGGGACCGTCCACCATGATCGCTCGCGCCGAGGCGAGATGGCCCGGGGGGGTTCGCTCCGTCTCCCACGGTTGTGGGAAGTCGGGCAGGTGCAGGTCGGCCACCGCGAATCCGCAGATACCCGCCTTGTAGCGGGCCCCGCGACCGGTGGCGGCTTCATCACGGATCTCCCCGCCGACCCCCGTCGCCGCCCCCGGGTAGGGTGAGATCGCCGTCGGATGGTTGTGGGTCTCCACCTTGATCAGGATCGGGACATCGGTCGTTCGCGTCAGGTAGTCCCCGTGCGGATCGGCAAAGAAGCGTTGCCCCGGGGAACCCGCGATCACCGCCGCGTTGTCATGATAGGCCGAGAGCAACCCCGTCGGGGCTTGCCGTGCCGTCTCCCGGATCATGCCGAACAGGCTGCGTGGCATGGGCTCTCCGTCCATCGTCCAGTCCGCGTTGAAGATCTTATGCCGACAATGTTCGGAGTTTGCCTGGGCGAACATCATAAGCTCGACATCCGTTGCATCCCGCCCCAGATCCCGATAGCACTGGGCGAGGTAGGCGATCTCGTCCGGTGATAAGGCCAGGTCCCACGCCTGGTTCACCGCATCCAAGGCCGCTTCCCCCTCCTGGAGCACGGGGACCGTGCGAAGCCGCCTCGGCGCATCGACCCGAAAGACCGCCTCGAGCGCCGCAGGATCCGACATGACCGCCTCCGTGAGCGGGTCGTGCAGGCGATCATCGAGGCTCGGGCCCACGTCGCCATGCGGGGCGTGCTCGAGCACCAGGCGGTACCGACGTCCGTGCTCGATGCGACGGATCTTGGTCAAGCCGCTGTTCTGTAGGATATCCGTGGCCTTCGTGGACCAGGGCGAGACCGTTCCCGGGCGGGGTACAACCCAGCGTTCGATAACCTCCGACTCGTCAGCAGCGGCTCGTAGGGGGTGGGGGCGCGCGTTGTCCAACAGCTTGACGAGAAGGTCCTGCTCACGCCGTGAAAGCGCCGTGGGGTGATCGATTAGATACACCGAATCCACCGCAATGGAACGCAACCCCGGGAGACGTTCACCCAAATCGGTGCCGAGTTGGTCCAAACGGAAGGATGAAAGGGCGGGTAGACCGATCAGGATATCCATCGCAACCTTCAAAACGGTGGGCGTGAGCGGCGATCCCGGTGCGACCCGTTGGGATCGATGTCATGGCTTGAACGCGTTGCCTGTCGTCCTTATCTCAACGACCAAGCGGGCGAGGCAATCATGCCATTATCCCGGCGATGGCCTTGCGATGGAACCGGGTTTTGAGTAACCTGTCTTATTCGATAGTACTTGGGGGCGATTTGGGCTCGACGCGGATCGCGAAACCTAAGGTGCATGCCGAGGTGCAGTGTCCTCGTAAATCCTGCTGCAAATCGACAGTTGCCAACGACGACAACTACGCTCTAGCCGCTTAAAAACCGGCTGGCTGTTGCCTGACTGTGCTTGTGCGGTCAGTCCAACAGGCATAATACACAAGATCGTTCGTCGGTTGCGTCCGGGGCCGACGGATTAACCCTCACGGACTCGTTCGCTGTTCGCCCTGCCCGTCGGGCGCCAGCGAATTAAATACAATAGACGGAATAAGCATGTAGGACCGAGGGCGGAGGTTCCGCGGACGGGGGTTCGATTCCCCCCGCCTCCACCAATTTAACATCCAGCACCATCCAACGAAGTCCCGAAGCCCGCGTAAAAGCGGGCTTTTTCTTTGCCTTACGGCCCAGCGAGGGGCAACACGAGCCGTTGACTTCCGGGGGCAACATTCGGGGCAAGTGAGTCGCCCCCGCAGGGAGTTGCCCCCATGCCGCTGACCGACACCGCCATTCGTCATGCCAAGCCCGGCGACAAGACCCGGAAGCGGTTCGACGGCGGCGGGCTGTATCGGGAAGTCGCCCCCTCCGGGGGCAAGTGGTGGCGGCTGAAGTACCGCTACGCGGGCAAGGCGAAGCGGCTGTCCCTCGACGTCTACCCCGATGTGAGCCTGAAGGACGCCCGCGAGCGACGCGACGAGGCGCGCAAGCGGCTGGCCAACGACATCGACCCCAGCGAGCACCGCCGGGCACAGAAGGCCGCGAAGGAAGACCGGGCGGCGAACAGCTTCGAGGTCGTCGCCCGCGAGTGGCACGCCAAGCACCTGCCCTCCTGGACCGACAAGCCCGCTGAGACCATCCTCCGCCGGCTGGAGCTGAACGTGTTCCCCTGGCTCGGCGGCAAGCCCATTGCCGACATCACCGCCCCGCAGCGCCTCCAAGTGGTCCGGCGCATCGAGAAACGCGGCGCACTGGACACATTCGCCGGGAGCGAATTTGGACGCACGTAGTGTGCCCGAAGAGGGCGCGCCAGGGACGGCGCGCATCAAACCGCCCACCGCGTGCTGGGCTGCTGCGGCCAGGTCTTCCGCTACGCCGTCGCCACCGGCCGCGCGAAGCGCGACCCCTCCGGCGATCTACGTGGCGCCCTGCCGCCGGTCAAGAGCCAGCACGTCGCCGCCGTCACCGAACCGGACCAAATCGCCGCCGTGCTGCGGGCCATTGACGGCTACGAAGGCACGCTGCCCGTACGCTGTGCCCTGCGCCTAGCCCCGCTGGTGTTCGTGCGTCCCGGCGAACTGCGCAAGGCCGAATGGGCGGACATCGACCTGGACGCCGCCGAATAGCGCTACATCCTCACCAAGACCAACACCCCGCACATCGTGCCGCTCTCCCGCCAGGCCGTGGCGATCCTCTGCAATCTGCAACCCCTCACCGGACGCGGCCGCTACGTCTTCCCCAGCGCCCGCAGCGCATCACGCCCGATAAGCGACAACGCCGTGCTGGCGGCGCTGTGCCGCATGGGCATCGGCAAGGACGAGATGATCGGCCAGGGCTTCCGGGCCATGGCGCGCACCATCCTGGATGAAGTGCTCGGCTTCCGCCCGGACTACATCGAGCATCAACTCGCCCACGCCGTGCGTGACCCGAACGGGCGCGCCTACAACCGCACCGCGCACCGGCCCGAGCGCCACCGGATGATGCAGGAATGGGCGGATTACCTCGACTCGATCAAGGCGGGCAACAGCCCCCTCCAGTCGCGATAAAGCGCTGGCCTCCCGTCAATTACGTCCAGTCATTTTCGCCGCCGCCCTCGCATGCGGCATGAGGAATTCTCCGAGGGTCTCGATCACCTCGACCAGACTGCCGGGCTTCAGCGTCACTTCCCGCACGAACGCAGTCCACTGTCGCTGTTTCTGATCATCTTCGGCGAACGCAAGTGTCAATCCATCCGGCAGTTCGAGCGGGATCTCGGTTTCTCGCCGGCCGAACGTCGCGGCGATCGCCAGGGCCAGCCGCTCGTCATCGAATTCCTGCGACCGACTGAGCAGCCAGATGTCGTAGAAGTCCTTCATACGACTGTTGGCGCGCCCCAACATCACCATGGCCTGGAATTTCTCGGCAATTACCGTTTCGCGAGAGTACGCGCGGATGCGCGGGGCGGGGAAATCCAGCATGGTGGGATAGTCCATCACCTCGGCGCCGGGCTCCACGGCATCGCCAAAGCCGATATCGACCGTCACGGCGACTCGAGCACCAGCAATCGATGCTATCGTGCGCAGTCGGAGGCCACCGTATGCAAGCTCTTCACGAATCCGATCGACACGCAGGTCATGCACATCAAACTGGACGCCATCGTCGACTTCGTCGGCGAGAATCACCCGGAAGGTTTCCAGCATCGCTTCGGGGCTTGGCGCTCCAAAGCCGAGCAGGTCCAGGTCCCGCGTCGCCCTGTGGGGTTCCGTGAACCAGGCCGTCAGAAGCATCGCGCCCTTGAGAACGAACCGGTCGACGAATTCGGACACACTCAGGCGATAGAGCAACCGCTCATGCGCGTAGGCCACAAGAAGCTGCTCGAAACTGCGTCCCGTTTCTCGCGAGAGGTTCTGTAGCCGCGCCCGAACGGAAGCGCCCACGTTTGTGATCTCTTTAGGCATTGGCAGTCAGGGCGTCGAGATACGGCCTTATCACAGTGGAGACACCGCCTTTCTCCGCTTGCAGGACAATCTTGGCCGGGGTGGTCTTGCGCTGTCTCAGCGCCTCCTGGAGCCCCTCGATTGCAACCGAAAGCCCCACCTTACTGCGATGCCGGAAACAATCGGCAATTGTCTTCGGCACGCTGAAGACCTTCACATCGACGCCCTCGATTTCATGGGTTTCGACCTCCTCGTGCAGCAAAGAATCCGAGAAGCGAACAATCCACATGCTCGACTGGCTGTTCGTGGAGACCCAGTCCTTGGAACCGATCGCCATCCAGACTTTTGCCGGCATCTGATCCGTCAGGCCATGGAAGGCCAACGCCGAGACCAGACAAACAATGCCTTTGGGCAGCCGCTTGGCGGCCTCTGCCAGACTGTGGTTCGGGTCCAGGTTAGCATCGGCCAGTTGATACACGCCTCGCGATAGACGGATCACCTCCCCTGCCCGTTCCATGCGGCTCATCGTCGCGCCGGTCACTCCGGCCTTCCGAAGTTCAGCCATTCGCATGATTCCACGCGCCTGGAGCAAGGTCCTCGCGAGTTCACGTTGGGTTCGGGGTTTATTATTAATCCGGCGACCATTCATGTTCGTCGCGGCTCAGGTAAGTTACTGATTTATAAAAAATTAAATACAAAATAAAATGACTTATTTGATTGCCGGCCCAATAATTGATACAAACTCTCGAAATATAGCGCCTGAATACCGAGGTTTTGTATCACAAGTTCGCCCTGGTATGCCAGTCCCGCCCACCGTGCCGTGCAAAAGCGCCGCACAATCGTCGGCGAACCAAGCTTGGACAACCATCGGAACCGTTCAAGACCGTCGAGAGTGAAGCCGAGAGAAGCATAGCTCGAAATGACTGAGACAGAGGGTGCGCAGGAACACGCAAGCGATCAGCTGACGGCCGGGACAGCCGAGAGCGAACCAACCCGGATCAGCCGAAAGGCACTCTACGAGATGGTCTGGTCCGAGCCCATGTTGAAGGTGGGGGCGAGGTTCGGCCTCTCGTCAAGCTACATGGCGCGCGTTTGCACGGTGCTGAATGTTCCTCGTCCGGAGCGAGGCTACTGGGCCAAGCGCGCGGCTGGAAAGGCGTCAAAGAACAAACTGCTCCCGGCACCGCGCCCAGGCGACCTACTCGAATGGACTCGCGGAAAAACCTTGGACGCACAACCCGCCCGCGGCCTCCCACAGCCCCTGAAACGGCATCGAAAGAGCACACCCAGATTGCGAGCGGATCTTCCAGAACAGCACCCCATTCTGGCGGGCGCTAAGCCGCTCTTCGAGGCTAGCCGCCTCTCTTGGGACGCGGAATACCTCAAGCCCGCCAAGAAGCTGCTCGTGGATCTGGCGGTCACCAAGAGCGGGCTCGATAGAGCGCTGAACTTCGCAAATCAGCTCTTCCTGGCCCTCGAGGAGTGCGAGCACCGAGTCGTGATCGCACCGAGCCATGAGAAATTCTGCAGGGCGGAGGTTGACGAGCGAGAGAACCCGAAAGAGGACGAGCGCGCCCGTGATTTGTGGTCACCGCTACGCTACACGGTGGTCTACGTCGGTTCCGTAGCGTTCGCAATACCGTAACGTGTCAAGGGGTCAGGTCTCGCTGTAAACCGTGGGTCTGACGCTTAAAGCACGAGTGAGAACTCGGAGCACAGCGGTCCGGAAGCCCCGATCGGCGCCGTCGCCTTCATCCACCCCTTCGGCGCCGCCCTCAACGAAGACACTCATGCTCCTATCGGCGCCATCGACGGCGCCGGCGGAGGACTTCGAGGCCGTCTGGCGGGTCACTGTTCTGGGTGCGGTCAATGGTGTGGCCGGGCCGTGTTGCCGGACAGGCTCGACGCCGGCCAGGGCAGCCTGCTGCTCGTCGACGCCACCGCTGCGGTCAAGCCGGGGGCCAACTTCACCGCCTTCGGTTCGGCCAAGGCCGCCCTGCGCGGCTTGGCCCATGCCCATGCCCTGGCCCGGGCGCGCGGCCCGTGCACGTCGCCCACCCGGTCATCGACGGGTTCGGTGGAGCGAGCGCGCTCGGGACGACTTCAGCACCCCCCAGGACCCGTGTCTGGCCCCGGACACCGTGGCCGAGACGTGCCTGCACCTCATCCACCAGCCCCACGCCGCCTGAACCCGGGCGCTGGACCTGCGCCCCGACGTCGAGGCGTTCTGAGGCGTGCACGGTCCGGAGTCGGTAGACGACCCGGATTAAGGCGCGGCCGCCGCTTGCCCCCGGCCCAATGCGCGCCTACGATTCTTCAGAGTTCTTGTGCGGAGCACCCACGATGTCCCCCGTCCCGCGAATCATCGTCCATCCGCCGGTGTGCCACGGCAGGCCCGGCGTGCGAGACAGACGCTGGCCGGTCGATGGGGTGCGCGAGGTGATATCGTCGGGCATGGCCAGCGATGAGATCCTTGCCGATCATCCCGAGTTGGAGCGGGACGACATCACCGCTTGCCTCGCGTATGCCCGCCCCAGGGTATCCGAGGCGTCGGTGCAGGGCGTCGCTTGACGCCTGTGAACCGAGCCCCGCCCATGGACGCCAACGACCTGGAGCGCCTGGAACGGTCGGTATCGGAGGGCCTCGATCGCCACCAAGGGCGCCGGGACCAGGGGGTGCCGGCGCCCACGGTGCTGCTCGGACCGGTCGAGGGGGCGCTGGAGCGCTGGCATCGGTGGGCACAGGCCGGCGAGCGGGCGCTGGCGGTGTCCCGCGCGGGCGATCTGGGGACCGTGGCCGCCCAGTGGAGCAGCGCGCTGGTGCCCGAGATACCCCTGGGCGATGCCGCCCTCGCCCGCCTGGCGGGCGGAGACTGGAATGGCGTGGCGCCGTGGCGGGAGCGGGTCCGGTCGCTGGGCCGGGACCAGCGGGAGCTGAACCAGTCACCCTTGATGGCCGCGGGCCTCGGCGAAGCCGGCCGGCGGCTGCTCGACTGGCTGATCGAGCGGGTGGCGCGGGGCGAAGAATCCGCGGCTCGAGACCCGCACGAGGTCTCGCGGGTGGTTGGCGAGGCCCCCGGCCTGGAAGGGGTTGCACCCGGCGCGTCCCGGTACACCGCGGTGCTCGTGGCCATGGCCGAGATCCTGCCACCTGCCCGGCGGCCGGCCTTGCTCTGGGTGCCCCAGGACGTGCCGGAGGCGAACGATGCGCCTCCCGACCGTAACGCCCTTGCCGGACTCGCCCGACTCGCGGTGGCGGCACCCGGCCTGCCGCTCGCGGTGGCCCTTACGCAGCAGCGGTTCGCGCAGTGGCTTGACGCGATGCCCGAGAGCCATCCCAAGGCCGTCTTGCGCGACGGGGTCATCCGCGTGCCGCGCCTGCCCGCGGCCGCCCTCGCGGATTGGGCGTGCGCGCGCTATGGCGCGACACGTGTGCGTTCGCTTGCTCCGGCCCTGGAGGTCCTGACGCGCAGCGGCTCGAGCCTGGTTCGGTTGGACGCCCTGCTGGGGCCCCTCGCGGCCTCGACCCCGCTGGATGATGCGGCGCGCAGCGAGGCCGAGCGGTTCCTGTTCCTAGCCCTGGAGCAAGCGCCCCGTACCGCCGGGCGGTTTGTGCTGAACGGCACGCTCGAGCACCGCTTCGGCGCGCGGGCGATGGAGGTGGACCTGCTCTGCCGGTCCGGGCGGCTCGCCGTAGAGATCGACGGCTATCACCACTTCCAGGACCCCGACCGGTACCGCCGCGACCGCCGCAAGGACTTCGACCTCCAGCGCCACGGCTACTGGGTGCTGCGCTACCTGGCGGACGACGTGGTGGTGCGGCTGGAAGACATCTTGAGCGATATCGAGGGGGCGCTCGCGATGCGCCCCGAACCAATAACCCCGCAGGAGCGATGACCGTGCCCCCTGAACCCCGCCTCTCCCTCCCTGATCTGGTGCTGGCGCGCCTGATGGTAGCCGGCGACGCCGGGCAGACCCGGTCCGAGCTGGGCCGTTCCCTCGCCCCCCTGGGCGCCCAGAGCCGTTCCCGCGCCGAATGGCGCCAGGCCCTCGCCGATTCCCTCGACGGCCTGGCCGCCGCCGGGCGGCTGACCATCGCCGGTCGCGGCCGAGTGGCCATCACCGCCGTCGGGCGCGAGGCGGCGATCGCCGCCCTGGGCGCTCCAACGGGCAGCGAGCACCCGCGCTGGCGGCCCCTGCGGGACACCTACCTGGTGGCCCGGGCCCTTGGGCTGCCGCCGCCGGATACCGCGGCGCGCCGTACCCGCCTGGGGTCGGCGGACGGCCTGCGCGCCGCCATTCTATGGGCCCGCCACGACCTGCCGCTGGGCGACTACCCCACCATCACCGAGGCCCGGAACGCCCTACTGTGGCGCCACTTGATGGCCGAAGGTACTGCGGCCCGGCTGGCGCAGCGCGGTTCGAGCCTGGCGGCGCAGCCGTTCACCCAGGGTCGGGTCATCCTCGCTTTGCTCCAGGACCTGCTGGGGTCCACCCGGCCGGCCGACTGGCAGACCGCCCTGCGCCAGGTGGTCACGCGGGACGCCGGTGCGCGGCGCAGCAGCCCCGACGACCTGCGCCTGGCCATCATCGGCACGGCCCTGGAACCCACGGCGGAGACGCAGGCCACCCCGCCGCAGCCGCAGCCGCAGCCGCAGCCGCAGCCGCAGGCGGATATAGACTACCCGGCCTTCGCGCGCGAGGTCCGGCAAGCGGCGGAGCGCAGCCCGAGCGGGCGCTTCGGCGACGACAAGGTGTTCATCAACCACGCCTGGAAGCAGCTCCGCGCCGACGGCAAGGACCGGGGTCTGGACCTGGCGTCCTTTAAGCGCCACCTGCTGGAGGCCAGCCGACGGGAGCTCCTCATCCTCAGCCGGGCGGATATGGCCCCCGCGCTGGACCCGCGCGACGTCGCCGATTCCGTCGTCCACCACATGGGCAACGAACTGCATTTTGTGACTCTGGACTGAGGAAGTTCTATGAACGAAGACCCGAGACTCACCGCCTTTTGCCACCCCGGCGGCCAGGATGTCTTTCACTCGGTAATCCACCACCAGGAAGTGTGGCGGCCGGACCCGCTGGATGTCCCGACCATCCATGCGCAGGCCCGCGAGGCCTACCAGCGTCTGCTGGACCGGGTGAAGGCCGGCGATGCGGTGGGCTCCGGGCGCATTCTGCTGCTGCTGGGGGAGTCGGGGGCCGGCAAGACCCATCTGATGCGGGTCTTCCGCAACGCAACCCACGAGCAGGCCCAGGGCTACTTCAGTTACCTTCAGATGACGAGCGCCGCGGACGACTATCCCCGCTACGTCCTCAACAATATCCTCGATTCCCTGGACAAGCCCTACTACGAGCCGGCCGGCGACACCACCGGGCTGATGCGCCTGTCCAATACCCTGGCCGAGAACCCGGAGGCGGTCTCGGCCAGCGACCTGGCTACCCTGCGGGAGGAGCCGCTAAACGCCCAGGAGTCGCGCGATCTGATCTACGGGATCACCGATCGCTTGGTCGCCCTGCCCCGCTTCCAGAACCAGGACCTCGATCTGATGCGGTCCCTGCTCTACCTCCAGCGCCAGGAGTCGGCGACCCACCGCAGGGTACTGAACTACCTGCACTGCCGGGACCTGTCCGAGTGGGACCGCCAGGCCCTCGGCGGGATCACCCCGCGCACCCAGCCGGACGACCCGGAGCGGATGGTGCATGCCCTGGCGCGGCTGGTCCATGGGGTGGACGGCGCCGCCTTCGTGCTCTGCCTTGACCAGCTCGAGGAGCTCCACGCCATGGAGGATGCCGCGGCCCGGTTCCGGCGCGCCATCCAGACCCTGGTCACCCTGGGCGAGATCCCGAACGCGGTGGTGGTGATCTCCTGCTTGAGCGACTTCTATAAGTTGCTACGCGAGCACCTGTACCGCAGTCACATAGACCGCCTAGAGCGTGACCCAGTCCCCGAGAAGCTCAGCGGACAACGCAGCCGGAACGACATCACCGAACTGCTGGGCAGGCGCCTGGCCGAGCTGTGCTCCGAGGCCGGCGTTCCCGTCGACCCTGAGCAGCCCTTGTATCCGTTCCCGCCGGACACGCCGGACCGGCTCGCGGGCCAGCCCACGCGCATCGTCATCGATTGGGCCAAGCGCCAGCGCGACAAGAGCATCGAGACCGGCCATCCGCCCATCCATGACGATGAGCAACCACCGCCGCCCCCCGACATCGACCTGCAGGCAAAGTGGAACGACACCCGGATGGCCGACGTGACCGTGCCCACCGGCACCTCTGAGCGCCTGCTGCTCATCGCCTGGGCGGTGGAGCGGGTGGCGGACGAGGTGCCCCAGTGCCCGCGG
>CAYFWJ010000027.1:29283-31005 GCA_964346755.1 uncultured Ectothiorhodospiraceae bacterium
GCTCATCGCCTGGGCGGTGGAGCGGGTGGCGGACGAGGTGCCCCAGTGCCCGCGGCCGGAGGCCGAGCTCGAGGACGAAGGTCTGACCGTGCGGCTACCGGCCTGCGAGGGCAGCGCGGAGGATTGTTTATACGTCGCCCTGTGCGAGAAGGCCGCCCAGGGTGGTGGCCTAATCCGCGAGGTGGAGGCGCTGCGCAGGACGGCGGGCGCCCGCCGTCCGGTGGCCCTGCGCTCCACCGAGTTCCCCAAGAGCCCGAAGACCAAGGTGGCTCAGCAACTGGGCGAAATGCTCGCCCAGGGGGGCCGCCGGGTCTCCGTCGGGGACTCGGACTGGCGGACCATGGTGGCGATGCGAGGCTTCGCTGAGACCCACGGCAACGACCCTAGCTTTGCTGATTGGGTGCAGAGCGAGAAGCCCCTGAGCGGGCTGCCCGCCCTGCGCCACTTGCTCGACCTGGATAACCGACCGGCCCGCCCGCCGGTGCCGCCGGAAGGGGAGCCAGGTGAAACCAAACCAGTCCCACCACCCCCCGAGACTGGCGACCTGGTACTTGGGCTCACCCGCGAACATCGCGCCCACCCTCTTACCCTGCCACCCGGGCGACTGCTGCGCCACGCCGCCTACCTGGGCGGCTCCGGCAGCGGCAAGACCACCCTGGCCCTCGGCCTCGTCGAGCAGTTGCTGCTGCGCGGGGTGCCCGCCGTTCTTCTGGACCGCAAGGGGGATCTGTGCCGCTATGCCGACCCGGCAGTCTGGAAACGCGACCTGGGCGATCCGGAGCGCAACGCCCGGCTTGAGCGCCTACGCGATAAGGTGGATGTCGCCCTATACACCCCCGGGGCGCCCAACGGGCGGCCCTTGGGTATCTCCGTCGCCCCGCCCGGGCTGGGGGCCCTGAGCCACCACGAGCGCATCAAGCTCGCCAACCTGTCCGCCGCCGCCCTGGGGGGCATGATGGGCCTCAAACCCTCCGGCAAGGACAAGCAGAGCATCGCCATCCTCGGCCAGGCCATCGCCGTGCTGAGCGAGATTGAAGACAACAGCCTGACACTGCCCGGACTGACCAAGTTCATCGATAGCCAGGACCCGAGCTTGATCAACGCCATCGGCAGGCTCGACCCGAAGCTCTTCAAAGGCCTGGTGGAGAACCTGGAGGCCCTGCGGCTGATGAACGGAGGGCTGTTCGCGGCCGACGGCGAGGTCCTGAACACCGCAGCCCTGCTGAGCCCTGCGAACGGCCGGACCCCGCTCTCGGTGATCAGCACCGCCTCCCTGGGCGACAACGCCAACACCCTATTCTGGGTCGCTCAATTCCTGCTCGACCTCAGCCGCTACTGCGCGCACCACCCCGCCCAAGAGCTGCAGGCCGTGGTCCTGCTGGACGAGGCCGACCTCTACCTCCCCGCCCAGGGCAAGCCCGCCACCAAGGAGCCCCTGGAGGGCCTGCTCAAGCGGGCCCGGTCCGCCGGTGTTTGTCTGATGCTGGCGACCCAGAGCCCCGCCGACCTCGACTACAAGTCGCGGGACCAGGTGGCTACTTGGTTCCTGGGTCGGATCAAGGAGACCACCGCCATCAACAAGCTCAAGCCCATGCTCAGCGAGGCCAAGACCGACGTCTCCGGCAAGCTGGCGGGCCAAACCACCGGCGACTTCTTCGCCGTCCAGGAGGGTGAAGTCACCGCCTTTAAGGGCAACCTGTCCCTGGTGCGCGCCGAGCAGGT
>CAYFWJ010000028.1:0-16840 GCA_964346755.1 uncultured Ectothiorhodospiraceae bacterium
TTTTTTATGGCTCCCCATGTGAAACGTCAACACGCCCTAGGCCGTGTCCGGCTCCGGAAGAAAAGACGCCAGAAGGTCGTTCAAATAACGCTGTCCAAGCGCCGTCGGCCGCAGGCGTTCGACCCCCCACTCCAGCAACCCGCGCTCCTCCGCTTCGGCCAAACGCCGTTGCACCCGGACCAAGGGATGGCCGGTTCGTTCCAGGAACAAGTGACTCTCGACGCCGTCCGTCAAGCGCAAGGCGTTCATCAAGAACTCGAAGGGAAGCTCACGCGCGGTGAGCCGGCGGTGCTCCTTGCGCACCACTTCGCCTTCGCTGACCGCCATATAGGCATCGGGTTGCTGGACATTCGCCCAGCGCTCGATCCGATCGGGATGAGACACCTTGGAGTGCGCGCCGGCCCCGAGCCCGAGGTAATCCCCGAACCGCCAATAGTTGAGGTTGTGGACGGATTCCTGGCCGGCGCGGGCGTGGGCCGAGATCTCATACCGCCGCAGGCCGACCGCCTCGGCCGATGCGCGCCCGGCCGTCTCCATCCCATCGCGAGTCGCCTCATCGGGGAGCTCGGGGGGGTAGGCCGCGAAACGCGTCCCGGGCTCCAAGGTGAGCTGATAGTACGACAGGTGCTCGGGCGCCCACGCCAAGGCCGTGGTCACATCCCGTTGGGCACTCGCCGCATCCTGGCCGGGCAGACCGAACATGAGATCCAGATTGAGGTTATCGAAACCGGCAGCCCGGGCCGCGTCCACGGCCGCGTGGCTCTCCCGAGCGCCGTGGATGCGACCGAGCCGCTCGAGGTACGCGTCCTCGAAGGACTGAATCCCCAACGAGAGTCGATTGAACCCGAGGGACCGAAACGCCCTGAAGCGCGCCGCTTCCACCGTACCCGGATTGGCCTCGAGGGTCATCTCGATCTCCGGATGCAGGTTGAAACGGGCCCGTAGCCCGGAGAGCAGGTGGTCGATCACGTCCGGCGGAAACAGACTCGGCGTGCCACCCCCGAGGTACACACTGATGATGGAACGCCCCCAAACCGCCGGCAGATACCGATCGGCCTCCGCAAGCAAGGCATCCACGTAGGCCGCGAAGGGAGGCGCCGTCGGGCTGACATGGGAGTTGAAATCGCAGTAAGGACACTTGCGCAGACACCAGGGGAGATGCACGTAGAGCGCCAACGGCGGTAGGCTCTCTAACGCCCCCGTCAGCCGAGCCTCGATCACGTCGCCTCCCCTTCGGAGGTCACGCCCGCCTCACCCTCGGGCTCCGGGCGATCGGAGCCCTCATCGGCGCTCGCGCCCCCGCTGCTCGAGCGTTCCGCGGCACCCGCCGATGCGCCGGATTGACGGGTTCCTGTTTGGCTCGTGCCGTGCCCGTTCCCCGGATTGGAGTCGTCCTGGCGCGGCCCTCGATCGCCGAGCTGACGGTCATTGGCATTGCCTCGATCCCCGCCGGCCCGTCGGTCATGCCCCCCGGTATGGCCTCCCTGTTGGCTGCGCCGGGCTGGGCTCACTAATTGCATGTTGATCGCTCGAAGTCCCTTATCCCCGTCTTCGTTGGGTGCCTCCAACTCGAACTCGAAGATCAGATTACGACTCGGCAGCTCGGAGAAGTGCACCTCGGGGGGGAGCTGGGAGTCGTGAAAGAACACGCTCTCGTAGGGGCTATTCTCTTGCCGCGAATCCATCTTCCAGATCTCCGGGGCGATATGCTTCATAAACCGCAGAAACCCGTAACCGCGCTCGTGGTGGTAACAAATGCCACGCACGCGCGAGCCGACCTGGCCCCAGGGCAGATCACCCGGGCACGAGGCGGTGGTGAGCAGATCGGGGATCAGGTAGCCGGAGATGAACATGTCCGCCTCGCGGCGTAGCTCCTCCGAGATGTTCTCGAAGGCCAGGACCTCGACCCGACACCCCTTGTTCTGAAGAGCGCGGACGACTTGCACGAAATCGCCGTCTCCGGTGACCAACAGCACCCGATCGATATTGGCCGACTGGAGCAGGGCATCGACGGCGAGATCCAGATCGGCATTGGCCTTGCCGACCCGATTCCCCTTTTCATCGACGTACCATTTGACGTTCTTTTGGATGACCTTGTATCCGAAATCCCGCAACGAGGAATAGAAGCGATACTGGCCATCTTTGTAATTGGCATCGAAACGCGCCCGATCCGGGTCGAAACTCACATAGGCATTGAGGCGAACCGGCTCGCCGTTGCCCCGACAGGCAAATTCCCGAAGCACGTCGTAGCGCATCCCGTATCCGTTGTTGCGGGTCAGGTTGGCAACGTCGACATAGACACCCACACGGGTCATAGAATAACTTGCAGCCATCAAAAACTCCGAAAAAGAACAGACCCGAGGAGTGGCCGAATACGGATCGGATCCGACCTCGAGAAGCTGATTGAATCAAAATGGGTGAACGGGATCCACGTCAGGAACCCGGCCAATGGAAAGCCTGGCGAACCGCAGCGACAGGGAAACCCATCGAGGCACAGCGAGCAGCCGGTAGCCGCGAACGACCGCGATCGAGACACCTGGCGCCTCGCCGTTCGAGGATACGATGACGTCACGGAGATTGCCTGAACGAGGCGGCCACGCCATTCCCTTGGCGCTGGACTGGAGACGATCGTGCGGCGTATCCAGCCGACGCGAGACGTGGCGGAGTCGACGATACGGACCGTCGCTAAAGGGTTGACCGCCCGGGTAAAGGCCGAGTTCCTGAGGCAACACCGCCCCGCCGGGCGGGCCCCCGCGGGGCCGATCTAGGATCCAGCCGCCGAGCCACCGGCCAGTTGTTCAACAAGGGACTGGAGGGCCTGACCGCGATGACTGATCCGACGCTTGACCTCGGGATCCAATTCCGCGGCACTGCAGGCCATCGAGGGCACAAAGAATACCGGATCGTAGCCGAATCCGCCCGGCCCGACCGGCTCCCCCAGGATCCGACCGGCCCACCGTCCGGTCGCAACCCACGGCATCGGATCCTCCGGCCGGGCAACCACGACCAGCGCGCAGAAGAATTGCGCCGTCCGTCGGGCCGGCGACACCCCCTGGAGCCGGGCGAGCAGCTGCGCTACGTTGGCCGCGTCGCTGGCAGCGGGGCCAGCGAACCGCGCCGAGTGGATCCCCGGGGCACCCGCCAGGGCATCCACGCACAACCCGGAATCGTCTGCCAATGCCGGACGTCCGGTCTGTTGGGCCGCCTGCCGAGCCTTGATCAACGCGTTCTCCAGAAACGTGGACGCGGTCTCCTCGGCTTCCGGCACCCCGAAGTCACCCTGGACCTGCAAATCGATACCGAATGGCTCCAGGGCCCCCTGAAGCTCCCGCTGCTTCCCCGGGTTGTTGCTCGCCAGGACCCAGGCGCCCGTACCCATCAACCCGCCTCGAGCGCGGCGCGTTGGGCCTCGATGATCTGGGGGATCCCTTCGGCCGCCAAGTCGAGGAGCCGGTCCAACTCATCCCGCCGAAAGGCATGCCCTTCGGCCGTTCCCTGGACCTCGACGAAGCCACCGCCTTCGTTCATCACGATGTTCATATCGGTCTCGGCCTCGGCGTCCTCGGCGTAATCGAGGTCCAAAACCGGCTGCCCCCGGTAGATGCCGACCGAGACCGCCGCCAGGAACCCGTGCACGGGTGCCCGTTCCCAACGCCGCGCCCGGAGGGCATCCTGCAGGGCGACATAGGCCCCACTGATGGCCGCGGTCCGCGTGCCCCCATCGGCTTGTAAGACGTCGCAATCCAAGGTGACCGTGCGCTCCCCGAGGGCCCGTCGATCGATCGCAGCCCGCAAGGCCCGGCCGATGAGCCGCTGAATCTCCAGGGTACGCCCGCCCTGGCGCCCCCGCGCGGCCTCGCGGGGCATCCGGCTGTGCGTCGAACGGGGCAACATGCCGTACTCCGCCGTGACCCAGCCCGCGTTCTTGCCCCGCAGGAAGCTCGGCACTCCCTCGTCGATACTCGCCGTACACAGCACCTTCGTATCGCCGTACGCCGCGAGAACGGCCCCCTCCGCGTGCTTCGTGTACCCACGAGTAAAGGCGATCGATCGCAATTCGTTGGCGCGTCGGCCACTCGGCCTCATGGCTTCCCCCGATTGTTAAACCGCCAGTATACGGGCTGACCCCGGCTCCAAACCAGACCCGTTATCCGGTCGAGGGTAACCGTGATCTTAGACAGCTTCAGGCCCGGCGCGCCTTGACAAACCGCCATTGCGGCATATTGTCAACTGCTTAGAACCTAACCCCCGACCCCGCTGCGGAGGATCCATGACCGCGAGCATGACCGGTTTCGCGCGGACATCTCGGCGCCACACGATGGGCGATCTCGTGTGGGAGCTACGCTCGGTCAATCACCGCTACCTGGAGATCACCCTACGCCTACCGGACGATCTCCGGAGCCTTGAACCCGAGGCCCGTAAGCGGATCGCGGCCCGCCTGCAACGGGGCAAAGTCGATGCGACCTTGCGCCTGACCCCCGCGAACCCAGCCTCGCGCGGGCTTGCCCTCGATGAGGCCTTGCTCACCGAATTGGCCCGAGTCGCCCGGCACGTCGATGAGCAGGTCAATAACCCGCTCAATCACCGTCCGACCATCGACCCCCTGCAGGTCCTACGGTGGCCAGGCGTCATCGTCGAACCGCAGCAACCCCTCGAATCCGCCCGCAGTGCGGCCCTTGAGGTCCTCGATGAGGCCCTAACCGAGCTCGTCGAGGGTCGCCGGGAAGAGGGTGCGCGCCTGACGGCCTCGATGCGTGAACGATCCACAGGCATCAGCCAACAGATCGCCCAACTCGAACAGCGACGACCCGCAGCCCTCGAACGCGCCCGGGAGCGGCTCACCGCCCGGCTTCGCGAGATTGAAGCCCCGCTCGACTCGGGCCGGCTCGAACAAGAGCTCGTCTATCTGGCTCAAAAGCTCGATATCGACGAGGAGCTCCAACGACTCGCCTCGCACGTCACGGATCTACAGGCCACCTTGGATAGCGAAGGCGCCAAGGGGCGGCGGTTGGATTTCCTCATGCAGGAGCTGAATCGCGAGGTCAACACCATCGGCTCCAAGGCCTTAGACGCGGAGATGAGTCGGCTTGTGGTCGACCTCAAGGTCTTGGTGGAACAGCTCCGGGAACAAGCGCAAAACCTCGAATAACGGGTTTCCCTGACGTGCCTGTCGCACCGAACGCCCCCACCCGCCGATGGCCCCGATCATCCCCGAGCGCAGGGGTTGTTGCCACCGAGCTGGGTCGATGCGTAGAATGAATCTATATTAGCATTTATTAAAATTTTCTATATCAAAATGTGTTACATGCCCCTTCGAGCTCCTGTATGCTCCCGCTCCGCAAGCCGGACCCTTGCGGGATCACCGGGTTACCACCCGCCTCGCGTTATCGCCCCATAAAGCGCCTCGAGGAGTAATCCATGGCTACTGCCACCGCCATCCACGAGCAATACAACTACGACATCGTGAAGAAATTCGCGATCATGACCCTCGTTTGGGCTGTGGTCGGGATGTCAGCAGGCGTCTACATCGCCGCTCAATTGGCCTTTCCGGTCTTGAATTTCGATATCCCCCAGATCACCTTCGGTCGGCTGCGCCCGGTTCACACGACGCTGGTGATCTTCGGCTTCGGCGGAAACGCCCTGTTTGCGACGTCCTACTACGTCTTGCAACGGACCTGTCAGACCCGCCTCTACAGCGATGGGCTCGCGAACCTCACCTTCTGGGGGTGGAACCTGGCCATCGGCCTCGGCGCACTCAGCTATATGATGGGCGTGACGCAATCCCGCGAGTACGCCGAGTTCGAGTGGCCCCTCGATATCCTGATCGCGGTCACCTGGGTCATCTACCTCTATGTCTACGTGCAGACCCTACGGCGCCGTTCCCAACCCCATATCTACGTCGCTAATTGGTTCTACCTGGCCTTCATCCTGGCAACGGCCCTTTTGCATATCTTCAACAACCTGGCCATGCCAATCGGGTTGTTTAGCCTGAAGTCCTACAGCCTCTTCTCAGGCGTCCAGGACGCGATGACTCAGTGGTGGTACGGGCATAACGCCGTCGGCTTCTTCCTGACCGCGGCCTTCCTCGGCATGATGTATTATTTCGTCCCGAAACAGGCGGGTCGTCCGATCTACTCCTACCGCCTCTCGATCATCCACTTCTGGGCCTTGTCCTTTCTCTACATGTGGGTCGGCGCCCACCACCTGCACTGGACGGCGCTTCCCGATTGGGTCTCGACCCTATCGGCTACCTTCTCGGTCCTGCTGCTCATGCCGTCGTGGGGGGGCATGATCAACGGCATCATGACCCTGTCCGGGGCTTGGCACAAGCTGCGCACCGATCCGATCATGTTGTTTTTGATCGTCGCCCTGTCCTTCTACGGGATGTCCACCTTCGAGGGACCGTTGATGTCACTCAAGAGCGTCAATGCCCTGTCCCACTACACCGACTGGACGATCGGCCATGTCCACTCTGGGGCCCTGGGCTGGGTCGCCTTGATCACTTTCGGGTCGTTCTATCACCTGATCCCCCGGCTGTGGAACACCAAGATCTGGAGCACGCGGCTGATCTACACCCACTTCTTCCTCGCAACCATCGGTATCGTCCTGTACATCTCGGCGATGTGGGTATCGGGGATCGGCCAAGGTCTCATGCTGCGGGCCTTTGACGAGTACGGGAACCTCGCCTACACGTTCATCGAAACCGTTGCCTTTATGCATCAGCCTTATGTCGTACGGGCCATTGGCGGGGTCTTCTTCCTGATCGGCGTCTTCATCATGGTCTTTAACTTCGCCATGACCATCCTCGCGGCCCGGCGCGAATCCGCCGCCTTGGACGCCAAACTGGCGGCCCGTGCCGCGCGGCCGGCCTGAGCCAACTATCGGGTGTGAGCCCCTATGAAACACGAGAATATCGAAGTCAACGCGGGCCTATTGATCCTCCTGATCCTGGTCGCGATCAGCATCGGCGGTCTCGTCGAAATCGTGCCGCTGTTCAAGATCAACGAGACGGTGGAGGATGTCGAGGGCGTGCGACCGTACAAACCCCTGGAGCTCCGCGGCCGGGATATCTACCAGCGGGAAGGCTGCTACCTCTGCCATTCCCAGATGATTCGTCCGTTCCGGGATGAGCACCTCCGGTATGGCCATTACTCGCTGGCCGCCGAGTCCAAGTACGATCACCCCTTCCAGTGGGGATCGAAACGGACGGGCCCGGATCTCGCCCGGGTCGGGGGGAAGTACTCGAACGAGTGGCATACCCAGCACCTGATCGCACCGCGATCGGTCGTCCCGCAATCCATCATGCCGAACTACCCGTGGCTACTGGAGAACGATCTGGACTATAGCCAAATCCGACAACGCATGACCGCGCTCAAGCGGGTGGGTGTCCCGTACTCCAAGACCCAAGCGGAATACGAGGCGAACGTGGAGAAGTTCGGCGAGGACGTCGCGGACAACCTGGACATTCGCACGGCCGAGGCCGCGCTACTTGAACAGGCCCAGGGGGAGAATTGGGACGGCCAACCGAACCGGATTACCGAGATGGATGCCCTGGTCGCCTATCTCCAGGTCCTCGGCACGATGGTCGACTTCAGTCAATACGACGAGGGGTACTTCATCGAATACCGGTAGTCTTGGATGGCCGGGCGCCCCGAGGGGCGCCCGGCCACCGGCCGACTCCCCAGGGCTCGGTCGCCTTCGGAAACCTCCGCGCCCGGGAAGGCGCAACCACAGGCCGAGCCGCGTCGGCTAAACCCGAACGGCTCGGCCCGAGTCTCATAAGGACCCACACCGGATACCGCAGGCGGCACCCGGTTTCCATCCGCCCCGATGCGGAGCCCCTCGCGGAGGAATCTCTCTATGATCGATGCGTGGAACTGGATCACCGATCTCGGCAACAGCAAGATCGTCGCGTTGCTGATCTTCTTTGTCACCTATCTCGGCATACTCATCTACGTATTCACAGGCAAAGAACGGACGCGTCGCCTCGAGGCCCATAAATACATCCCGTTCAACGATGAAAGCGAGGACCGACAGGAAGGCGACCACGACCCTTCCTCCGGCCGAGGGTAACCGCATGAGTGAGCAGTCCGACCGCCAATCGCGCCCGACCGTCCAGACGACGGGCCACGCCTGGGACGGTGATCTCCAGGAATACAATAACCCCCTGCCGCGCTGGTGGCTTTACACCTTCTACGCGAGCATCGCATTCGCGGTGATCTATTGGCTGTTCTACCCGGCCTGGCCCCTGGGGTTCCTCGACGAGGGGTATACCCGAGGCGCTATGACCATCACCTATGAGGCCGACAACGAGACCCGTGAGGTCCCCTGGAACACGCGGGCCAAGCTGATGCACGAGATGCAGACGAGCGATGCCGCCGTGCGTCAGCGCCAATACCTGGAGGAGGTATCCGAGGCCAGTTATGAGGAGATCCTGGCCGACGCCGACCAGATGGCCTTCGCGCGATCCATCGGCAAGCAACTCTTCGGCAATAACTGCGCCGCCTGCCACGGGACCGGCGGCGCGGGCGTGGTCGGGTTATTCCCCAACCTGGCAGACGATGGCTGGCTGTGGGGCGGTGGTGTCCACCAGATCGAAGAGACCCTGATCTACGGACGCTACGGCTATATGCCCGGCTACGCGCAGACCCTGGACGAGGGACAACTCGCTGCGGTCTCGACCTACGTCTTGAGCCTCTCGGGCCACGAGGTCGATGCCGAACAGGCCGCTGCGGGTGAGACGATCTTCCAAGGGGATATCGGTGGCTGCCACCAGTGCCACACCGCGTCGGGCAAGGGGATCCCTTCGATCGGATCCGCCAACCTGACGGATGCGATCTGGACCGTGGCGGAGGTCAACCGTGCCGAGACGCTCGAGGCCAAGCAGGCCGAGGTCGAACACACGATCCGCCACGGTATCCAACGGTTGATGCCGGCGCAGACAGGACGGCTCAGCCCAGAAGAGATCAAGATGCTCACCGTCTACGTCCACGAGCTCGGCGGCGGACAGTAACGTCAGTCGCGCGGCGCGCATGGGGCGTGGGCCTCAACGCCCGCGATCCGGCACGACCCTGGGAGGTCAAGCCATGAACCAAGCCTCGAGCAGCCTCTACCAATCGCGGATCCCCGTGTATCCCCGGTCGGTCAAGGGGCGTTTCCGCCGGTTCAAGACCGCCGTGTTGGTCCTCGCCTACGGCGTGTATTTCACACTCCCGTGGGTCCCGTGGGAGCGACCGGTGGGGGCCAATCAGGCGATCCTCTTCGATATCCCCGACCGCCATTTCTATATCTTCGATTTGGTGGTGCCCCCGGAGGACATCTTCTGGCTGGCGGGTTTTTTGATCCTCGCCGCCCTGTTGTTGTTCTTTGTCACCGGGGTCGTCGGGCGGGTCTTCTGCGGGTATTTCTGCTTCCAGACCCTCTGGACGGACGTCTTCATGTTGATCGAGCGCCGGGTCCAGGGCGACCGAGGGGCCCGAATCCGGCTCGACCAAGCCCCCTGGGGTGGGGCCAAGCTGCGCAAAAAGATAACCACCCATCTGCTCTGGCTGGCGGTCGCCTTCGCGACCGGGCTTACCTTTGTCCTATACTGGGGGAATGCCGATGCCTTGGTGGTGCAGTTCTTCACCGGCACCGCCCCGGTCGCCGCCTACGGGGCCGCCTTCATCCTGACCGCGACGACCTATACGATGGCGGGTCTGGCTCGGGAGCAGGTCTGCACCTTCATGTGTCCCTATGCCCGGTTCCAGTCGGCGATGTTCGACCGGGATACCCTCAATGTCAGCTACGATGCCCAGCGTGGCGAAGGACGGGCCAAGCTCGGCCGGGAGACCAAGACCCGTGAGGCACGACAGAATCAAGGGCTCGGGGACTGCATCGATTGTGGCTACTGCGTGCAGGTCTGTCCCACTGGAATCGATATCCGGAACGGCCTGCAATTGCAGTGCATCTCCTGTGGCCTGTGCATCGACGCCTGCGATACGGTCATGGATTCCCTGGGTTGGCCCCGCGGCCTGATCCGCTACGCCTCGGAACGCGAACTGGAAGAGGGCCAGAAGACCCGCTGGCTCAAGCCGAAGACCCTGGGTTACGGCGTCGCGATCGCCTTGATTACGAGCGGCTTGGTCTACGCCATGGTGAACCAGTCCCGCCTGGAGGTGGTGGTGCGCCAGGTCCGCCAGCCATTGATGGTGCAACTCGCCGACGGTCGGATCCAGAATAGCTACGAGATCAAGATCAACAACAAGACCCAAGAGCCCCTGGAACTCGCCCTCTCACAGACGGGGCTACCCGGGGGCGAATTGGATCTGGCCGGCGCGGTGGAGACGATCCAACTGGCGCCCCAACAACGACTGCGGGTCTTGGCCCGCCTCAAGGCCGATCCCGAGCGGATCGACGCCCAGGACACCTTTCGCTTTCAACTCACCGCGGTGCAGGGCGCCGAGGCCGGTTTCTGGGAGGAACCGGCCCTGTTCTATGCCGAACGGCGCTGACCCCTGCGGGGCCAACTCGGATTGCCTGCCGGTCCACGTGAGGTCGACTCGATGCTGCATTTGATCGGTGGTTTGCTCGGCGGCGTCCTCGGGATCGCCGCCCTTTACTTGGTTTTCCGGCGCTTCCTCCGGCTCGGGAGCCCCCAAGCGGGCTTCCTGGTGGCGCTTATCACCTTGGCCATCTACTTGCCCATCGCCCTGGCCCGTTGGCCGGGTGGCGATGTGTTCGCGATTCATCTCGCCATCTATCTGATCACCGCCTATGGCCTCGGGGTCATCGGACACCGCCGCGCCGCGGCGGCTCAGGCCGGCGGGAAGCGTTGGCAATGGGGGCCGGCGTTGATCGTCGGTTTCTTTGTGGTCGTCATCATCCTGGACGGGATCTTCATCACCCTGGCGGACCGCGGCCTCGAAGGCCCCCTCGCCCGCTGGCTGTTGCCCGAGCCGGGAACCGATACAGCGGTCACGTCGTTCTTCCCCGGCGTCATCGAACGGGACTATCAGGAGAAGGAGGCCCAGTTCAACGCCTACCTCGCCAAGCGGGAGGCCCAGGCGCAACGGGGCTGGCAGGTTCGCAAGGGTTGGCTGGAGCCGCCTCGAGCGGGGGAGCCCACGCCGTTCCAGATCCGCATCGAAGATGCCGAGGGACGGACGGTCTCGGAGGCGACCATCCAAGGCCGCTTCCTGCGCCCCTCCGACGCCGGCCAAGATCAAACGGTGGCGTTCGAGGAGGTGGAACCCGGGGTGTACCGGGACGAATTGAGCCTACCGGATCCCGGACGGTGGCGGGTCCTGCTGGAGATCCGCAAGGATGAGGCCTGGCACGAGCTCCGGGCGACCACCTGGGTTGAACCTGAAGATCGTTCGCAATCCCTGTGAGCGCTGTGAGCCCGGCCCATCGCCACGAAACGGCACCGCTGGACCGCAGCAGCGAACCGACGGCCTGCTTCCATTGCGGGCTCCCGGTCCCCAGCGACCGGGATTATTCGGTGGTGATCGACGAACACCCGCGCCCGATGTGTTGCCCGGGTTGCCAGGCGGTGGCCAAGGCGATCGTGGACGGGGGTCTGACGGACTATTACCGCTACCGAACCGCGACGCCGGATAACCCCGACGAGGCGATCCCCGCCTTTCTCGATGAGCTAAGCCTGTACGACGACCCGGCGATCCAAGCGAGCTTTGTCCGCGACACCGAGGAGACCCCCGGCAAGCCAGCCACCGGCGAGGTCAAGGAGGCCGCCCTAATCCTCGAGGGGATCGTTTGCGCCGCCTGCGTCTGGCTGAACGAACGGCACGTCGGAGGCTTGCCCGGGGTTCACGAATTCCGAGTCAACTACAGCACCCACCGGGCGCACCTCCGGTGGGATGCGGCCCGCATCCGCTTGAGCGAGATCCTCGAGGCCATCGCCGCGATTGGCTATCGGGCCCACCCCTTCGATCCCAGTCGTCAGGAGGCGGTGCATCGGCGCGAACGGGCCCGCCAGCTCCGACGCCTCGGGGTCGCCGGCTTGGGCATGGTCCAGGCGATGATGATCGCCGTTGCCCTCTATGCGGGCGAGGCGCAGCACATGGACCCGGCCATCCGCGAATTCCTCCGCTGGATCAGCCTGATCATCGCAACCCCCGTGGTGTTTTATTCCGCCGCCAGCTTCTTCGAGAATGCGGCCCGGGATCTGCGCTATCGCCGCCTCGGGATGGATGTGCCGGTCTCCCTAGCTATCGGCCTCGCCTACACCGCAAGCGCCTGGGCCACCTTCTCGGGCGCGGGTGAGATCTACTTCGATTCCGTGACGATGTTCACCTTCTTCCTGCTGGCGGGGCGCTACCTGGAGGTGGAGGCACGCCAGCGCGCCGGTGAGGCCGCGGACAACCTGCTTCGCCTGCTCCCGGCCCGCGCGCTACGCCTCGACACCGGGATCGATGGCGCACTCACCGAGACCTCCGTGCCCCCCCATACACTCACCCCCGGGGATCGCGTGCGGGTCCGGCCCGGCGAGACCGTGCCCGCCGATGGGCGGATCGAGGATGGACGCAGCAGCCTGGACGAGTCGCTGCTCACCGGCGAGAGCCGCCCCCGAGCGCGGGGCCCGGGGGATACCGTGATCGGCGGGGCGATCAACCGGGAGAGCCCCTTGATCGTGCGCATCGAGCGGGTCGGCCCCGATACCGTCCTCTCCGGCATCCAACGCCTCCTCGATCGGGCCCAAACGGAGAAACCCCGGATCGCGGGGCTGGCCGATCGCGTCGCGGGCTATTTCGTCGCCGGCGTCCTGATCGTGGCCAGCACGGTCGCCCTGGCCTGGTGGTTCCATCGTCCGGAAGACGCCCTGTGGGTCACCCTGTCGGTGTTGGTGGTGACCTGTCCGTGCGCCCTCTCGTTGGCCACACCAGCAGCCCTGACGGCCGCGACGGGCCGCTTGATGCAACGTGGCGTACTCACGACCCGCGGGCACGCCCTGGAAACCCTAGCGCGATTGGAGACGATCGTCTTCGATAAGACCGGGACGTTGACGGAAGGACGCCTCGAGTTGGTTCAGGTCGAGCCCCGCAGCCCCTGGGATCGGGACACGGCGCGGCGCTATGCCGCCGCCCTGGAACAGGCCTCGGAGCATCCACTCGCCCAGGCCTTGAGTCACACCACGACCGAGCTCCCGCCGGTCGAGGACCTGACCAACATCCCCGGTCAGGGGATCACCGGGCGCATCGCGGGGGCAACCTATCGAATCGGTAACTGGGACTTCGTGCATGACGGTCTGAGCGTTCCCGCCGATGAGGCCCTGCGCGCCCAGCTCGAAACCGGCGGACCGGTGGTCTACCTCGCGGATACCGAAGCCATACGGGCCGTGTTCTACCTACAGGACAGGCCGCGCCCCGAGGCCGCTACCACACTCACCCGACTGGATGGGATGGGGATCGCCACCCACCTGATCAGTGGGGATGACCCGCGGGTGACCGAGGCCGTCGCCGCCGAGGTGGGCCTACCGCGAACCGCCACGGTCGCTGGGGATCAACAACCGTCGGACAAGCTCACGTTCGTCAAGCAGCAACAGGAACAGGGAACGGTAACCGCGATGGTGGGAGATGGCGTCAACGACGCCCCGGTGCTAGCCGGCGCGTCGGTTTCCTTCGCCATGGGGGGCGCCAGCCAGATCGCCCGCAGCTCGGCGGATCTCGTGCTCCTCCGCAACGACTTACGCGAGATCCCAGAGGCCATCGCCGTCGGCCGGCGGACCCTGCGCATCATCCGCCAAAACATGACCTGGGCGCTGACGTACAACCTCCTCGCGCTGCCCGCGGCGGCCCTCGGCTGGATCGCCCCCTGGATGGCCGCCATCGGGATGTCGGCGAGCTCGCTGTTGGTGGTGCTCAATGCCTTACGCCTGCGCAGCGACCCGGTTGCGCCGAGCGCTGAACCAAGTCCTGAAGACCAACCGAGGAATCGTGCCGTGGATCCCGCGGCCTTTTCCTGATCGCAACGCGGCGGGGCAGGCACCCCAGGGCCATGGCCGGTTGCGCTGGCCAATCGCCCCGTCATTGAAATCCAACCCGATCGAGACGAGGCCCGAAGCGCCTCGTCGGGAGCGATCGCGATGTCCGTGATCTATATCCTGATCCCCCTCGGATTTATCTTGATGGGCGTGATGGTGTGGGGCATTCTTTGGGCCGTGCGCAGCCAGCAGTTCGAGGACCTCGAGGGCCCGGCCCATCGGGTCCTGATGGACGATGACGACCCTCGGATTCCCCATCGTACGGAGACGAACCGCGCGGCGCGCTCGGAGGCTCACGAGACCCAACCGTCTCGCGACGCGGATTCCCCTTAATCCACGGCGCTCGATCCCCCGAACGACCGCCGAGACAAACCCGATCGATTCCCTCCCAGCAAGCGAGTTTCCCGTATGAAGTTCTTCAATTTCGACGACTTCGCGATGACCTTCGTGGTCGCCCTCATCATCTTCGCCTGGTTCGCCTTCTTCTCGATGATCCTGTTCCGCTAAAACCAAGGGCAACGACGTCTCGCACGTCGCCCCCCCCCGCGCTCATCCGGAGCGCCATCGGGAAGGTTCCAAAGGTTCCCGCTCGACGGCCGTTGGTTTGGCGCCTGCGATCCAAGGTATCCCAAGACTCGAGTGGGGACGATGGCGAGCGACGAGTGGCCCGGCAGGGCTTGACAGAACCTGCGCACGATGAGCTAGCGCGGTCGTCACGATGGCGGGACGCGCGGCAGGCACACGAGGCCACGCCGGCGCGTCCCGCGTCGGCAGTTCGAACGGCCAACCGACACGGGGCCAGGATGGAGGGACAGGCGGCGATAACGCGGGTGTTTTGCCCCCGATCACCGTTAGCTCGGATGAGTCCCTATGGCGGATCGAGTATCCGTGACAGGCCGACCGCCGGACACCGATCCCGCCGGGTGCATCGACCCGAGAACCCATCCGCAATCGCGCCATTGGTCCTCGTGTCCTTCGGGTCGTCTTAACCCCCCGAGGACACCCACCAGACACCCAATCGCCCAATCGGGAGACACGCGGGCGACTGCAAGGCGCGTGGGGCCCCACGCTAAGGATTGTCTCCCACCAGGCCCGACGGGTGTGGCGGCCCGGTTCGACCCAAACGCCGCGCGCCTCGTGGAGCCCTGAATCGACGAACGACACGGGACACGGGCCGGATGCGGCCCCCACAAAGGCCACTCACGGGGCACCGGCGCCGGGATCGGTCAGCTGGTTGGTGTTGACCTGCACCCGCATGCGCTTGCGAAGCGCCTCCGGGGCCTCGAACTCGGCCTGTTTAACCGTATCCACGTGGATATACTCAGCCTCGGCCTGCTCCTGGGTGAAGGTTACCGCCACAAAGCCGCGGTTGAAGACGTTGACATACGCGAGCTCTGGAACCAACTGCGTGAGGGCGCCGGCGAGTTCCGCGGCACCCGTTGCATCGAGGCCGAATGCCGAGGGCCCCTCCAAGCCCGGGGAAGAGACCGAGGTCCCCGCGAACTCGACGCCCGCCGACACCCCATCGGTCCCATCCGTCCCGAAGGTCCGTAGGTTCAAGGCCCAACTGTTGTGGGAGTCCCCGGACAAGACCACAAGATTCTGGCCCGCCTGAACCGCCGTGCCGAGCACCTGTTCGCGGGCCGCGACATAACCATCCCAGGCATCGGGATTGAAGGGCACCAAGGGGTTTTGTTCGGGATCCAGGAGGGCCTGCTGTTGCGGGGTCCGCATCTCGGGGGGCGTCTGCAGCGACGTGAGATACTCGGTTAGCGCGGTGTTGAAACCGACCGCATCCGGGGCCCCATTCTCATCGAAAGACGCCGCGAGGATCGATTGCGGCAGAACAAGCCGCCCCATGATGACCTGTTGCCCAATGACCTGCCAGGTCGCCGCCGAGTTTTGCAGTCCCTCCTGCAGCCACCCCATCTGCGACTCACCAAGCAATTGGCGATTCCGGTCCGCCACCTTGCTGGCGAACTCCGGATCGTCCAGGGCGAGCTGCTCATCCCGCGCGAGCTGGCGGGTATCAAGCATGTGCAGGGTCAAGAGATCCCCAAACTCGAAACGCCGAAAGATCTCGAGCCGATTCTCCGGGTTCGGTGTGCGGATCGGAAGCCACTCATGGTAGGCCTGGATGGCCATTTGGCGGCGCTCTTTAAAGTCTCCCTCGCCGTCATTGTGGTTCTCGGCGCCGTTTTCGTAGGTGTCATTGGCCACCTCATGATCATCCCAGACGACGATCCAAGGGAAGTCGGCGTGCATTCGTTGCAGATCGGGATCCGACCGGTATTGGGCATACCGGGTCCGGTAGTCCTGCACGCTAAAGAGTTCCGTCGGGGGTTCCGACACACGTCCTAGGCGTTCGGCATCCTGGGAGGCGAAACCGTCGACGGGGTATTCGTAGATGTAGTCACCGACATGGATGACCGCGTCGAAATCGTCTTGCGCGGCTTGGTGATAGGCATGGAAGAAACCGGCCGGATAGTTCGAACAGGAGAACAGCGCGAAACGAGCCTGGCGGATATTGCCGATGGGAAGGGTCTTGGTCCGACCGGTTGGCGAGACCTGGTCGCCGACACGGAACCGATAATAATAGATCTGCCCCGGTGACAGGCCATCGGCATCCACCTTCACGGTGTAGTCGCGTTCCGCGGTCGTCTCGACGCGGTCGCTGTTGACCACTTCATCAAACGCCTCATCCGTCGCGATTTCCCAACGAACCCGGACCTGATTCACGGCTTCGGGGTCCGCGGGCACCGGCCGAGTCCATAGAATCACCCGGTCCGCGAGTGGATCACCGCTGGCGACCCCGGTATCGAACGCGACCTGAGGTGCCGTCTCCTCCATGTCGCCCCC
>CAYFWJ010000028.1:16940-28375 GCA_964346755.1 uncultured Ectothiorhodospiraceae bacterium
TGTCATCGTCGCATCCCGCGAGCGGGATGCCTGTGGCCGCCGCAAAGGCGCCCACGCTGACCTGTTTGAGAAAGTCACGGCGCGATTGACCGTCATTCGTCGACATCATCATCCTCCAATAGGGCTCGCCAATGGCCTGATGATGCAACGCGATTGTTACGAAGACATGTTATCAACCGCCTCATGAGTTCGTTCGAAGTCCCTGGCGCTCAGGCAAAGGCGTCGATGATGCCGATTCCCGCCGGCCTTAGGGCCCGGGATGAGGGCCTCACCCCCGGCGGGCCGATCACCTGCGCCCTTGGGGGAACCGAGCCGGACCTCGGGGGCGGTCCCTGGGGGGCGCCGAATCGAGACGGCTTTCCGATCGCTCCCGGCGAGGCGCGTGACCGGTGCGCAAGCCCTTCGAATCTCCTCCCCGACAGACGGCCCCTCCATTAAACGTCCCGAGCGGCGCGATAGCCCAGCGTCGAACCACCCAACCAGGCCGCGCGAGCCCCCCAAGGGACCCTGAGGGCAGCGCTTAGGAACAACGCGAACGAGACGACGCCTCAGCCTCTGGCTGAAACAGGGGATGTGTAACCCGATCACCGACCTCAATCCCGCGCTCACTCGCCTGACCACCGGCCAATTCGAGCACGGCCCGGATCGGCCCACCCGAGGGAATCGGCTGCCGCGACAAGGGGGTTGTCTCGGTCACGATGCGCGTGATGCAGCCCCGTGCATCGATAAAGAACATGTCGAGGGGTAGGTAGGTATCCGCCATCCACATGGCGACACGCCGGCCCCGGCGGAAATCGAAGAGCATCCCCCGATCCGCCGCCAACGATCGACGATACTTCAAGCCCTGCCGCCGTTCCGCTGGGGTATCGGCCACCTCAACCTCAAAGCGATGGCGGCCGGAGGCGGTCTGGATCTCGAGCGGCTCCCATGCCAGATCCGCCGCGCCCGATGTGGGTTGTCCTAGGGCGCCCCCCCCGACCAGCACAAGTAGGACGCCGAGCAGGATCCCAGGCCGCCTCGGCCTCCCCGCGGGAACCGGGGCTCGATTGGCGCGTCTGATGCCACGATTGCTAATTGTTTTCATTTGTACTAATGTCGTTCCCGTTGGATGCCAAACGAGTGTGTGCGAGTAGAGGTATCGCCCGTGTACGTCTGTCTTTGCCGTTGTGTTACCGACAAACAGATCCGCCAAGCCGTCGACGAGGGCGCGTATCGCGTGCGCGACCTGCGTCAAGAGCTCGGGGTCGCCGCCAAGTGTGGAAAGTGTGCCCCGCACGCCCTGGAGCTACTCCGAGAGCACCAGGCCATGCGGTCGGTCCCATTCCTCCCGGGAGCCGCCAACCCGGTCGGTCGATCCCCCGAGTGGGAGATGGCCGCGGATACCCCCTGATCGTCCCAGCGACCGCCCTATCCCAGCCCCTCGGGATATTACCGCAGCGTTCGTGGTCTCACCGAGCGTTGGCCCAAGTCATGCTTGGCCTACGGATCCACCGATATCACGAATCCGCTATGAGGGGAGACGGCTGCTGTGAAAGGCGATACCGCGATTATCGAATATCTCAACGGGGTGCTCAAGAATGAGCTCACCGCCATCAACCAGTATTTCTTGCACTCCCGAATTCTCGAGGACTGGGGGCTGATCAAGCTGGGCAAGAAGGAGTATCAAGAATCGATCGAGGAGATGCAGCACGCCGATCGATTGATCCAGCGGATCCTGTTCCTCGAAGGCATTCCCAATCTTCAAGACATGGGTAAACTCTACATCGGCGAGGACGTGATCGAGATCCTGAACAACGATCTCAAACTTGAACACATCGCTCATCCGTATCTCAAGGAATGCGTGGCCTACGCGGAGCAAACCGGGGATTACGTGAGTCGTGATCTGTTCAACCGCATCCTCAACGACGAGGAAGAACACATCGGTTTCCTCGAGACTCAGATCGAGCTACTCGATAAGGTTGGAGCCCAGAACTACATCCAATCGCAGATAGAAGAGCTGGGCTGAAGGCGCCGCAGCCCCAGGGAGCGGGGATCGACGCCACTGGCTATCCTGTTCAGGACGTATCGATCCAGCCATGACGCCTGCCCGACGGGCGGTGCCACAGCCACCCGGCATGGGGTTGGACGCCGCCTCCCTCCTGTGATGAACGATGGAGACCCGAGGTTTCCAGCCCACCCGCCGATCCACGCACAGCCGGACGAACGGGCTCGACGGAATCGGGGTGTGTCGATGCGCACGCCAGCCAAGGACTCGAACCCCAAGATGAGCATCCGAATCGATTTCCATCGCGACCGAAAACGGCGTCAGCGTCGTTACATCACCCAAGACAGCCCGGTTGGACCATGCGTCATGTCGAGCGAGGCGAGCGTTGGGCGTGGGAGATCCACGTCGAGTCCATTGGCTTCAGCCCCTCCCGAGAGCTCGCGGTCGACTTCGCGCGGGAGGCGCTCGTCAACGGGACGGAATTCGACCTGCATCGCGACCCAATCCGCTTCCACCAGCGCGTCATCGGGCTGTGTGAGAAACACCTCCGCCCACACGGATTCGAGTTTCCCGAACACGTTCGCAACCGCTCCGCACTCGACATCTGCCGGCAGGACCGTGAGGGGCGCATCGGGCGTATCGGGCGTATCGACAGCCCGAACTGAAGGAATCCGTGGCCGAGCACTGAGCAGCCAAGGAGGCAGTAGCCAGTAGCCCGTTGGCTTCCTTGATCCGCACCACACGTGGGGAGACCGCCACGCGGATAACGCCCACTTCGCCGCCACCGCCCATCGAGCGATGCCAGGAACCCAAACGGCCCCCACGGCCTTCCGGACCGTCGATCACGTCCTGCGCACCGCCCGCGCCTACTGGCAACTCCGGCCGTTCGCGTGGCGAGACTACCCCTGGCGGGCGAGCGACCCGGGTCTATGCCGCGCCCTCGATGCCTTGTCCCCCGAGATGCTCGCCCACGAGCTCGAGGAGCCCGCGGAATCGAGCGCCTTTGCGCGGGTCCTGACCCGACTGGGGCTGGACCTCGCGGGGTTCCGGGCGATCGCTCGGCCTCCCGAGCTCCCCGAGCCGTCCTTGCCCCTCGCCATCTCCGATGGCCACGGGATGCCGGCGCGCAAATGGCATCAGGTTCAGGCCTTCGCAGCGCACGTCGCGGCCACGGACCGGGGATTCGTGGATTGGTGCGCCGGCAAGGGCCACTTGAGTCGCACCCTGGCCCACGCCTATGGCCAATCGAGTCACTGCTTGGAACGGGACGTTACGCTGGCCCGAGCAGGGACCACCCTCGCCGAGCCGCAGGACCTCGAGATCGCCTTCGGGATCCAGGATGTTCATGACCCGTTGGCCCGCCCCGGCCACCTGCGGGGACGCGACTGGGTCGCCCTACACGCCTGCGGGCGCCTACACCACCGCTTCCTCAATCAAGCGGTCGCCCACCAGGCCCACAGCATCACCCTCGCCCCCTGCTGCTACAATCGCCTTGGCGGGGGTGAACGGTATACACCCCTCTCGGCACGCGTCCGTCGCAGCCCCCTCGAACTCACCGACCACGATCTGCGGCTGCCGCTGCAAGCGGCCCGCGAACCGACACCGGCCGGCGCGGCACGGCGCCGGCGGATCATTGCCTGGCGGCTGGGATTCGATCTGCTGCAACGGGAGCTCACCGGGATCGATCGCTACGCCCCGCTACCCGCACCGCCTCGCACGGTGGAGAACCGCGACTTCCAGGCCTTCGGCGAATGGGCCGCCGCCCGCCTGGGATTGACCCTACCGCACCATGTGTCCTGGGACGACTACGCGCAGCGGGGGGAGTTACGATTGGACCGGGTCAAGCGAATCGATTGGGTGCGGCGTCCGTTCCGTTGGCTGCTGGAGATCTGGCTGATCCTGGATCAGGTCCTGTTCCTCGAAGAACAGGGGTATCGGGTGGAATGGGGGCGGTTCTGCCCCGCCACGGCGACGCCACGCAATCTCCTGATACGCGCCTGGGGCCCGGACTAGCATCGAGCGCGACGCGCCCTCAAGGTCGCCCCAACCACCCTGCCGCCACGATCAACAAGGCCCATTCGAGCCCTTCGACCAGGGCCCCGGCCGTATCGCCGGTCATCCCGCCGAGTCGTGACTGCACGCGCCGGCGCCAGCCGAGGGTCAGCCCGAGGGTGAGGAGGAGCAGGACACCGCCCAATCCCCCCATCCCCACCACAACCGCCGCACCGCTGCCCATCACGACTGCAACCGCCGGGCGTCGCGGCAAATGGGCCGCAACCCCGTCACCCATCCCGCCCCGCCGGACGTACGGCGTCGTCAGGATCAACAGGACCAATCCGCTACGGGCCAGGACCGGAATGCCGATCAGCACGGCCAGCGCCAGCCCATCCGGGGTCTGCAGGAGGACCTCCAAGGCCGCCCATTTGCCGATCAGCACCACCACGAGCGCGGCCACGCCCATCGGTCCGGCGTAGGGGTCCTTCAGGATGGCCAGGGTCTTTTCACGGTCTCCAAGCCCCCCGACCCAGGCATCCGCGGTATCCGCGAGTCCATCCACGTGCAAGCCTCCCGTGACCCCGACCCAGGCGGTCAAGAGCAGGGCCGCGGTGAGGCCCGGGGGCATCCCGGCACCCTCGGCAAGGAACGCAAGGGCGCCGAGCAGCCCACCGATGATCAATCCGATCAGGGGGTAGGCGAGCACGGCACGGGCCAGGCCTGGGCCATCCAACAAACCGGGATCGGGAAAGGGCAACCGGGTCAGGAAGCGACCGGCGATCCAGAGGGCGCGAGCGGCCTCAGCAAGGGCCATGGGTCATGAGGCTCGGGTAACCGGCATCGGGCAGACGCAGGCGGGTCCGGCAGGCATAGGGGACCTCAATCCGCAGCAGGGCCTCCGCCGACAAGGCCAAGACCTCACCGAGGATGACCCGGATCACGCCACCGTGGGTGAACACGAGGGGGTAGGGGGTGTCCTCGGCACAGAGTTCGTTCCAGGCCACCCGGACCCGAGCCTGAAACGCCAAGAAGGGTTCGGCACCGGGCGGCGTAAACCCCACGGGATCGGTCCAAAGACGCTCGAGGTCGGCAAGCGGCAGCTCGTCGGCGCGTTGACCCTCCCAGTCGCCGAAGCCACGCTCCGCGAGATCGGACCGACAGACCAGGGGTAGGCCCTGCTCGGCGGCAAAGACCTCGGCAAAGGCTCGACAACGGCGGGCCGGCGCGCTGATCACCTGGGTCCAACCGGGATCTCTATCGGTCATCCGGCGGAGTTGGGTCCATCCCTCCGCCGTCAGAGGATCCTCTCGATCCCCGCGAAACCGTCCGCCCTGGGCCGGCTCACCGTGGCGAATCCAGTCGATGAAGCGGTCGGTCACGGCCCGCGATCCTCGGGATCGATGCCCGCCTCGGCAAAACGCGCCATGCGCTGGTGCAACGACCAGGCCTGACGCACCAGAGGCAGGGCCACCGCCGCCCCCGAGCCCTCGCCGAGGCGCATCCCGAGATCCAACAGCGGTTCCGCCCGCAAGGCCTCCAAGACATGCCGGTGGCCCGGCTCCGCCGAGCGATGCCCAAAGATCATCCAGGGGGCCGTATCGGGATTCATACGCTGGGCGATCAGGGCCGCCGCAGTGGCCACAAACCCGTCGACGAGCACCGGGATACCCCGCTGGGCACTGGCAACATAGGCCCCGACGAGGGCGGCGATCTCCAACCCCCCGAGCCGGGCCAATGCCTCGGCCGGCGCGCCCCGTGCCTCAGGATGCCGGGCGAGGGCCTCTTGGACAACCGCCGCCTTGTGCTCGACACCCGAGGCATCCAGCCCCGTCCCGGGACCGGTCAGGAGGGCCGCTGGCCAATCCAGGGCGGCACAGACGAGGGCGGTCGCGGTTGTGGTATTACCGATCCCCATCTCCCCACCGACGAAGAGGTTAGCCCCGCGATCGATCGCACGCCGCGCCCCCTCGCCACCGACATCCACAGCCCGGGCGCATTCCGCGGGGCTCATGGCGGGCTCGCGGCAGAAGTTCCGCGTGCCCGGGGCCACGACGGCATCGACCACGCAGGGCAAGGCCCCGAGGGGCTCGACCGTACCCAGATTGACGACCTCTAAACGCGCCCCGAGGTGCTCGGCGAGGACGCTGATGGCCGCCCCACCGTGGCTGAAGTTCCGGAGCATCGAGCGGGTCACCGAGGCGGGAAAGGCGGACACGCCTTCCGCGACGACGCCATGATCGGCGGCGAAGACCACGATATGCACCGGATCGAAGCCGCCCGCGCGGTCCCCCTTGAATCCGGCAAGCCGGATCGCGAGGGACTCGAGTCGCCCGAGGGACCCGGGCGGCTTCGTCAATTGCCCCTGCCGACGCGCCGCGGCCTGACGGGCCTCGGCGTCCGGGGGCGACACGGCATCGGTTAGCCAGCTCGGCACCATGCAACATCCCTCTGGAACGGACTCGGACCTGCGCCTGCCGCTCAACGGTGCGACCCACCGACCGAAGTCGTCTGGACGCTCCTAGAGTCCCGCTCCAAGGCCTCGGCCCGTTCGCCGATCGCTCGGGTCATGCCCTCGAAGATGAGGCCATGAAACGGGACGAGGGGATACCAGTACATCAACCCCCAAACCCCGGCGGGATGCCAGTAGGCCGTGGCGGTCAACTCGGTCCCACCGCTGGATCGGGGCTGCATCTCGAACTCGAGGACCCCGGCCCCGGGGGCCTTCATCCCGAAGGCCAGCGTGAGGCGCTGCTCGGGCTCCACGCCGATCACCGTCCAGGAGTCGACCTTGTCCCCCACCCGCAGGTCCTTGGGATCCCGACGGCCTCGCTTGAGGCCGGGGCCTCCGATGAGCCAATCCATCGTCTCGCGGATCGTCCACAGGATGTTCAGATAATAATAGCGGTTCTCACCCCCGATCGCCGCCAGCACGGTCCAGACCGAAGCCGGCGCGGCATGGGTCGTGTGGCTGCCACTCGCCCGCTTGGCGTAGAAGGCGTAGTCGAAACGTTGCTGGCGCATGGCAAAGGCCCCTTCGGTCCAGCGTGCCTGGACCGTGTGCGTGCGTTCGGCGACGAAAACGGCCTCGACCGCCTCACGGAAGCCCAAGAGGCGTTGTGGCACGAGTTCTTTGAGTCGGGTGTCGTCGGTGGTGAAATCGTGCTTCAGCCCCTGGATCAAGGCCCGGGCAATGTTGGTCGGCACCGATGTCACAAACTGCAACCAATACGAAGAGAGCTTGGGCGTGAGCAGCGGCACCGGCAGGATGATCGGGGGCCGGCGACCCAAGGACTCCGCGAGGATCCGCATCATATCCTCATAGGTCAAGTCCTCCGGCCCACCGGCATCGAGGAGCGCGTCCTCGGCCGCCACCCAATCCGGGATCCGGACCAGGTACTCGAGCAGATTATCCAAGGCGATGGGCGTCGAGCGGCGATGGACCCACTTCGGTGTAATCATCACGGGGAGATGAACGACGAGGTCGCGCATGACCTCGAAGGCGGCGGACCCGGGCCCGACGATGATACCGGCCCGGATCTCGGTTACTGGGACAGGCCCCTCGCGCAGCACATCGCCGGTTCGCTGCCGCGACACCAAGTGTTCACTCGCTGCCTCCCGCGGCACTAGGCCGCCGAGATAGACGATGCGCCGAACCCCCGCCTCGGCGGCGGCCTCCCGGAAATTCACCGCCGCCTGATGATCCAGTCGGCCGAAGTTGCGCCCGGCCGACATGGAATGCACCAGGTAGTAGGCCGTGTCGATCCCGGCTAGGACCGGTCCCAGCGTCTCGCGATCCAGGGCATCGGCCTGACAGACCTCGGTGTTCGGCCACTCCCGGGCCTCGATGACCCGACGATTGCGCGCGGCGGCCCGGACCGGCCCCCCTTCGGCCAGCAACCGCGGAACGAGATTGGTGCCGATATAACCGCTTGCCCCGAAGACAAGCCGAGTCGCAGATACCGGAGGATCATTGGGGTGTGAGTTCATCAGCGAATCCGTGGCGGTTGGACGCGGGTTGGCAAGCGTTGCCGACGCGGGGCGTCAAAGGGACACGCGGGAACGCCCCGTGGAACCGACCGCCGCTTCGCGTCCCGAGCGGACGGCCATCCGAATGCCCCATCGCCCCTGGATGATAGCAAACCCGGCTATAACGTGCTGTATCCCCACCGGCCGACCGAGCCTTTCGCCTGACAGCCCCATAGACGATTGGGTACCATAGGCTGAACTTATGATTTGTTGGGTTTTACCAAGCGCCCCCGGCGACCGTCGTTGAACCCCCACCCGGCCATGCCACCCCCCGCCCGCAACCGGGGAGGCACTTCGAAGCCAGCAGACACCAGCCGATGGAGGCAGCGAATGCTCGACGACCCCAAGACCCCCCTCAGGAGTACACCATGATGATGATCCTTCGTCGGCGCGTGATCGGCATCTTCCTGACCGGGGTCTTCGCGATCCTGCCCCTGATTATCACCGTGTTGATTGTCATCTGGGTCGCGCGTGCCGCGCACCGCCTGCTCGGCCCCCAAACGATGGTGGGTCAAACCCTCAGCCATCTCGGACTACAGGTGGCTCAGGACAGCCCCGGTTGGTTGTCCTACGGCTTCGGGATCGCCGTCGCCCTAGGCGTCGTCTTTACCGTCGGACTCATCCTGGAGCTCGGGGCGAAACGGATGGTCCACGAGATGCTGGATAATGCCTTCAACCGCATCCCGGCCATCGGCAAGGTCTACCGAACCGCCCGGGACCTGGTGGTCATGTTCGATCAGGACGAACGCGCCGACATCAAGGCGATGTCACCCGTTTTCTGCGAGTTTGGCGATCAGGACCCGACGGGTGTTTTGGGTTTTCTCGTCTCGCCCGAGAAGTACCAGGTTTCTGGTAACGACTACTACATCGTCATGGTCCCGAGTGCGCCCGTACCGTTTGGTGGGGCGTTATTGTTCATCCCCGTCCACCGACTCAAACGGGTGGATTTCAGCACCGAGGGACTGATGAGTATTTATATGTCCCTCGGCGCGACGGCCCCGCAATACGTTAAGCGAACGGCCCCCTCCGCAAGCCCGGATACCCCGGCTCAGCCACCGGCCTGACCCGGGGATCCATGCCCCAAGAAAGTCAGGGTGCGGATTGGGCCGATGGTACGGGCAACGCGAGACCGCATGACGAATCGAGGACGCGTGGCTGGACTAGAATCCGTAGACGACCGTCACACTCGTTTGCGTATCGAATTCATCCACGTCCTCGGCCACGCCGCTGTTGTAGTTCACCGCATAGGCCAGCTTGAGCGCCAATTGGTCGTTGATGCTGACCTTCAACCCCGAGCGCGATTCCCCGTACGTGTTGGTCTCGCCGACCTCAACGGCCAGGTCCTGGGTCAAGCGGGTGGACTCGGTCAGGGATTGGCCAAGCCGCAGCGCCCCCCGCCCAATCAGCTCGTTCTCGGTTTCATCGTCGACCGTTTCCGACTGACGTGCCCCCACACCGAGCTCAACGGCGAGCTGCGTGCGATCATTGTCGAGAACGTTCCGGCCCAGACCGAGGGTCTCCGAGACTTGATACTCGAAGCCACTAAAGCGATCCCGCACATAACGCACCGCGAAGAACCCGAAGTTCCGGCGCGCTCCCCCGAACTTGTAGGCCGAACGGGCGTCGAGTTGGTAACGCTCCGCGGTCGTACCGTCGGTATCCGAGGTGTTCAAGGCGTCGAAGCCGAGCGCGTGCTGCCACGCCACCGACTCCTGCTGCACCGACAAGCGAGCCGTCAAGCTCTGCGTCTCGGTATTGCCCGAGGTTTGGCTGTAGCCCAACTCGCCTTCACCCGACCAGCCAAGGCCGGACTCCTCCTCCACCGCTTCCCCGGTGTCCGTGATGTCCTGACGCAGTTTCTCGCCCACCTCGGCATCTTGCGCCAGGCTCCCCGACGCCGCACCCAATAACCCCATCAAAACAAGCGTCCCCCACGCGGCCGAGGGGAACAATCGGGAACCGCGGTTTATGCTCTTCATCGCCCCATCACTCGTTATCGTTGACAGACAAGACCGGCGTTTCGACACCGCCGACGCGCTCGAACGCTCGGACGCTCTGTAGGCTAGGGCACGCCCCACGAGGCGGCAAGCAAAAAAATGTAAATCGCTTGGGGCAATCACGATCCGTTGCTCGTGAAGGCGCACGCCCCGAGACCGAGCTGAGGACCGGCCGAATGACACCCGCCGACTCGCCTCCGCCGACGATCCCCCTCATGCGCAAACCCACTCTAAGAAGTCGCCGGCCCCCGGAAGCGGGTGACGGCGTGATGGTTCGAACCCAACGCACCCCAGCTCAATCGGGAGAGGTCATAGACAATCAAACGGCCGCCGGACCAAGCACCGCCCTACGGCTCGACAGGGGTGCCGAACCCAACGGGACGACTCGGGCATGCGTCCTGGACAACGCCTGCCGAGCGTCGGGGATCGCACAGGCGTCGGACCGAGCATGGGCGATTATGGTATACTGGATGCATTCGGTTTTTGGGCACCCTCCAGGGCCCAAGCCGGTCGAGTCCGAGGGCACTGGACGCGATTCATTAACGGAGCGAACAGCAGGGTAATCCCCGTGATACCACTCGCCATCAGCGGCCTCTTCAGTCTGTTATTCGTCATAAGCCTCAACCCCGTCGCTCATTCCGTTGGACTGGTCGATCGGCCCGGCGGCCACAAGCGGCACGCTCGGGCGACCTCTCTGCTCGGGGGCATCAGTATCTTCCTCGCGGTCGCCATCACCCTGGCACTCGACCCGATCGATCACTGGACGCATGGGTTTAACGGGAGTTGGCTCTTGGCCGGCGCGCTCATCATCGCCGTCGGCACCATCGACGATCTACGAGTCCTCGGCGTCCATCATCGCTTCAGTGTCCAAATCGCCAGCGCGCTGATTGTCATCCTACTCGGCGGGGTCGTCATCGAGGACCTGGGGAATCTGCTGGGTACGGGAACGCTCCCCCTCGGTTGGCTGGCCATCCCCTTCACCGTGTTTGCGATCGTCGGCGCCATCAATGCCATTAATCTCACCGACGGCATGGATGGACTCGCCGGGGGCATCGTCCTTCTCTCGTTGCTGGCCTTGGCGGGGGTTGCTACGCAAGCTCAGGGGGTCGAACCGGGTATTCCAGTACCATTGCTCGCGATCGTGATCGGGGCCCTCCTGGGGTTTCTCGCCTTGAATGTCCGGCTCTTTCGGCATCGTGCCCTGACCTTTCTCGGCGACGGGGGCAGTACCTTCCTCGGACTCACCCTTGCCTGCTTCTTGATCGCATTCGCTCAAGGGGACGAGGCCTTCATCGAGCCGGTGACCGCGTTGTGGTTCCTCGGACTGCCACTGATCGACACCCTCAGCCTGATGATTCGCCGGCTACTGCGCGGTGCCTCCCCCTTCTCCGCCGATCGCCATCATCTCCATCACCTCCTCTGCCGGGCCCGGC
>CAYFWJ010000029.1:0-28279 GCA_964346755.1 uncultured Ectothiorhodospiraceae bacterium
GGGGAGGAAAAGTGGGTCGTGGGCTGGATTGAGGGGGTGCATGGGTGGGGCGGGGCGATGCGCTTCCTTCGTCAGCACATCCTACGTGGCCGATGGGTTGATGGGGTGGATGCGGGGGAGTGCATGGGCGGATGGAGTGATGCGCTTCCTTCGTCAGCACATCCTACGCGGTCGATGGGGTTGATGGGGTGGATGCGGGGGGCGTGCATGGGGGGCGGCGTCGTGTTAGGCGACGCCGCCGAGGCGGCTGCATTGCTCCCAGAGGCGCCGGCGGGTGGCGGCGTCGTGGATTTGGCCTTCGGGGTGGCCGGGGCGGGTTTGGTCGAAGTAGCGGCCGGTTTCACCCGCGAGGCTGGGGTCGGTGGCGAGGTGGACGATGACGTCTCGGCCTTCGTCCGCGGGGGCCCGGGCGCCGCCGAATTCCTCGCGGACCATCTTGGTGTCGAGCAGGGTGCCGGGGTGGAGGGCGTTGACGGTGACCCGGTCGGGGGCGACCCGCTCGGCCTGCTCGCGGGTGAGCAGGATGAGGGCGAGCTTGGAGCGGGCGTAGGCGTGGAAGCCGTCGTAGCGCCGCGTGAGCATGAGGTCGTCGAGGTCGACCGGCGCCTGGGCGATGGAGGCGACGTTGAGGATGCGCGCCGGGGCGCTGGCCTCAAGCCGCTCGAGAAGGCGGCGCATGAGGATAAACGGCGCGAGGGTGTTGACCGCGAAGGCCAGCTCGTAGCCGTCGGGGCTGACCCGGCGCCCTTCCCGGGGTTGCCCCTGACCGACCCCGGCATTGTTGACGAGGGTGTCGAGCCGAGGGTGGTCGGTGAGGACCCGATCGGCGAGGTCATGGACGGCGGCGACCCGGCTGAGGTCGGCCGCGTAGGGGTAGAGCGCGGTGTTGCCCGTCGCGTTGACGAGGCGCTCACGGGTCGCCTCGAGGGCCTCCGGCCGGCGCCCGTGGAGGAGCACGGTGTCGCCGCGCCGGGCGAATGCCTCAGCGGTGAGGGCACCGATCCCGGAGGTGGTGCCGGTGATGAGTCGGGTGGTCGCCATCGCCTGTCGCCTCCGTTTAAGGGCTGCTGCTCAGGGGTTGGTCTCCGGGTCCGGGGGCACACGATCCTCCATCCGCTGCACGGCCGCATCGAGCTCCTGCTCGATCGCCTCGACCGATTCCTCCGCGCGTTGCGACTGGCTCGCCCCCTCGTCCGTCGAGTCGAGCACCAGGTAGCCGATGATCGCGAGCGCCGCGAGTAGGCTCAATAAGCCGAAGACGGGCATGTCGTTCCCCCTTCTGTTCAAATGGGATGACGGTAGCTTAGCACGGGCGCCGGTGGCCGAGGCCAGCGGGGGCCCGCTGGCCCGCCCCGGGGCGGACCGCCCGGGCTCATTCCCTAGAGCAGGCCACGCTCGGCCAGGGAGATGACCTGCCCGTCGCCGACCACCATGTGGTCGAGCACCCGGATGTCAAGCAATCCCAGGGCCTCCTTGAGGCGCCGGGTGATGGACTCATCCGCGCGGCTTGGCTCGGCGATGCCGCTGGGGTGGTTGTGGGCGAAGATGACCGCCGCGGCGTTGTGGGCGAGGCAGCGTTTGGCGACCTCGCGGGGATAGACCGCCGAGCCGTCGATGGTGCCGCGGAAGAGCTCCTCGAAGCCGATGACGCGATGGCGGTTGTCGAGGAAGAGGCAGGCGAAGACCTCGTGGTCCCGGTGGCGGAGCTGGGCGGTGAGGTAGCGCCGGGTGGCGTCGGGGTCGGTGATGGCATCCCCCCGCATCAGATGGGCCTCGAGGTAGCGCCGACTGAGCTCGAGGCTGGCCTGGATCTGGACGTATTTGGCCGGCCCGAGCCCGGGGCCGGCGCAGAAGCTGGCGTAGTCCGCCTCCATGAGCGGCCGCAGCCCGCCGAAGCGGGTGAGTAATTCCCGGGCGAGATCGACGGCGCTCTTGCCCGCCACGCCGATGCGCAGGGCGATGGCCAGGAGCTCCGCCTCGGAGAGGTGGGCGGGGCCGCGGTGCAAGAGCTTCTCGCGGGGTCGCTCGGCTTCGGGCCAGGATCGGATGGTCATGGGCGCCTCCTGCGAGGGGGGATGGGGAGTTCGGGGGTTAGGACGTCGGGAGTCGATCCCGGGCGACGGCGGGCGTGGGACTCGGCACCGGGCCCTGGTAGGGGGAGCGGGCGCCGTCCGGTGTGGTGCGGAACAGGCGCTGGGTCCACATGTACTGCCAGGGGTCGAGGCGCACCAGATCCTCCAGGCCCTGGTTCATCCGTCGGCTGTCTTCGGTCGCCTCCCCGGTGGGGAAGCCCTCGAGGGCGGGGAGGAAATGCACGGCGTAACGCCCGTCGGGCCGCAGGATGCCGCCGCAGGGGACGACGCGGGCCCCGGTGCGGGCGGCCAGGCGGCCAAGGAGGGGGATGGTGGCCTTAATCTGCCCGAAGAAGGGGACGAAGGCGGGGATGGCGCGCATGCGCAGGTCCTCGTCGGCGACGTAGTACACCCCCTCACCGGCCCGCAAGGCCTGGATGAGCGGCCGAAAGCCCGCCGCGCGGGGATAGACCGTGCCGTGGAAGCGCGTGCGGGTCTCGGCGATGAGGCGATCGGCAACCGGGTCCTTCGTGAGGGGTTTGTACAGCCCGGCCGCCCGGTGGCGCCGGCCGATGGCGCTGGCGGCGGCGTCGAGGCCCGTGGTGTGGCCGGTCAGGAGGATCACCGGTTCGCCGGCGGCGAGGGGCTCGGCGAGCCGCTCCGGGTGGTGACGGACCAGGAACCCGTCCAGGTAGGCGGGGCTGCGCCAGCGCCACACCCCGAAGTCGAGGAGGCTGCGGGCGAAGGCGATGAAGTTGGTGCGGATGCGCTGCTCCCGGGCCTCGGGCTCGAGCGCCGGGAAACACAGGGCCAGGTTGACCCGGGCCACATGGCGGCGGTTCGGGTAGTAACGCAGGCTGATCCGGCCGAGGCAGTCGGCGAGGGCCGCGCGCAGGGCCCGCGGGGCGTAGGCCAGCGCCCAGAGGGTGCCGATGCCGAGCCAGGTGCCCCAGTACCGCGGTTGAGCGTCGGCCCAACGCGGGGGCGGCGCGGCCCCCGGGGTCGGTGGGATCGAGGCCTGGCCGGTCCTAGCCATCTGCGCCTCCCCCGGCCCCGGCGGCCTTCTCGGCCCGTTTGAGGAACACCCGCATCTCCTTGGCGGCCTGCTTGTCGCCGCGGCCCTCGGCCACGTCGATGCCCGTGCGGTAGGTGTTGGCGGCCGCGGCCGGCTGGCCGGCGGCGACGTAGGCCTCGCCGAGGGCCCGGTAGGCGGCGGAGTAGCCGGCATCCTGCGCGATGGCCTGCTGCAGATGCGGGATGGCTGCCTCGGGTTGCGCGGCGTTGAGGTACTCGCGGCCCAGGCTGAAGCGGAGCAGGGCGCCGTCCTGCCCCTGGTGCAGCATCTTCTCGAATTGCTCGATACGGCTCATGGGACGCCTCCACGGGTCGATTGCGGGCGGCGGTGGGTCAGTGCCGCCAGAATTCCGGGGTGAACAGGACCAATAGGGTGAACAATTCCAGGCGCCCGAACAACATGGCCGCGCACAGCACCCACTTGGCGAAGCCGTTGATGTCGCCGTAGTGGGCGGCGACATCGCCGAGCCCGGGGCCGAGGTTGTTCATGCAGGCGGCGACCGCCGAGAAGGCGGTGACCTGGTCGAGCCCCGAGGCCATGAGCAGGAGCAACATGACGACGAACAGGGCCACGTAGATGGAGAAGAACCCCCACACGGCGTTGATGACGGGATCGGGCACGGCCCGGTTGCCCAGCTTGACCCGGATCTCGGCGCTCGGGTGCAGCAGCTGCTTGAGCTCCCGGAAGCCCTGTTTGATCAGCAACAGGAAGCGGATCACCTTCATCCCGCCGGTGGTGGAGCTGCCGCACCCCCCGATGAAGCTGCCGAACAACAACAGCACCGGCAGGAACCCGGGCCAGGCGAAGTATTCGGCGGTCGTAAAGCCGGTGGTGGTGGTGATGGAGACCGCTTGAAACAGGCCGTGGCGCAGGGCATCGCCGGCGTTGCTGAAGGCCTCCGCGTAGAGGAGATAGGCGATGGTGACCGCGGCGACGCTGCCGAGGATGGCCAGGAAGGCGCGGAACTCGTCGTCGTCGAAGTAGGGCCGCAGGCCCCGGGATCGAAAGGCCAGGAAGTGCAGCCCGAAGTTGGCGCTGCCGAGGATCATGAAGACCACGGCGACGCCCTGGATCCCGGCGCTGTCGTAGTGCCCAAGGCTCGCATCGTGGGGCGAGAAGCCGCCCGTCGCGACGGTGGTGCCGGCATGGGCGATGGCGTTGAACCAGGACATGCCGGCCACGTGGTAGGCCAGGGCGCAGGCGACGGTAAGGGCCACGTAGATGAACCACAGGGCCTTGGCGGTCTCGGCGATCCGCGGGGTCAGCTTGGTGTCCTTGATCGGACCCGGGGTCTCGGCCCGGTAGAGCTGCATCCCCCCAACCCCGAGCATGGGCAGCACGGCGACGGCGAGCACGATGATGCCCATCCCCCCGAGCCACTGCAGCTCCTGGCGGTAGAACAGCAATGAGGGGGGGAGCTCATCGAGGCCGACGATCACCGTTGCGCCGGTCGTGGTGAGCCCGGAGAGGGACTCGAAGACGGCGTCCTCAAGGGACAGGGGGATGGCCTCGGTCCACAGCAGGGGCAGGGCCCCGGCCGTACCGAGGACCACCCAGAAGAGGATCACCACCACGAACCCGTCTCGCCGCCGCAGATCGGTGCTGAGCCCGCCGGTCAGTAGGCTGATGGTGGCGCCGATGCCGAGGATGACCCCGAAGGTCCCGAGGAAGACCAACGCCTGACCGTCCTGGAAATAGAACGCGACGGCGAAGGGGGGCAGCATGGTCCCGCTGAACACGACCAGCAGGATGCCGACGATATGGAGGATGACACCGTGTTGCAGGACCATGGATGGGGGCGATCGGCGGTCGGCGTTCTCAGATGAAGGTGACTTCGACGCGGAACAGCTGCTCGATGTCGTGCACCTGTTTCTTATCCGCCAGAAAGAGGATGACGTGATCGCCCGCCTCGATGCGGGTGTCGTGGTGGCCCATCAGGACCTCCTCGCCCCGGACCAACGCGCCGATGGCCGCATCCCGGGGGAGCCGCAGCTCGCCGATGGTGCGGCCCACGACCTTGGAGGTCCAGGGATCGCCGTGGGCGACCACCTCGATGGCCTCCGCCGCGCCCCGCCGCAGGGAGTGCACGGCCTCGATGTGGCCTTTGCGCACGTGGGTGAGCAGCGTGCCGATGGTAACCTGCTGGGGCGAGATGGCGATGTCGATGATGCTGCTCTCCACGAGATCCACGTAGGCCGGCCGGTTGATGAGCGCCATGACCTTGCCGGCCCCGAGCCGGTGGGCGAGCATGGCGGCCAGGATATTGGCCTGATCGTCGTTGGTGACCGCGCAGAAGACGTCGATATCGCCGATGTTCTCCTCCTGCAGCAGCTCCTCGTCGGTGGCGTCCCCCTGGAGGACCATGGCGTGCTTCAGGTCCTCGGCGAGGTGGCGGGCCCGTTCCCGGTTGTGCTCGATGAGCTTGACCTGGAACTCCCCCTCCAGGGCCTCGGCCAGGCGGCGGCCGATGTTGCCGCCGCCGGCGAGCATGACCCGCCGATAGCTCTTCTCGCCGCGACGCAGCTCCTTGATCGCCGTGCGGATGTGGCGCTTCGGCGCGATGAAGAAGACCTCGTCGTCCGCCTCGATGACGCTCCGCCCCTCGGGGATGATGGCCCGCCCCCGTCGGAAGATGGCCGCCACCCGAAGATCGAGCCCCGGCATGCGCTCCTTCAGGCTCTTGAGCATGTGCCCCACCAGATGGCCGCCGTAGTAGGCCTGCACGGCCACCAGCTGGACCCGGCCGCCGGCGAAGTCGAGCACTTGCAGGGCCCCCGGGTGCTTGATGAGCCGCTGCACGTAGTCCTTGATCAGGGTCTCGGGGCTGATGGTGACGTCGATGGGGATGGCGCCGGCGCCGAAGAGGTCGGTGTGGGTGAGATACTCCGAGGCGCGAACCCGGGCGATCTTGGTCGGGGTGTGATACAGGGTATAGGCGACCTGGCAGGCCACCATGTTGGTCTCGTCGCTGTTGGTGACCGCGATGACCATGTCGGCGTCCCGGATCCCGGCCTGCTCCAGGATGCGGGGGTAGGAGGCGAGCCCGGTCACGGTGCGCAGGTCGAAGCGCTCCTGCAGCGGCTGGAGGATCTCCGAGCGGGTGTCCACCACGGTGACATCGTTGAGCGACTCGCTGGCCAGCTGTTGGGCCACCGACGAGCCGACCTGACCGGCCCCGAGTACGATGATCTTTTTCATGGAGCCCCGGTTCGCACGTCCCCGAATCCGGCTGCAAAGGGGTTATGCTACCCCGGATCCGGTGGGGTATAAACCACCTCAGGCGCGCCCGCGCTTCTGCAGCACGGCGTAGTAGAACCCATCCATGCCCCCCGGGGTCGGCAGGATCTGCCGCCCGTGGGGTCGGGCCTGGCCCCAGGCGGGTTGCGGGTCGAGGGGGGCGTCGGTGGCGTCGGGGGTCCGCGCCAGGAAGGCGGCGATCCGCGCCTCGTTCTCCGCCTGCAGGCTCGAGCAGGTGGCGTAGACCAGCCGGCCGCCCGGGGCGAGGACCCGCCAGGCGCCGTCCAAGAGCCGATCCTGGGCGGCGACCAGCGCCGGGATATCCGCCGCGCGGCGCAGGACCTTGATGTCCGGATGCCGGCGGATCACCCCGGTGCCGGAGCAGGGGGCATCGAGCAGGATGCGATCGAAGGGGTGGCCATCCCACCAGTCGTCGGGCGCGCCGAGGTCCCCGGCGAGGATCGTCGGCCGGGTGGCCGGCGCGAGCCGATCGATGTGCTCGGCGACCCGCTGGAGCCGCTCGGTCTCCCGATCCAGGGCGGTGAGGCCGGCCGCCCGCCCCCCGAGCCACTCGAGGAGATGCCCGGTCTTGCCCCCCGGGGCGGCGCAGGCGTCGAGGATGCGCTCGCCGGGCTGGGGATCGAGCAGGGGCGCCGCCAATTGGGCGGCGGCATCCTGCACCGAGACCCAGCCCGCCCCGAACCCCGGCAGATCCTCGACGGGGCAGGGGGCCTCCCGGGTCAGGGCGGTGGGGACGAGGGGATGGGGGGTCGCCGGATGGCCGGCGGCAGCGAGGCGGACCTGGTAGTCGGCTCGCTCCAGGGCGGTCCGATTGACCCGCAGGGTGAAGGGGGGGCGCTCGTTGCCGGCCCGGGCGATGGCCTCCCAGGCCGCCGGCCAGTCCCGTTGCCAGGCCTCCAGGAGCCAGGCGGGATGGGCGAACCGGACGGCCTCGGGAAGCTCCGGGGCCTCCGGGGCGAGGTCCCCCGCCTCGAGCGCCCGGGCGGCCCGTCGCAGGAGCCCGTTGACCAACCGACTGGCCCAGGGCTTGCCCAGGTAGCGGGTCCCGGCGACGGTCTCCTGGACGGCGGCATAGGCGGGCACCCGCATCGCCATGAGTTGGTACAAGCCCACCAGGAGCAACGCCTCGAGATCCTGGTCGCGGCGTTTGAGGGGGCGCTCCAGGCGCTGATCCAGGTGGTAGCGCAGCCGGGGGTAGTCGCGCAACACGCCCTGGACCAGCTCGGCCAGCAGGGCGCGATCCGACCCGGTCGGATCCTCGGGGCGGGGGGCCAGGACCGCACTCACCGAGCGTCCGCCACGCAGCACCTCGGTCAGACGGCGGGCGGCCAAGCCGCGTACGGATAAGGCCATCAGCCGAGGCGATCGCCGGGGCGGAGGTGGCCCGCCCGAAAGGCCTCGCCCGCCATGGGGCGCCCGCCCGCCGGTTGCAGCCGGGTCACCCGCAGCACCCCCACGCCGGTCGCAACGCTCAGGCCCGGGCCGTCCAGTACCGTCCCCGGAGGCCCCGGGGCCTGCGCATCGGGTTGCGGCTCGACAGCCCAGAGCTTGACCAGCTGCTCGCCCGAGCGGGTGCGCGCCCCGGGGGTCGGGTTGAAGGCACGGACCGCACGATCGATGGCCGCGGCGCTGCAGGACCAATCGATCCAGGACTCGTCGGTGTCGATCTTGGGCGCGTAGGTCACCCCAGCGGCGGGCTGGGGGGCGGCCCGGCGGGTCCCGGCGGCCCAACCCGGCAGGGCCGCCACCAGGGCCTCGGCCCCCAACGCGGCGAGCCGATCGTGGAGCGCACCGGCGGTATCCGCCGGGCCGATGGCACAGCGTGCGGTGTGCAGGGCGTCCCCGGTATCCAGCCCGGCGTCCATGTGCATGAGGGTGACACCGGTCTCGGCGTCGCCGGCCAGCAGGCTGCGCTGGATCGGCGCCGCGCCCCGCCAGCGGGGCAGCAGCGAGGCGTGGACGTTGAGACAGCCAAGGCGGGGCCATTCGAGGAGCCAGCGGGGCAGGATCAAGCCGTAGGCGACGACCACGACCACCTCGGGGGCGCAGGCGGTGACCCAGGCCCGGGCCTCGGGGTCGCGGCGGAGGCCGGTCGGTTGGGCGATCGGCAGGCCGGCCTCCGCCGCCCGGGTCTTGACCGGGGGTGGCGTGAGTCGCCGGCCCCGGCCCGCCGGCCGATCCGGCTGGGTGAGGACCCCGCTCACCCCATACCCCGCCTCGAGCAACGCGTTCAGGGTGGGGACGGCGAAATCCGGCGTGCCGGCGAAGACGATGCGCAGGGGGTCGCTCATGGGCGGTCGTCCCCCCCCCGCCGCAGCGGGGGGGTGGGTCGGTTGCAGGGGGCGAGCGGGGGGATGCCGGCGCCCCTCAGATCGCCGAGGTGGCGGCGGTATCCTCAGCGGGCTGGCGGCCCCCCTGCTGACGTTTCTGCTTCTCCAGGCGCTTGCGGACCCGCTGGCGCTTCAACGAGGAGAGGTAGTCGACGAAGAGCTTACCCTCGAGATGATCGATCTCGTGTTGGATGCACACGGCCAGCAGCCCCTCGGCCTCGGCCTCCACCGCCTCGCCGTCGCGGTTCAGGGCCCGATACCGGATCCAGCGGGCGCGGGTGACCTTATCGAACACGCCGGGCACGGAGAGGCAACCCTCTTCGGTCTCCTCGCTGCCGGCCCGCTCGAGGATCTCCGGGTTGATCAGGGCCAGGGGCTGATCCCGATTCTCGGAGACATCGGTCACGATCACCCGCTGGGCCACGTTGACCTGCGGCGCGGCCAACCCGATGCCGGGCGCGGCGTACATAGTCTCGAACATGGCGTCGATCAGGGCACGCACGTCGTCGTCGACGGTGTCCACCGGCATCGCCTCGTGGCGTAGCCGCGTGTCGGGAAAATGGAGTATGTCGAGCATCGCCTATCACTCTCGCGATGAATGGCACGAATTTGTCAAAAGACTACTGCTAAAATGCCGATGACGGAAGCCGTGGCGGGGCACGGTCACGGGTCGGTGCGGGCAGGACCGGGTGCGTCCGAGGCGCGACCGGCACCCATTCACCGGCGCGCGACGCCCGCCCCGTCGATTGTGATCGATTCGCTCGCCCGCGCTCGGGGCGACGCTCCAGAGGGTTGTTCGTTATGGCATTGTACAGACTGGGACCGCGGTCCGGCCGCTGGGTTTACCTCATCGCGATCGTGGCACTGGCCCTGGTTGCCTGCGGCCGCACCCCCGAGAAACCGGCGGCGCCGCAACCCGCGGAGCCCGAACCCGCGCCCGCCGAACCGGCGGAACCCGAACCCACCGTGGAGTTCATGCCCCGCTCGCCGACCGTCTATCGAGTCAAGGAGGGGGACACCCTCTGGGACATCGCCCAGATGTTCTTGAAAGACCCGTGGTATTGGCCGGAGCTGTGGTACGACAACCCGACCATCGCCAACCCCCACCGCATCTACCCGGGCGATCGATTGGTCCTGCAAACCGTCGACGGTCGGGCCCGACTGAGCGTGGCGGAACGGGGCCGACCGACCCTCAAGCTCTCGCCCCGGGTGCGGGAGAAGCCCCTCCCGCCGGATCCGATCCCCACCGTGGCCCTCAGCGAGCTGGAACCCTTCATCGGCCGTCCCCACGTGGTCGATCCGGAGGCGCTCGAGGCCGCCCCCTATATCTTCGGCACCCCGGAGGCCCGGCTCTTGACCGGGGCCAACGACCGCGTCTATGCGCGACGCCTCGGCGAGGCCCCAGCGGACACCCGGTACGGCATCTACCGTCAGGGGGAGGTCCTGCGGGATCCCCAGACCGGCGAGGTCCTCGGCCACGCCGCCGCGTACATCGGCCGCGCGCGGATCGTGGCGACCGGCGATCCCACGCTGCTCACCCTGGAGGCCACGGAGCGAGAGGTCCGCATGGGGGATCGGCTGCTGCCCGTCGCCCTGGAGAAACTGCCGCGGCAGTTTCAACCCCAAGCCCCCCCCGCGGGGGTCTCGGGGTTCGTGATCGAGCTCTCCAACGCCATCAGCCAGGTGGGGCAATATCAGGTGGTCACCCTCAACCTGGGCACCACGGACGGACTCGAGCCGGGCCACGTCCTGGCCACCACCAAGAGCGGACGGCAGGTCGTCGACCCCTACGGCGCCGACTCGGAGACCCTGACCTTGCCGGATCGGCGCGTCGGCCTCGTCCTGGTGTTCCGGTCCTATGATCGGGTGAGCCACGCCCTGGTCATGGAGTCGTCCCGGCCCATCGAACGGCTGGATCGCGTGGTCGCGCCCGAGGCGGCCGAGGCGATTCGCGAAGCCACGCGCTAGCAGAGCCCGGCATCGGCGGCCCGCCTCCCCATGGCGACCCACGCGCTGGACCCGGTGGATGCGTGGCTGGCGTTGATCCACGCCCCGGGGCTAGGTCCCCGACGGATCCTGGCCCTGCTCGAGCACCACGGCTCGGCACCGGCGGCGGTGCGGGCCGCTGCGCAGGCCGGGGCCGGGGACGCGGTGCCCGGGGCGGCCCGAGCCTTCCTGCGGGCGGCCGACCCACAGGCCTGGGCGGCGGATCGACGCTGGCTGGATCAGCCGGCGCATCATCTCATCGGCTTCGGCCAAGCCGGCTATCCGACCCTGCTTCATCACGTGAGCGATTGCCCGGCGGCCCTGTTCGTCAATGGGCCGCCGGCCGTCCTCGAGCAGCCCGCGCTGGCCATCGTCGGCTCTCGGCATCCTACGCCACCCGGCGCGGCGAATGCCCGGGCCTTTGCCGAGGATCTCGCGCGACACGGCTGGGTCATCGTCAGTGGGCTCGCCCGCGGCATCGATGCCGCCGCCCACCAGGGGGCCCTGGACGCCGGCGCGCCGACCGTCGCCGTGATGGGCACCGGCCCGGACCGGATCTACCCGGCGGCCCACCGGCGGCTCGCCGAGGCCATCCTGGCCGCTGGCGGCGCCCTGATCACGGAATTCCCCTGCGGGCGAACGGCCCAAGCGAGTCACTTCCCCCGCCGCAATCGGATCATCAGCGGCCTGAGCCGGGGGGTCTTGGTCGTCGAGGCCGCCCGGGACAGCGGCTCGCTGATCACCGCGCGCCAGGCCGGCGAGCAAGGCCGCGAGGTCTTTGCCTTGCCGGGCTCCATCCACAACCCCATGGCCCACGGCTGCCACGCCTTGATCCGCGAGGGGGCGAAGCTGGTGGAGGTCACCGCCGACATCCTGGACGAGCTGGGATCGCTCCACGGCCTGGCGCCCCCGGTCGCGGCGAGCTCACCGGAGCCCGCGGACGGCGAGGCGGACGGCTTCACGGCGCTGCCGGCGGCCCATCAAGCGATCCTAAACGGTCTCGGACACGACGCGGCGGACATCGACACCCTGGTCGCACGCAGCGGATTGACCGCCGATCAGGTTTCCTCCATGCTCGTGATTCTGGAGCTCCAGGGGTGGATCGTATCCAGCCCAGGCGGGATGTACACCCGCATTACACTGAGAGGCTGACATGAAAGAGAATGTACTTGACGTGCTCATGTATCTCTTCGAAAACTTCATCTACGAAGAGGTGGAGGAAAGCCCGGATCGGGACACCCTCCAGAGCACACTGCAAGAGGCTGGCTTCAGCAGCGCGGAGATCGAGAAGGCGTTCACCTGGCTCGAGGGACTCGCCTCGCAGCAGACGGCGGATAACGAAGAGGCCTTCGCCCCGCGCTCGATCCGTGTCTACAGTCGTCAAGAGCAGGAGAAACTCGACAGCAGCTCTCAAGGCTTCCTGTTGTTCCTGGAGCAAAATGGCATCCTGACGCCGCAACACCGGGAATTGGTCATCGACCGGGTCATGGCCCTCGAGGGGGATGATATCGATCTGGAGCGATTGCGCTGGGTCATCCTGATGGTGTTGTTTAATCAGCCCGGCCAGGAAGCAGCCTACGCCTGGATGGAGGATTTGGTGTTCGATCATGTCGCGAGCTACGTGCAATAGCCTCGCTCGGCCCCGCGACACGCACCTGCCGACTGGGGATCGCGCTCGCCAGGACGAGCGCGATCTCGCCCATCCGCTGACTCGATACCGACCGCCGGCCCCGGGGCAGCGCCCCGGCGGACCGCCACCCGAGCCGCGCCGAGCCCAAGCCCGAGCCGTCCACTGCGATGCGTCGACCGTCCCCGCCCATCCCGATCCCTGGTTATGAGTAAGAAGCTCGTCATCGTCGAGTCCCCGGCCAAGGCCAAGACCATCAAGAAGTACTTGGGGAAGGACTACGAGGTCCGTGCCTCCTACGGCCACGTCCGGGATCTGATCCCCAAAGAGGGTGCGGTCGAGCCGGAACATCAGTTCCGGATGAACTACCAGGTCATCGACAAGAATACCAAGCATGTGGATGCGATCGGCAAGGCGCTGGAGAAATCCAACGCACTGATCCTCGCGACGGACCCGGATCGGGAAGGCGAGGCCATCTCATGGCATCTCTACGAGCTCTTGCGCGAGCGGGGCCAACTCGACGATCGCCCCGTCCATCGGGTGGTCTTCCACGAGATCACGCAGCGGGCCATCCAAGAGGCCATCGAGCATCCGCGGGGGTTGTCGATGGAGCTGGTCAATGCCCAGCAGGCGCGACGCGCCCTCGACTATCTCGTCGGCTTCAACCTCTCGCCCTTGCTCTGGAAGAAGGTCAGCCCGGGTCTCTCGGCGGGGCGCGTGCAAAGCCCCGCCCTGCGCCTCATCGTCGAGCGCGAGGAGGCCATCGAGGCCTTCGAGCCTCAGGAGTACTGGACCCTGGAGGCGGATACGGCGAAGGCCGAGCAGCCGATCACCGCCAAGCTATCGGTGTACGCGGGTGAGAAGGTGGAGCAGTTCACCTTCACCGACGCCGAGACCTCCCACACCGCCCGGGATACGCTGTGGGATCAGGCCCAAGGCGTGTTGACCGTCCACAGCGTTGAGAAGAAACAACGTCGGCGCAACCCGGCGCCGCCCTTTATCACCTCGACCCTACAGCAGGAGGCGGCCCGGAAGTTGGGCTTCACCGCCCAGCGCACCATGCGCGTCGCCCAACAGCTCTACGAAGGGGTGGATATCGGCAGCGGCGCGGTCGGCCTCATCACCTACATGCGGACCGATTCCGTGAGCCTCGCCCAGGAGGCCGTCGAGGAGATCCGAACACTCATCACCGAACGCTACGGGGCCGAGCTACGCCCGGACAAACCGCGGCAATTCAAGACCAAGACCAAGAACGCCCAGGAGGCCCACGAGGCCATCCGGCCCACCTCCGCCCAGCGCGTGCCCGAGGAGCTCAAGCCGGCGCTGAACGAGGATCAGTTCAAGCTCTACAGCCTGATCTGGAAACGCGCCATCGCCTGTCAGATGATCCACGCCACGCTCGACACCGTGGCCGTGGAGTTCGCCTGCGGCAGCCCGGATTATCGCTTTCGCGCCACCGGGTCGACCATCCGCAACCCGGGCTTCATGAAGGTCTACCAGGAGGATCAGGACGACCGACCCGCCCATGAGGGCGATGAGCGCCGCTTGCCGGCCCTGCGCCAGGGCGAGACCGTGTCACTCGACGCGATCCGGGCCGAGCAACACTTCACCGAGCCGCCGCCCCGCTACTCGGAGGCCAGCCTCGTGCGAACCCTGGAGGAATACGGCATCGGCCGACCCTCGACCTACGCCTCGATCATCTCGACCCTGCAGACGCGCGGCTACGTGGAGATGGATCGGGGGCGGTTCATCCCGACGGACGTCGGGCGCATCGTCAACCGGTTCCTGACCAAGCACTTCGCCACCTACGTGGACTACGACTTCACGGCTCGGCTCGAGGACAAGCTCGACTCCGTCTCCCGCGGCGAGGAGTCGTGGGTGCCCTTGGTCCGCTCGTTCTGGGAGCCCTTCAAGCAACAGGTGGACGACAAGGACAAGCATGTCACGCGCCAGGAGGTGGCCGAGGCCCGAGCCCTCGGGACCGATCCCAAGAGCGGCCGCCCCGTGACCGTCCGAATGGGTCGCTATGGGCCCTTCGCCCAGATCGGCACCAAGGACGACACCGAGAAGCCCCGCTTCGCCTCCCTGCGGCCCGGCCAACGCATGGACCACCTGAGCCTCGACGACGCCCTGGAGCTATTCAAGCTCCCGCGGGACCTCGGTGAGACCGCGGAGGGCGAGCCGGTGGTGACCAACATCGGTCGCTTCGGCCCGTACGTCAAATTCGGGAATCGCTACGTCAGCTTGAAGGACGACGACCCCTACACCATCACCCGCGAACGGGCCCTGGAACTGATCGAGGCGAAGAAGGAAGACGATCGCCGCCGGTTCATCAAGGAGTTCACCGAGCCCGGACTGCGGGTCCTGCACGGGCGTTACGGCCCCTACGTCACCGACGGCTCCAAGAACGCCAAGATACCCAAGGACAAGGATCCGCAGGCGTTGACCCAGGAGGAATGCGAGGCGCTGCTCGCGGCGGCCCCGGCCAAGAAGGGACGGGGGAAGGCCGGCGGGGGCAACAAGACCGGCAATAGCAAGACGGGGACGAGCAAGACCGGTCATAGCACGACCAACAACAGCAAGAGCAGCGGGAAATCCAGCAGCAAGGGCAAACGCAACGCCGGCTCCACGGCGAATTGACGCCCGCCTTCTCGCCCCCTACGGATCGAGCCCCCATGCCCCGCGACTCCAGTGAACCGACGCGTTGGCCCCGACGCCGCGCCATCACCACCTTGCGCGCCGGCGGTCTGATCGCCTACCCCACCGAGGCGGTCTACGGCCTCGGCTGTGATCCGGACCACCTCCCCGCCGTCCATCGGCTCCTTCGATTGAAGCGCCGTCCGGTCGCGGCGGGGCTCATCCTGATCGCCGCCGATTGGGCGCAGCTCGCCCCCTACGCGGAACTCCCGGTGACCAACCCCTGGACGCCGGTGGCTCGGGCCGGTTGGCCCGGCCCCCTCACCTGGATCGTACCCGCCCGGCCGCGGGTTCCCCGGGCGGTCTCCGGGGTCCGGGACACCATTGCGGTGCGCGTCACCGCCCACCCCGTCGCCCGCGCCCTCTGCCAGGATCTCGGCAAGCCCCTGATCTCCACCAGCGCCAATCGGCGGGGCGACCCCCCCTTGCGAACCGCCCGCGCGGTCCGAGCGGCCTTCGGTCACCGCCTCGATGGGGTGGTCCCCGGTGCGACCGGCTACCGGCGCCGCCCAACCCCCATCCGGTCACTGCGGGACGGACGCTACCGGCGATCGGGCTGACGCCGGGCCGGATCGCGGTTAGCCGACGGTGTCCCCGGGGTCCCGCCGCGTGGCCCCGGGGATCGCCGCGGCCGTCCCGTGCAGGCGCCGGATCACCGCCGCCTCCCGCAACAGCGCCTCCAAGCCCTTGGGCGGGCGCCCCTCCCGGGTCAACGGCAACGGCGCCAACGCCTCGTGACGCTGCACCAGACGCAGATACACCGTCGCCTCGAGCTGCGGGGCAAGGCCTTGTAGACCCGCCTGAAGCCTTTGATGCGCCGGCCACAGGCGTCGACTCATCAACAGCTCCCCGTAGACCCGCTCCGCCAAGGCCCGATCGTACGGGTTTTCCCGCAGATTCACGCGGAGGGTGTCATACGCGGCCTCCACGCCACGCCCCCGCCAAAAGGCCAGGATGAGCCGCCGCCACGGCCGCAAATCCTGTCCGGAACCCGGTTCACGCAGGGGCCCGACCGGCTCAGCTTGCCACAACGCGAGCGCATCCGCGGGGTCGATCGGATCCCCGTACCAGCGCCCCGGGTCGAGCGGCGTGTCGAGATCCGGCAACGGGGAATCGGCCAGGGAGGGGTCCATCACCCGCCGAGGATCCCGACCGTGCCATCGTTGACGGGAAAACCGTAGCCCTCAATCAACCCCTTTATCATGCAAACACCCCGATCCTCAACTATGCTCAGGGAAAGTCCACGAATCGTTTTGGGTTTTCATCGGTACGTTCGCATATCATGGTAAAGTTACATTCGACCTTCTACAACGAGCTTTACGATCAGTTCGCCCGTATCGGCAAGGCGGTCAGCAATGGCCATCGCATCGCCCTGCTGGAATTCCTCGCCCAGGGTGAACGATGCGTGGAGTCGCTGGCACAGCTCTCAGAGCTCTCCGTCGCCAACACCTCCCGGCATCTCCAACACCTCAAAGAGGCCGGCCTGGTCCGGACCCGTAAGGATGGACAGTTCGTCTATTATCGCCTGGCTGATGACGATGTCCTCCGTTTCTTGAAGGTGTTGCGGGATCTGGCCGAACAAGAGCGAGTCGCCATCGCCCGACTCGTCGACACCTATCTGCGCTCCAAGGACGAGCTCGAGCCGGTCTCCGTCGAGGAGCTCCTCGACCGGGCCCGCGCCGGGGGCTCGGTCACCCTCCTCGACGTCCGCCCCCGGGACGAATACGAGGCCGGCCACATCGAAGGGGCGCGCAACGTGCAACTCGAGGACCTGGAGCAGGAATTCGCCGGGGCGAACAAGCCGATCGGCAAGGATGCCCTGGTGGTGGCCTACTGCCGCGGCCCGTACTGCATGTTGTCCTACGAGGCGGTCGAGAAGCTCCGTCAGTTGGGTTATAACGCGCGCCGCTTGAAGGAGGGCTACCCGGAATGGAAGCTCGCGGGTCATCCGATCCACGACAACCCCCGGAGCTCCGGGGCCTGTCATTAAGGCACGTGACCCGGAGCGGCGGCGGTTGACCCCTGGGCGTCCGGACGCAGGGCGCGATCGTGCGCTGGGGCCCGGTGCATCCGGCTGGAATCTCGCAAGCCGCCCGTGGGATTGGCACAATGGGGGTTTTTGATCGGGAGACCGGAAACCATGACCCAACCCCTTGCCGATTCGAGCTACCCCCGCCGCCGGATGCGCCGGATGCGTCGGGATCCCTTCTCCCGTCGCCTGATGCGGGAGCACACGCTGCAGACGGACGATCTCATCGCGCCCCTGTTCGTCACCGAGGGCCCGACCGCCCGTGAGCCCGTCCCGTCGATGCCGGGGGTCGAGCGGTTGAACATCGAACAACTCGTCGCGGAAGGGGAGACACTGGCTGGACTCGGCATCCCCGCCGTTGCCCTGTTCCCGGTGACGCCGCCGCAGCTCAAGAGCGAGGAGGCGGGCGAGGCCTACAACCCCGATGGCTTGTTGCAGCGGGCGGTGCGTGCGCTCAAAGAGTCCGTCCCCACGCTCGGCGTCATTACCGACGTGGCCCTGGACCCCTTCACCTCCCATGGGCAGGACGGGTTGGTGGATGCGACCGGCTATGTGATGAACGACGAGACGGTCGCCGTACTCGTACGGCAGGCCTTGTCCCACGCCGAGGCCGGGGCGGATATCGTGGCCCCGTCGGACATGATGGACGGTCGGATCGGCGCCGTTCGCGAGGCCCTGGAAGAGGCGGGGCACATCCATACCCGCATCCTGGCCTACTCGGCGAAGTACGCCTCATCCTACTACGGTCCGTTCCGGGATGCCGTGGGCTCCGCCGCGAACCTCGGCGCCGGTGACAAACACACCTACCAGATGGATCCCGCCAACACCGACGAGGCGATCACCGAGACGCGACTCGACCTGGCCGAGGGCGCCGACCTGGTGATGGTCAAGCCCGCGGTGCCGTACCTGGACATCATCCGACGCGTCAAACACGAGCTTCAGGCACCGACCTTCGCCTATCACGTCAGCGGCGAATACGCGATGCTCAAGGCCGCCGCGGAACGGGGTTGGTTGGACGAGCGCGCCTGCGTGCTCGAGGCATTGACCGCCATCAAGCGGGCCGGGGCCGACGGCATCCTGACCTACTACGCCAGGGCAGCCGCCGAGTGGTTGCAGCGTGAGGCCACCCGATGAGCGCACGCTGCGCGGTCTTCGGTCATCCCGTCGGGCACAGCCTCTCACCGCGCATCCACCAGCGCTTCGCGGAGGCGGTCGGCCAACCGGTCGACTACGAGGCCCGGGAGATCCCGCTCGAGGGCTTCGAGCCAGCGGTTCGGGATTTCTTCAGCCAGGAGGGGGGGACCGGGATCAACGTCACGGTCCCCTTCAAAGAGACGGCCTGGGCCCTCGCCGAGCGGCGCAGCCACCGGGCCGAGCGCGCCGGCGCCGTCAACACCCTGGGGCTGACGGATCAAGGCCACATCTGGGGAGACAACACCGACGGGATCGGCCTGGTCACCGATCTGGCCTCCGGCCTGGGATGGCCACTGCGGGATCGCGAGATCCTGATCCTGGGCGCTGGCGGCGCCGTCCGCGGGATCCTGCAGCCCCTACTCGAACAGCGCATCGGGGCGCTCCACCTGACCAACCGAACCCGCGCCAAGGCCGACACGCTGGCCGAGGACTTCGCGGCGATGGGGTCCATCCACGTTCATCCCTGGGACCCGACCGCCTGGCCGACCCGCCTGGATGGCCTGATCAACGGGACATCCAGCGGCTTCAGTGGGGATCGACCCCCGTTACCCGAAGGGCTACTCCATGGCGAGGGGTGGGGGTACGACCTCGTCTACGGCCCGGCGGCGGCGCCTTTCCTGGCGGGGCTCCGCGCCATGGGAGTCCAACGGGTGAGCGACGGCCTCGGGATGCTGGTGGAACAGGCCGCGGAATCCTTCTACCTCTGGCACGGGGTCCGGCCGCCGACCACGGGGATACGCGAGGCGTTACGCGCGGCCTAATGCGGCCGCCTCCAGGGACGGTAGCGCCCCCGTCTCCCGCCAACGCCGATAGTCGGCCAGGACCCGATCGTGGTCGAAGGCGAGGGGCTCGGGCAACGCATCCAGCGTGTAGGCCCGAGCGGCCTTGGCGTCATCGGCCGCGGCGATCTCGCCCTCGGCCCGACCGATGTACACGGCCGTGGCAGTATGTCCCCGGGGATCGCGGGCCGGGTCCGAGTAGATCCCGAGCAGTTGGATCAACTGCACCGTGAGGCCGGTCTCTTCCCGCGCCTCACGGCGCGCCGCCTGCTCGACGGACTCGCCGATATCGACGAATCCCCCGGGGATCGCCCAACCCGGGGGCGGGTTGCGTCGCTCGATGAGGACAATCGGGCGCTCGAGGCGATCGGTCAGTTCGATGAGGGTGTCGGCGGCGAGGGTGGGGGTCTGCGGACGCATAGGCGGTCGAGTCGTCATTGGGGTGGATGGGGGCGTCGATCCAGGGGCCTCACGGCATTCCGCCGGAGACTTGCCAGCGATGTCCGACATACCGTAGGCTTCGCGCGATTCGGGTCATCGGCGCTGCGCAGACGCCGTGACCGCTCCCTCAAGGCAACGTCCCCCGACGAGCGAGGCAAAACGATGGACTCAGTCACCCTCAACACACGCTGTGTGGCGTTATTCAATCACCCGCGGGTGAAGAACCAGATGTGGAATCCGCGGATGTTTTGGGATATCGGGAAACACCAAGTGGTCAGCCTGACCCCGGAGGTACTGCACAGTCCGAAGGTTGACCTCTACGAGCTCGAGGTCCTGCTGGCCGCTGCGGCCGGCGAGGCATCCCAGTGCGCCGAGGCGCTCAACCAACGGGAAGCCGGACGGGCCGATTTTATTCAACGCGCCGTTCGCGGCGGCAATCGGCCGTTTCTGCGACGCGCTGCGACCGCGGCCTGAACGTCCGCGTTTCACCGCCTGACATCGGGGCGGCGGAGGTGCGCTACGCTCACGCGTCTCCGCCGAGTCCGTCGAGGTCACGGGCGAACGAGCCGCGACTCCACCTCGGCCCGCCGCGCCTCACCGGCTAACACCTCGATGAGACGGAGGGCAAAATCCATGGCGGTCCCGGGCCCCCGCGAGGTCAGGATGGGCCCGTCTTCTTCCAGCGGGGTCCCGGTCACCTGCAACCCCGCGTGATCGAGCCCCTCAAGGGCCCCCGGGAAACACGTGACGCGTCGCCCCTCGAGCAGCCCCGCCCGAGCGAGGACGCGGGGGGCCGCGCAGATGGCGGCGACCCGCTGACCGCGGGTTACGCGCCCCTGCAAGACCCCACGCAGTCCCTCGTGCTCGGCCAGTCGATCGGCCCCGGGCAGTCCCCCCGGGAGAACGACAAGCTCAAAAGACGACTCGAGTGCCGCCTCCAGGGCCTGGTCCGGTACCAGCCGCGTCCCGCGACTGCCGGTTACCACCGCTCCTCCGGGACTGGCAACCACCACCTCGATCTCCGCCCGCCGCAGCAAGTCAATGAGCGTCACGGCCTCGAGCTCCTCGGAGCCATCGGCCACGGGAACCAGAACACGTGCCATACGACCTCCAACGCGCATCGTCGCCCGAACCGTACCCTCCAGAGGCACGGTCCGGACGAAACGGGTTAGCGTGCGATGCTCAACCCCTTGAGCAGATTGAGGGCCTCGAACAAGGCGTAATCCTCTTCGACCAGATTGCCGGATTCGGATTCCGAGGACGCCTTCCCGTCGCTGCCCTCGGGGGCCGCATCGGATCCAGCCGGGTTGCCGAGGTGGCCCTCGAGATCCGACTCAGTCAGCCGACTGAGGGCCCCATTGGATTTCGAGGCCTGCAGTTCATACTCCCCGATCGTGATATCGGGTTCGATGCCTTGGGCCTGGATCGACCGACCCGACGGCGTGTAGTAGCGGGCTGTGGTCAACTTGATGGCCCCACCCTCATCAAGCTCTTGGATGGTCTGCACCGAGCCCTTGCCGAAGCTCTGCTGGCCCATGATGACCGCGCGGCTGTGATCCTGTAAGGCCCCCGCGACGATCTCCGAGGCGGACGCCGAGCCATTGTTGATCAACACGACGATCGGGACACCGTCCGCCACATCACCGGCCTGGGCGGAATACTTGAATTCCGCGTTACCGGCGCGGCCTTCGGTGTAGACGATGAGCCCATCGTTCAAGAAGGCATCGGCGACCCCGACGGCTGCGTTCAACACGCCGCCCGGATTGTTCCGCAGATCAACGACCAGACCCTCGATCTCCTCGTCGGACTCCTTCTTGAGGGCCTCGATGGCCTCCTTCAGATCGTCCGGCGTTCGGGACTGGAACTGGGTCAAGCGCAGATAGGCGTAGCCCGGATCGAGCATGCGCGTCTTAACGCTTTTGACCTTGATTACGGCCCGCGTGATCTGGATCTCGAGCGGCTCGTCGACGCCCTCGCGAACCACCGTCAAGGTGATATCCGTGCCGGGCTTGCCGCGCATGATCTTGACCGCATCGCTCAGATCCATGCCCTTGACCGATTTGTCATTGAGCCGGACGATCATGTCCCCCGCCTCGATGCCGGCCCGTTTCGCGGGGGTGTCGTCGATCGGTGCGATGACCTTGACCAAGCCATCATCCATACCGACCTCAATCCCGAGGCCGCCGAACTCGCCGGTCGTGCCAATCTTCAGCTCTTTGAAATCCTCCGGGCTAAGATACGAGGAGTGCGGATCGAGGCCGGACAGCATCCCTTGGATCGCACTCTCGATCAATTCCTGGTCGTCGACGTCCTCAACGTATTCCCGCTTGACGCGAACAAAGACCTCCGTGAAGGCCTGTAGGTCCTCGAGCGGCAAGGCCTCGGGGAATCCGTCGCGCTTTGCAAAGACGCCGTGGCCGACAGAGATCGATACGCCGAAGACCACGCCAATCAGCAGACCGGCTGCTGTTTTCAGATCTAATCTCATCAGTGTTCTCCACAATCCGGGATGGGTACGGGGCGGTCCCGAGCGCCAGGGTCAGGACGGCGGTGAATCCCGAGGGGGATCCACACCCCCGTTGCGCCAAAGTCGTTGAGACGTAGGATAACATGCCCGGATTGCCCCTCCCCAGATCAAGACCGCGTCGCTCCGGGGTCCGATCCCGAGATTGTCGCGATCGGGATCATCCGAGGCCGGGCGATCCCCTGGGGCAACCCGGGCATCATCATCCACGCTCATCCATAGACCGCAGCGAGGCGCAACAACTCCCTCAGCGGATCGATCCCCCGGTTGGATCCGCGCGCGGAATGTGGCAAGGTCCCGGCAACAAGTGTTTATTAATTTGTTCTAAAGGACTACGATGTCACGGATGAGCGATAAACCCTATGAAATGCGACACACCCTCAGGATCGGGCCGACTCCCATGCTAGGCGACTCAACCCAGTTGATGACGCGGGAAGAGGACATCGAACGAGCCTCCCGCTCCCTGAAAGCGATGTCTCACCCGCTGCGACTCAAGATCTTATGTACGCTCGGGGACGAAGAGGTCAGTGTTCAAGAGATCGTCGAAAACGTCGGGACCTCTCAGAGCAACATCTCGCAGCACCTGGCGATCCTTCGCGACAAGGGCATCCTGTCCTCACGCAAGGACGCCAACCGGGTCTATTATCGTGTGAGCGATGCCCGAACCTTGCGCCTCATCTCCATGATGCAGGAGGTGTTCTGCTCACGCCCATGATGCGCCACGGTTGGATCGAGGCGCGGTTACGCAGCCGGGCGCTTCGATCGATTTCGTTGAATCCATCCGAGTCATAACCATCGTTTATGGGTAATTTGCCTGAATTCGTGGGGAACCACCCGGTGCTGGTGGGTGGGTTTATCCTCGTCCTCGCGGCGATCGTGTTCACCGAATGGCGACGCTTCACGCAGAATGGGACGGGGGTTTCGCCCTTCGGGGCAACGCGGCTGATCAACCACGAGGATGCCGTGCTCGTCGACGTCCGGGAAGAAAGCGAATGGCGTCGGGGTCACATCGTCAATGCGCGGCATATCCCGATGGGGTCCCTGGAAGGCCGCCTCAAAGAGTTGAATAAGCACAAGAATCGTCCCATCGTTCTGTATTGCCAAACGGGTGACCGATCGGGGCGAGCGCTCAAGACGCTCACCAACAACGGCTTCGATCAGGTTTATAACCTGAGCGGGGGGATTACCGCGTGGCAAAACGAAAGCCTCCCGGTCACGAAGAAGGACTAGCCCATCGCCTATGTCCGCGATCGAAATCTATCTCCGGCCGATGTGCCCGTTCTGTCATTGGGCCAAGCAACTCCTGGACGCCAAGGGGGCTCACTATCGGGAGATTCGCATCGATCGCGAACCCAACCGACGCGATGAGATGTACACCCGAAGCGGGCGACGGTCGGTACCCCAGATATTCATCGGCGACCAACACATCGGCGGCTTCGATGAGCTGAACCAGCTCGATCAGCGGGGGGCGTTAGACCCCCTTCTGCACCAGGTCCATTACGGGAAGTAGGCAGGGGATCCGGATGGCCTCGACCGTACATACCGTGTGTGGGCACTGTTCAGCCGTCAATCGCTTGGACGTCGAGCGCCTGCCCCATGGACCTCACTGCGGTCAATGCCACCAAACGCTCATCCCGGATACCCCCCAAGCGCTCACGGGCGAGCTATTGCAGCAGATTCGGGCGCGGGATGAGCTGCCTTGGATCATCGATTTCTGGGCTCCCTGGTGCGCACCTTGCCGGACCATGGCCCCGGTGCTCGAGGCCGCCTGTCGGCAGTTTACGCCGCACGCCCGCTTCGGCAAGCTCAATACCGAGCAGGCACCGCAGGCATCGAGCGCCTACGGGATACGCGGCATCCCGACCCTGGTGCTGCTCGAGCGTGGCAGCGAACGGGATCGGGTTACCGGGGCGATGACTGCACAACAGCTCAACCAGTGGTTGACGCAGCACCTGAGGACCCCTTAGGCGGACGGGTATGCCCTCGGCGGATTCCCCCGCTCCCGTGAACCGGCCCGGCGTCCATGAAGGTCGATCCGACTGGGCTCGCTCCCCCTCGATTTCACCCCGTACCCCTTGGAAGCACCGCTCGGGGATTCCAAGCGACGAGTTACCGCAACGCATCCGGAGATAACCCCTATGGCAACCAACGGCGGCGCCCAGACTCAGGGCGAGCAGGGACCTCGACTCACGATCGATCGGATCTATCTGAAGGACGCCTCCCTGGAGGTACCCAATAGCCCCCACGTCTTCCGGGAGACGAACCAACCCGAGATCAACGTGCGGATCGAGACGATGCACGAGTCGATCGATTCGCCTTGGTATGAGGTGGTGCTGGCCATCACCGTCACCGCGACCCGGGAGGAGAAGACCCTCTTCCTCGTGGAGATCAAGCAGGCGGGTTTGTTCGGCTTGAATGATTTCGACCCCGAGCAAGTCGGTCCAACCCTCGGAATCTACGCCCCGAACGTGCTCTTCCCGTATGCCCGCGAAGTCATCTCGGATCTGGTGACAAAGGCTGGCTTCCCCCAACTCCTTTTGTCCCCGATCAACTTCGAGACGATTTACAAGCGACGTCAGCAGGAACGTCAGGATGCCGCCTCGGCCTCCGGCTGACAGGGGACCTGCCACGATGCGAAACGGGATGCATCAACGGACCGCCCACCACCGAGTCCCATGACAATCGCCGTACTCGGCGCAGGTGCCTGGGGCACAGCCTTGGCAAGTCGCTTGGCTCACAACGGCCAGTCGGTGGTCCTATGGGGCCGGGACCCGGCGAGGATGGCCGTGATGGCGCGCGAGCACATCAACCCGCGCTACCTGTCGGACTATACGCTGCCGAGCAATCTGCACTACTCCAGCGACTTGGATCAGGCCCTGAAAGAAGCCACCGCCGTGCTGGTTGCCACCCCGAGTCATGCGTTCCCCTCAACGGTCATGGCCGTGGCGAATGTCGCGACGTGCCCCGTACGCCTAGTGGCCTGGGCAACCAAGGGACTGACGCCGTCCGGGGAGCTCCTGCATACGGTCGTGGATTCCGCTTTGGCAGGCCGGGCGATCGATGGGGTGGTGGTCTCGGGGCCAAGTTTCGCGAGCGAGGTGATGGCCGATCGCCCAACGGCGGTCACCGTCGCCGCCCGCCGCCTGGAGGCCGCCGAGGGATTCGCCGTCGCGCTCCACGGGGGCCACTTCCGGGCCTATACGAGCACGGATGTCGAGGGGGTGGAACTGGGGGGCACGGTCAAAAACGTCTTGGCAATCGCAGCGGGCATCGCCGACGGACTCGGGCTAGGGGCGAATGCCCGCGCGGCGCTGATCACGCGTGGCCTCGCCGAGATCCGACGGCTCGGGGCCGCGATGGGCGCCCGGCCTGAGACGATCACGGGCCTATCGGGACTCGGCGATCTGGTCTTGACCTGTACCGACGATCAATCGCGCAACCGGCGACTGGGCCTAGCGATCGGCCGCGGGGACTCCGTCGAATCGGCGTATGCGGCCGTCGGGCAATTGGTAGAAGGGGCCCACACGGCCCGCTCCATCGCGCAGTTAGCGGAACGCTTCGCGATCGAGATGCCCATCTGCGCCGAGGTCTACCGCATCCTGTATGAAGGCCGGTCACCGATTCAAGCGGTCGAGGCGCTACTGGCTCGCGAACTCAAGCCCGAATAGGTTGGAGCCGAGCCCTCCCCTCGATCGGTCCCAACGAACGGACTCGCGCACGCGTCATACCCCGAGACACCCGCCATCGACGCCGCTCGGGCTGCCGGCCCCGTCGAGCCGGCGGATGCCGCACGGCGCGGATCGCTCCCGGACTCGCCCGGCGCGCCGTCTCGCCCTCCCTCAACCGGTTACCCCAGGGTTCTTCGATCTGTGGCATTCTCGACGGGCCGCGCGCACACCCTTGATCTCGATGTCGCCTCGTTACTTCGCTGGCTCCACGAGGCGGGCCGTCTATCCGACGAGCGGGCCGCCATGGCCGATGCGATCATCGCCGAGGCCAAGTCGGCTCGCACGGTCCATCCGATTACCTTCATCGCGGAACATGGGTGGCTCGATGCACGGGATGCTAAGCAACCGCTGAACGAGGAGTCCATCACGCGGTGGCTCGCCGAGCGTTTCGATCTACCCTTCGAACGGATCGATCCGTTGTCCCTCGATCCGGCTCAAGTAACCTCGGTGACCTCGTATGCCTATGCCCAACGCCACGAGATCCTACCCCTCGAGGTCGGTGCACATGGGATTCGGGTCGCAACCGCCAACCCGCTCGATCGCGGCTGGGAAGAGGAGCTCGCCCATCTAACGCGAAAGCCGATTCAGCGCGTGGTCGCGATGCCAACGGAGATTCGTCGCTATCTCCTGGAGTTTTACTCCCTCGCGCAGTCGGTACACGGGGCCGGGAATCGCGCACGGCCCACCCCGGCAAGTGCCCCCATCGAGGATCTTGAACACCTCACGCGCTTGAGCCGCCACGGGCAGTTGGAGGCCAACGACCAGCACGTGGTCACCATCGTGGATTGGCTCCTGCAGTACGCGTTCGATCAAAAAGCGAGCGATATCCACCTCGAACCGGGACGCAGCGCCGGCAAGATCCGATTTCGCATCGATGGATTGCTCCACGAGGTCTATCAGATGCCCGTCGGGGTATTCGGTGCGGTGATCAGCCGGCTCAAGATACTGGCCCGTCTCGATATCGCCGAGCGCCGCCGTCCCCAAGACGGACGCTTGAAGACCCAATCGCCCCAGGGCACCGAGATCGAACTTCGACTGTCGACGATGCCGGCGGCATCCGGCGAAAAGCTCGTCCTCCGGATCTTTAACCCGGATATTGCTCAACGGGGGATCGACGAACTCGGCTTCGGCGAGACGGAGCGCCGCACTTGGCGTCAATTGACCCGCCATACCAGCGGCCTGCTCCTCGTGACGGGGCCGACGGGCTCTGGCAAGACAACCACGTTATACGCAACCCTTCGAGAGCTCGCACGCCCCGAGGTCAATGTCTGCACGGTGGAGGATCCGATCGAGCTCATTGACCCTCAACTGAACCAAATGCAGGTTCAACCCAGTATCGGGCTCCACTTCTCCGACGGGATTCGTACGCTGCTCCGGCAGGATCCGGATGTGATCATGGTCGGGGAGATCCGCGATCGGATGACCGCCGAAATGGCCATCCAAGCGGCGCTGACGGGTCATCTGGTGTTATCGACCGTCCATACAACGGATGCGGTCTCAGCGATCACCCGGCTGTTGGATATCGGCATTCCGGCCTATCTCCTGCGCGCGACCCTGATTGGCATCTTGGCGCAGCGTCTGCCGCGACGGCTGTGCTCGGCCTGCCGCCGCACTGAGCCCCCAAAACCCACGGATTGGGCGGAGATCACGGGACCCTGGAAGCTGAAGTGCCCCGACCGCCTCTATGCGCCCGTCGGCTGCTTGACATGTCGCCAAACGGGCTATGCGGGACGCCAAGGGGTCTACGAGCTACTGGATCTAACCGGCCAATTGCGCGAGGGGATTCGAGATGACATGGACCTCTCCGCCTATCGCCGACGCTGTCATCAGCAGGGATTGGTTCCGTTGCGTATCCAGGGACTTCGTCAGGTAATCAACGGGACAACCTCAGTCCGCGAGATCCTCCACGTCACACCTCACCCCGATGAATACGATTTGACGTCGAGCGCATAAGAAGCGTGACCAAAAAAAAGCCGGTCGAGCTTTCGCTCGACCGGCTTTTAGGCAGGCCCCTGGCGGTGTCCTACTTTCACATGGGATCTCCCACACTATCATCGGCGCAGAACGGTTTCACTTCCGAGTTCGGGATGGATTCGGGTGGTTCCCGTTCGCTATTGCCACCAGGGAAACAGGTAACGGCGCGCTTCCGTTGATCGGAGCGCCGCTCGGTTGTTCACAGATAGCGTCAGGACTGAAAGTCCTTCGGTGTTATATGGTCAAGCCTCACGGTCAATTAGTACGGGTTAGCTTCATCTGTTGCCAGACTTCCACATCCCGCCTATCAACGTCGTAGTCTTCAACGGACCTTTAGAGACCTCAAGGGTCTAGGGAAACCTCATCTTGGAGGGGGCTTCCCGCTTAGATGCTTTCAGCGGTTATCCCGTCCGTACATAGCTACCCGGCAGTGCTTCTGGCGAAACAACCGGAACACCAGAGGTACGTCCACTCCGGTCCTCTCGTACTAGGAGCAGCTCTCCTCAAGTTTCCAACGCCCACGGCAGATAGGGACCGAACTGTCTCACGACGTTCTAAACCCAGC